>CAIYQO010000228.1 GCA_903928345.1 uncultured bacterium | reverse complement strand
GCACAAGATCCGAAGGTATCACCATTAATGTCGACAATTGCGTTATTAAAAATTTGCAGATAAGAAACACTGTCAATAATTGCGTTGCAATCGGCACCCCAGCCACGCCAACGGTGTGGGACGAAGCGATCAAGCTCGGTGAGCAGTACGGCTACCGCAACGCGCAGACCACGCTGCTGGCGCCGACGGGGACCATCGGCTTTATGATGGACTGCGACACCACGGGGGTCGAGCCGGACATCGCGCTGGTGAAGTATAAGAAACTCACCGGCGGCGGAATGTTCAAAATCGTCAATCAAACCGTGCCGGAAGCGCTACGCCAACTCGGTTACAGCGAGGCCGCCACCTCCGAGGTGCTGCAGTACATCGAGCAGAACGACACCATCGAGGGCGCGCCCGGCCTGCACGACGACCACCTGCCCGTCTTCGACTGCGCCTTCAAGCCCGCCAACGGGTTGCGCTTCATCCATTACATGGGCCACCTGCGCATGATGGCCGCCGTGCAGCCCTTCCTGTCCGGCGCCATCAGCAAAACCGTCAACCTGCCGCGCGAAGTGGCGGTGGACGAGGTGGTGGACCTGTACATCGAAGCGTGGCGGCTCGGGCTGAAGTCGGTGGCGGTGTACCGCGACGGCAGCAAGCGCACACAGCCGCTCACCACGCGCCAGGACAGCAATAACGCCGCCGCCGCGCCGGGCGAGGTGAAGCCGGAGCCCAAGGCTTTCCGCCGCCGCCTGCCCGACGAACGCACCGCCATCACGCACAAGTTCAGCGTGGGCGGGCACGAAGGCTACCTCACCGTGGGCCTCTTCGAGGACAACACCCCGGGTGAAATCTTCGTAAAGATGTCCAAGCAGGGGTCGGTGGTGTCCGGATTGATGGACTCCTTCGCTATCGCCATCTCGCTGGCGATGCAGTACGGCGTGCCGCTGCCCGCGCTCATCGACAAGTTCAGCCATTCGCGCTTCGAGCCCTCCGGCTGGACGACGAACAAGGAAATCCCGATGGCGAAGTCCATCGTGGACTATATCTTCCGCTGGCTGGCCATCAAATTCCTCCCCAGCGACATCACCGCGCACTACGTCACCTCCACCCACGTGGTGGAAGAGGCGGAGGAGGAAGTCGAATCCATCGCCCCGCCGACCATCGACGACGAAGTGGCCGAGTTGGTACGCAAGGTGGAAGGCAAAACGATGAGCTTCGACAACCAGTCCGACGCCCCGCCATGCCCGACCTGCGGCGAGATCATGGTGCGCAACGGCTCCTGCTACAAGTGCCTGAATTGCGGCGGCACCAGCGGGTGCAGCTAAACACAGTGGCATGGGCGAGACGCCCGTGCCACCGTTCCCGAACCCTCCGCCCAACGCGGAGGGTTCTTTTTTGCGCGTGACGGTGACACACGGCGCGCCGCCTTTCCCGTATCGTACTGCTGGGGAGGGCAATTCCTATGACCGACACCCACGACGCGCGGCTGGACCGGCGCTGTATCGATACGATCCGTTTTCTGGCGGTGGACGCGGTGGAGCGGGCGAACTCCGGACATCCGGGTACGCCGCTGGGGGCCGCGGCGGTAGTGTATACGCTGTGGGACCGCTTTCTCAAATTCAACCCGCGCGACCCGGCGTGGCCGGACCGCGACCGTTTCGTCCTCTCCGCCGGGCATGCGTCGATGATGCTCTACGCGCTGCTCTACCTCACCGGGTACGATCTTTCACTCGACGATCTCAAAACCTTCCGCCAGTGGGACAGCCGCACGCCGGGGCACCCGGAGGCGCTGCGTACGCCGGGGGTGGAGGTGACCACCGGCCCGCTGGGGCAGGGGTTCGGCAACGCGGTGGGGATGAGCATCGCCGAACACTGGCTGGGGGCGCAGTTCAACCGGCCCGGCCACGACGTGATAGATCACTACACCTACGTCTTCGCCTCTGACGGCGATATGATGGAGGGGGTGAGCAGCGAGGCGGCCAGCCTGGCGGGCACGCTGCGGCTGGGCAAGCTGATCGTTTTCTATGACGACAATAACATCTCCATCGAAGGGAACACCGACATCGCCTTCCGCGAGGACACCGGCGCGCGCTTTGCCGCCTATGGTTGGCACGTGCTCGGTCCGGTGGACGGCGACGACGTGACGGCGCTGGAGGCGGTGATTCGCGAGGCGCGCGAGGAGCGCGACCGTCCGGTGCTGATTATCTGCAAAACGATCATCGGCTACGGCAGCCCGCTGCAGGGCACCGGCACGGTGCACGGGGAGCCGCTGGGGCTGGAGAATATGCGCGCGACCAAGGAGACCCTCGGCTGGCCGCTGGAGCCGACCTTCCTGGTGCCGGACGACGTGCTGGCCTACTTGCGCCGCCACGTGGAGTTGGGGCAACGGGCGCAGGCTGACTGGCAGGCCCGCTGGGACGCCTACGCGCAGGCGTATCCCGAGCCGGCGGCACGCTTCCAGGCGCAATGGGAGGGCCGGCTGCCGGCGGGGTGGGAGGACGGGCTGGACGATCTTTTCCCCGCGGACACCAAGCCGATGGCAACGCGGAATGCTGCCGGCACGGTGCTCAACCTGCTGGCGACGCGCATCCCGGCGCTCCTCGGTGGCGCGGGCGACCTGGCCCCGAGTACCAAAACGCTCATCGACGGCGGCGGCGACTTCCAACCCGGCACCTTTGCCGGGCGCAACCTGCATTTCGGCGTGCGCGAACACGCCATGGGGGCCATCGCCAACGGGATGGCGCGCCACGGCGGCACACTCCCCTACGTCAGCACCTTCCTCATCTTCACCGACTACATGCGCCCACCGATGCGGCTGGCGGCGCTGATGCAGGCACACGTGATCTACGTGCTTACCCACGACAGCATCGCGCTGGGGCAGGACGGCCCCACGCACCAGCCGGTGGAGCAGCTCATGGGGCTGCGCGCCGTGCCTGAGATGCTGCTCTTCCGCCCCGCCGACGCCACCGAGACGGCGCAGGCGTGGCGCGGGGCGCTGCTGCACGCGCATGGCCCGGTGGCGCTGGCGCTCACGCGGCAGAACGTGCCGGTGCTCGACCGCGCGAAATATGGCGCGACGGACGGCGTGTTGCGCGGCGGCTACATTCTGTGGGAATCCACCACCCGACAACCCGAGTTGCTGCTCCTCGCCACCGGCTCCGAGGTGCACCTGGCGCTGGCGGCGGGGGAGGCATTGGCGGCGGAAGGCGTGGCGGTGCGCGTGGTGTCGCTGCCCTGCTGGCGCCTCTTCGACGGGCAGCCGGCGGTCTATCGCGAGCGCGTGCTGCCCGCTGCCGTGCGTGCGCGCCTCGCCGTGGAAGCCGGCGCCTCGCTGGGGTGGGAGCATTACGTGGGGCTGGACGGCGCCATCGTCGGCCTGGAGCGCTTCGGCGCCAGCGCGCCGGGCGAGGTGGTGCTGGAACATCTGGGCTTCACCGTGGCGCACCTGCTCGACGTGGCGCACGGTCTGCTGCGCCGACGGAAAGCGGCATAAGCGGCAGGAAAGACGACCAAGCGGCGCGAACTATTACCGGACACCGACCATCTCCAGGCGATGGATGTTAGGAGGTCCGGCGATGCGTGTATTACGTCTGCTGCTCCCCTGTCTGCTTTTGCTCCCCCTGCTAGCGGCGGCCAAGCCCGTGTACCAGCGGTGGGCGGTGCTCACCACCGGGGCGGCGGCGGAGCAGCCGTTTGCGGATTTGCTGCAGGCGGAATTGACGCAGGTGCCGGATCTCGAGCTGGTGGAGCGGGCGGAGATCGCCAAAGTGACGCAGGAGCTGACGCTGGCCACGGCGCTGGGCGACGGGGGTGGGGCGGATCGGTTGAAGCTGGGGCATTTGCTGGCGGCGGATGCGCTGGTATGCTTCCATATTGAGAACGGGCCGCGGCCGATGGCCACGCTGGTGATCGCCGAGTGCAAGCAAGGCGCGCGGTTGCTGCACCTGACCTTCCCGTGGAAGCCGGACGCGCTGGCGGCGGCGGTAGCACAGAGCAAGGCGGCGGTGCTGGACACGCGCACGCGCTTTGCCGACGGCATCACGCAGGTGATCGGGCTGTCGAGCTTCACGGCGCAGAATTTCTCCCACGCCTACGACGGGTGGCAAACGGAATATGCCGACCTGTTGGAGAACGCGCTGACGCTGCAACCCGGCGTGGCCGTCATCGCCCTCTCCGAGGCGCAGGCGCTGGGCAAGGAGTTGGCCATCGGCGACACCGGCATTCAGCGCGTGGTGCCGGTGTTTGTCGAGGGCAGCTTCGTGGTCGATGCCGCGAAGCCCGAGGCGCCCACGCTGCTGCTCACCGTGCGCGTGACGAACGGAGCGTTGCCGGAACAGGTGTATAAATCCGGCATCCTGCCGCAAAAGGACGCCGCAGAATGGCTCACCGGCACGGTGGCACCCAAGGTGCTCACGCAGGCGGCGAAGGCGAAGCCGTTGACGGCGGAGGAGCAGCTCAACGGGATGATCCACCGCGCCAACGCCTTCAGCACCCTCGGCGACCATGAAACGGCCGTGCAGTTGCGGGAATCGGCGCTGTTGTTGGACCCGGGGCAGGTGGAGGTGCGGAAGAGCACCATTAACGAAGATCTCCAGATCGCCGAATTACAACTGCACGACTACATGGGTACGAACGACTTTGGGATCAACAGCCCCGCGGCGCAGGAGGTGTGTCTGCGCCGGCTTCGTGCCTATACCGCCGTGATGCAACACATCGACTACCTGTTGCGGCATCAACTGGTGGATCTGAATGATGGCCAGAACATCTGCAGCATGTTGGGGGGGGGAATAGACTTGATGCATGACCTCGTCATGCGTCTGGAAGGCGGGTGGATGCCGGCGGATAGCCCCATGGCGCTCGCGTTTACGGAAACCGGCGATGCCTATCACCGCTTTATTCGCGAGACGTTGCCGTGTCTGTTAACCCTGTCGATACCACCCGGCACGGACCCCGCACAGCGGAGGGCGATATACGCCGATAACGTTCTCTGCTTCACCATGCGCTCCGTGGAATCGACCTATGCGCGCAAAAAGGATCTGGCGTTTATCAAGGAGATGTTTCTCGCACTGCCGACGGGAATTCATGTCCCGTTCGGTTTCCTTGTTATGTATAAGAATGGTCGCGCCGACCAGCTCACCGAGACCGAATTTTTGGCCTTTCTCACCGACCTGTCGCAGTGCACCCACCCGGAAGTGCGCATGTATGCCCGCGTGACGCTGTTTGTACGAAAATGCGGTGACTTGAGCGGGGTCAAAAGCGTCGAGCAGGCGCAGGCATTAGTCGCCGAAGACGAGGCGCTGATTGCGGAATATCAAAAACTGCCGAAGCCGATGAATGCGCCGTTCAAACGGGAAAGCGAGGGGAATTATACCAATTTACTGCTGTATCGAACGAACCTGGGGCGGACGATTGCCATGTTGCAACAGGGAGCCGTGCCGCTCTCGACAGAGCCGACCTTCGATGCGCTGACCTTTCACCCGATTATTCTGACCGTACGCGCCAACGCCACCCAACCGGTGCATAAGCTCGATTATGCCATGTTGCCTCGTTTCATCCCCTGCGGCACCTTCGATATCGTCTGGACGGCGTATGTGGTGTATCTGCAACGAGCCCCGGGCGATCTCGAGCCGGTGCTGGACACCACCTTTACGAACCCGCACCCGATGATCGACGACGTGGCGTGGGATGGACAATACATTTGGGTCGCGACGCGGCGCGACGGCGTGCAGGTACTGGATGCCAACGGGAAGCTGCTTCAGCAGATCGGCCCCGCGCAGGGGTTGCCGAGTGCCGAGAATGCCATCAAGTTTGCGCGGATCGATGCCACACGGATGGTTGGCGTGGGCAGCTTCGGCACCGATTCCCGTGCGTGGGTGGCGGAGGTAACCTGGGATCGCACGCCGGGTGATAAGGTGAAGGTCGACGTGCTGCTCGAGGCGAAAACGTCGCTGCCCCCAGAACGTCCTAAGGATGCGAAGTTTTACCTCGATACCACCCTGGCGTTTTTGCCGAACTGGGTGGTGGTCGTACCGATGGCGGATCGTCACCTCGGGGTCGTTATCGGTCGCGACAATATGCAACCGATGCGCCAGTATGTCGCGCAACCGTTGTTGATCGATTTAGCAACGCGTAACGTCCGTGTCCTCGATGTCAAGAACATCTACCTCACCACCTTGCGCCAGGACACCCGTGTGCTGGGTGTCGGCTTCGATGCCGTGGGGTTCCGCATGTGCCCCGGCATTTTCGATTTCACCCGCGATTTCGACAACCCCAAGCGTCCCTTCGCGTTGATACCGATCGTGAATCCCGCTGCCGCCGGTACGCCCGGGCAAAGCGAGGAACAGCGCACCTTCGTCACGGATTCCTGCGGCATCTACCCGATGGGGGGCACGGCAAAGGCGGTGTTGGCTTCGAATACAAACTGGTACCTGTTCAACACCACCACGATGACCGCGCAACGGTTGCTGCACCAACGTGGTCCGGCGTATTCCTGCTGCGGGTACTCGACGTTCTACGGCCCGCTCGCGCGTACCTTCGATAAACTCTACAGCGTCACCATCGACGAAACGAAAATCCCCAAAGCCGGGGAGTAATACCGAAAAAGCGCGCGCTGCGGATTCTCCGCGGCGCGCGCTTTTTGTTGCGGGGTGGGGTTATTTCGCGGGGGCGTCCGCCGGTTTGTCGGCGGGCTTGTCCGCCGGTTTGTCCTTCGCGTCAGCGGTTACCAGCTTGGGCAGCAGGCGCTGGGCGATGAGGGTGGTGGCTTTCTGCAGCGCGCTCTTGGCGCCGATGATCTCGGAGACGTCCACCACGATCACGGTCTGGCGATCCACGGCGATAACCTTTTCGGTGGCGGGATCGACGACCTTCACTTCGACGCGCGCGCGCACGCTGACCAGCTTGCCGAGGTGGGTGGCGAATTCGCTGATCCCTTCGCCGGTGATGACCAGCGGGGGCGGCTTCACGCCGGCGCTATTGGTGAGCACGGTGAAGCCGGTGTCCTTGGCGATGATGGCCATCTCCGTGTCGGCGGCGGGGTCGATGGTGGTGGCGCCGATGTGGCGCTCACTGATATTGATGGTGATGGACGGGCGGTCGGCCTTGCCCAGCTTATCGTTGATGATGGTGACCGCGTCCTTCTCGGTGGTCTGTGCGGCGATGAGCGTGTTGCCATCCTTGTTGATACGCGCGATGACCTGCTTGGCGAGCTGTTCGGCCAGGGTGGCGAGGTCGTCGGTGACGGTGCCTTTTACCGATTCACTCTTCGTCTTCGAGGTTTCGGTGCCGATGATCTTCGCGGTGAGGTAGAGCGTTTTGCCGGACTGGAAGACGGCGCCGGTGATGAGCAGCTTCGCGCCGACCAGTTGCCCGATCTGCGTGGCATCTTCCGCCTTCACGGCGCCGGACAGGTTGAGGTGATGCTCGTCGAGCGTCTTGTCCAGTTGCTCGCGATCCACCATCAGGATGCCGTCCGTCGCACCGAGTTGGGCATTGAGCACGTCGCTGATCTTCGCGCCGTAGTCTTTGACCTGGTTGTCGCGCTCCGCAAAGGGGAAGATCGCGACGGAGATGTCCTTCTGTACGGCGTCGTCCGCCGCTAGGGCGGGCAGCAGGGCGCAGATTAGTACGGCGCCGATGAGCATGAGTCGGGTGACCAACGATGACATGGTGAACTCCTTTCAGTTCTTGATCTCATTCGGATGCAGGGAATCGCCCAGCCGATGCAGCAAACGGGCGAAGAGGTGGCGCGGGGTTGGGCCATCGTCCCAGGCGGCGATGAGGCCGAATCCGCAGAGAATCAGGGTGCCGTTGGGGGTGGGATAGGTGCATTCGAGCCAGGGCCAACCGGCCTGACCCGCCTTCGCTTCCGCGACGACCTGCTCGCGCTCGGTGCGCAGGGTCAGTCCGCTGAGCATCGACGGGCCGTTGGGCCAGGCGGTGGCGTCCAAATGCTTGTCGATCTCGGTGATGATTGCGGCACGGCGCAGCGACAGGTGGGTGGGGGCGGCGCCCTCCACGCCGTCGCTGCCGGGCAGGGGCAGCGTGCCGCCGTTGGGCGCGAGGCAGAGGACGGGGAAGCCGGCGGTGGCGGCCTTGGTGATCGCGTCGGAGAGTCCCCGGTAATCGGTGAAGGAGAGCCCTTCGCCGATGATAATCACGCCGGGGTCGCCGTCGGTGAAGGCCTCCAGATTGCCCACCGCCTTGTAGGGGATTTCCAACGCGTCTAGGCGCTTGGCGGTGGCGCCGTCCGGATCGTACAGGCGCAGGTTGAGCCCCTTCAGCCACTCGGTCTGCTGGACAAAGATCTCGGGAGGGAAGAGCCAGAGGGGTTTGGTGTAGTCGGCCAGCACGGCGTTGGCGTCGTCGAGAAGGGTGACTTTCAACGTGAGGCCGAGGAGCGCGCCCGGCTTCACGGGCGGCAGCGTGACGGGCACCGTCGCGACGGGCGGTTTGCCGTCCGGCGTGGCGAGGTCGACATCGCCGCGCGCGACGGTGCGTTCGCTCGACGCCAGCACCCAACTGACGTGCGCCTTTTTGCCGCCCAGGCCGTCCGCGGTGAAGTGCCAGGTGGTGTCGTGCCCGCCGAAGACGGCGCACCAGCCTTCCACCGGGGTCAGGGTCGGTTTGGCATCATCCGCCCAGGCGGCGACGCAGAGGAAGAGCAACAGCAAAATGCCGAGGCGGCACTGCCCGGGGACGTCGATCCATCGTGGGCGCATCTCCATCATTCGGTTCCCTCTCGCAGGTAGTCGTCAGGGAAGAAAGGCGTTGTTTAGACTACTATACCAATTCCCAGCTACGCCGACAAGGGCAAGCCGTGTGAGAAATATTTCCGGTGGATTCGATCAATCCCGTGGCAGAACGCGGGCGCGGCGTTTATAATAGCGAACGTCGGCTCTGGTGCACAGCGCTCGATTCGACCCCGAGACAGAGGAGTTCAGCATGCACGACATCACGCGACGAAAACTGGACCAGATCGACGCGCTGTACCCGGCGGAGCGACTGGCGGCGAGCAAGGCGCGTTGGACGCGGTTGTGGCACGGGGAGGCACCGACCGACCGCTACCCCTTCACCTTTGCGCCTCTCGGCGTCAATTACTACGCCGGTGACCAGGAGCCGGAGCGCTCGCTGCACGCGCAGTTGGACGAGATCATCGCGCGCGGCGAGATTCAGGATGACTTCATTCCCTCCTTCTTCCCCGGTTGCCGGCAGTCCACCATGCCCTCGCTCTTTGGCGCGGCGGAGGTGATCATCGATGGCGATTACTCCTGCGAACGGCTGGAGACGCTCGACTTGCCCGCGCCCGATTTCGGTCCCGGCACGGTGGCGCACCGCTGGCTGGAGATCGAAGCGTACGTGCTGGAGGAGACGGAGGGCCGGCTGCCCATACACCCGGCGGACAGCCAAGGGCCGGCGGACGTGTGCGGGAAGCTCTTCGGCTACGAGGCGCTGCTCGCCGCGGCGTACGACGAACCGGAGCGCTACCACGCCGTGATGGGGCAAGTCACCGACGCTTTCATCACCTACTGGGAGGCGCAGCGGCGCGTGTGCGGCGACCGCTTCGTGGGCACGCACCTGTGGGCGTGGAACTGGGTGCCCGCCGACGCCGGGGCGTCGATTTCTGTGGACAGCCTGGTGATGATCTCCCCTGATTTCTACACCGAGTTCTACCAGCCGCACCTGCAGCGCATCGGGGAGGCGTTCGGCGGCATGGCGGTGCACGCGTGCGGCGATTTCGCCGGCGTCGTCCGCGCCGTGTGTGCCACGCCGACCATGAAGGCGGTGAACGCCGGGGAGATGACGGTGTCCGCGCTGCACGACGCGGGGATGGACGCGCACACCATCATCATCGCCGGGGCCGGCTTGGACACCCTCGACGACGTCTTCGCCCGCATCCGCACCGATCGCCTGCGCGTGGACCTGAACCTGTACGGCCTGTGGCCGTGGCTGGAGAGCGGCCTGAAGCCGACGGAAGCGTGGGATGCCGACGACTGCGCCGCGATGGCGCGCATCTTCGATCGCGTGCAGGCGCTGGCGACGGACACGGCGGCGAGTTGGCGTTAATCGGACGCGAACGTGCGCAAACCCCTTGTCCCACGCGTTGTCCCGCGGTATCATCAAGCGGTTACTCAACACAGTTCTCGGTGAGGAGGATTGTATGGAGCTGCTTTTCGAAGCGCGTACGAACCTGAGCGGGTTTTCCGGTCATCTGAACTTTGTGCAGCGCAAGCCGCAGGTGCATCCGGAACCGGTGTTGGCGCCCGACACCTTCGTCGACGGGGCGGGGGTGACCATCTACGGCAGCGTGCTCCGCGACGGCGGCGTGCTGCGCATGTGGTATCACGCCATCCCCGCGGACTGGGACTACCAGACGGATATGTCCTCCATCGCGTATGCGGAGTCGACGGACGGCATCACTTGGTCGAAGCCGGTGCTGGGCATCGTCAATCACGGCTTGGCGCCCAACAACCTGACAAACCTGGGGCTGCACAGCGCCACCGTCTTCATCGACCCCGACGCGCCTCCCTCGCACCGCTACCGCGCTACCGGGTGCGGGTACAAAGCACTCTTCCTCAGCCATCCGGAGATCACCAGCATGGGCTACTACACCGCCCATTCGCCGGACGGCCTGCACTGGATGCTGGACACGACGGCGCCGCGCTGGCACAGCGCCGACGTGATTACCAGCATCTGGCACCCCGGACGCAACAGCGGGCTGACGGCGATGAAGTTCTCTCCGCGTTGGATGCGCATGGGGCGCCGCAGCATCCACACCGCCACGCTGCGGGAGGGCGTCTACAGCGACGCGGTGTCGGCCCTCTACCCGGATGAATTCGACGATATGTGCGCCATCACGCGCGGGTTTCACACCTGCGATTATTATGGCATTGGTATGCAGGCCGCCGGGCAGGCCACCGTCGGTTTCCTGTGGAAGTACTGGCACGAGCTGCCGTATACCGGTTCGTCGGCGAGCAGCTTTGCGCTGTACGGCACGTCGGATATCGCGCTGGTGTACCAGCCCGAGCCCGGCGGGCGCTGGCTGCATATGCCGGGGCGGCCCGTCTTCATCGACCACACGGAACTCTCCTTCGCGCGCAACGGGTGGATCAACAGCGCGTCGGGAGTGGTCGAGGTGGGCGACGAGCACCGGCTGTACTTCTCCGGCCAACCCACCTCGCACGGCTTCGGCTGGACGCCGGAGTGGAAGGCCACGCCGAAATGGGTGGAGCATATCAAAACCCACGGCGGCTCCGGCATCACCTTCGCCTCCTGGCCGAAGTGGCAGCTCTTCGGGTTCGAGTCCGACCCCGAAGGCGAGTTCACCATCGACCTGGGGACGCTCGACGTGCCGAGTGCGCTCTACCTGAACTACGAAATCATCAAGCCGGACGGCTGCGTCACCGCCGAGGTGCGCGCGGGGGAGACGACGCGGGGCTTCACCGACTGCACGCCCCTGACGCAGGGGAGCATCGGGGAGCGGGTGGTCTGGACGACCGGCGCCACGCTGCCCACCGGCCCGGTGGCCGTGACGCTGCGCCTGGAAAACGCGCGGGTGTATGCGTATGAGGTGCGGGCGGTTACAGCGTAGGACAGGTCTCCACGCTCACCGCCAGCAGCGCCAGAATCGCCCCCGGATCGGCGAGGCGCCAGCGGATCTCCTTGAGTCGGCGCGGGGTGGGGAAGGCGTGCTCCCACAGGTCGAAGCGTAGGCTTTCGTAGGTGGGGTGGAGCACCGTGCGCAGGGCGGGGGCGGTCTCCGGCGCGCGCGGGTCGGTGAGCCACCAACGGCAGATGTCGTTGGCGCGCAACACGTGGATGCCATGGGCGAGGGGGATCTCCTCCTCGCCGTCCTCGAAGACGAAGGTATACGCCGCCGCCGGCGCGCCGAAGGGGGTCACGGCCTCCTGATCGGGGTGATACACCGACCACACGGCATTATTCGGGTAGCCGCCGCGCAGGGCGACGTGCCCGAGCACCGCCACCGCGCGCACCTCGCGATTTACCGGGATGACCACCTCGTCGCACCCCGCGCCCAGCAGCAGCGGCGCCAGGCCGTCCGTTTCGCGCGGGAGGAAGGGGATGCCCGCCACCAGCGCCGCGCCGACGGCGGGGTTGCGGAAGGTGAAGCGCGCGCGCATCCGCGCCACCGCCTCTTTCAGCGCCGACTGGCCGTCCGCCTCCATGTCCAGCGGCACGGGGTGCCAGGCTTCCAGCCGGCGCGGCTGCCGCAGCAACACCTCAACCGGCGGCGCATACACGGGCGCGGGGTGATCCATCGCGAAGCACATCAGCGACAGGGTTTGCAGGTCCGGCTTCGGGTTGCCGTCCTTGTCGAGCAGGCCTTCCACCGTCCAGCCGTCGGGCGAAGAGGGCAGGCCGCGGGAAAACTCCTCATAATCGGCCCACGCCCAGAAGGTGCAGCCGGCCATGCGCGGCTCCGCGTCCGGCTGCACGTGGCGCGCGAAGGTGTCGGCATAGAGTTGCAAGGCGCGCGCGTTGCCCTGCCCGAGCCAGCCGCCCCACTCGGTGAAGACCAGCGGCTTGTCGGGAAAGCCCTTGGCGCGCTCCACGTAGTCCTGCGCGCCGCTGTACTGGTTGATGCCGTAGAAGTCGAAGCTTGCGGCGTCGGCCATCGCGCGCAACAGAGTGTCGTCCCCGCTCGAATCGGCGGTGGAGACCAGGCAGCCGGGATCGAGTTCGCGGCACATCGCGGCGGCGTCGCGCGCATAGGGGATACTCGGTGGGCATTCGTTGTACAGGTACCACGCCAGGATGGACGGCAGGTTGCGGTCGCGCAGCACGACGCGGCGCAGCGTCTCCCGCGCGCGGGCAGCCACGGCGGGAAGGTCCAGGTTGTGCCAGCAGGTGCCCGGCTCTTCCGTCACCAGCAGGCCGATTTCGGCGGCGAGTCGTGGCACCAGCGGACTCTGCGGCGAGTGCACCAGTCGCACGTAGTTGAAACCCGCGTGCTTGATGAGCGCCAGCTCGCGGCGGATCTCCTCCTCCGTCGGCGTGTAGCCGTGCCGGCTGGTGAATTCGTGCCGGCAGACACCCTTGAGCACGAGGCGGGTGTTGTTCAGGTAAAAGTCCCGCCCGCGCACCTCCAGGCGGCGGAAGCCGACCGTCTCCGTCACCGTATCCGCGCCCAGCGTGACGGTGAGGGTATACAGGCACGGCGTCGCGGGGGACCACAGGTGTGGGCGCAATACGGAGAAGGTCAGCGGTGACCCGGCGGGCGCGACGGCGGTGGCGACGCGGTAGCCGTCACGCTCGGTGAGCACGGCGGTCACGTCGCCCGCGCCCTCGCCGGCGTTCTCCACCTGCACGGTGACCTCCGCCGCCGTACAGGCGTCGTTCAGCACGGCGCGGAAGGCGACATTCGTGATTTGTATGGCGGGGCGGCGCTCGAGGTAGATGTCGCGGAAGAGCCCGGCTTCGTAGCGGCGGCCCGGGGTGGTGCCGAATTCCTCCTGAATGTCGCGCACCTCCGCCGTCAGCGTGTTGTCCGCGCGCAGCAGACCGGCGGGCAGTGGGAAGCGGTACGGCGCCCACGGCCCCGCCTCGCCGACGGGTTGCCCGTTCAATGTGAACGACGCGCCGGCCATCACGCCCTCGGTGACCAGGAAGAGGGTGTCGTCGCCCGCATCCGCCCAGTCGGAGGCGAAGTCATACCCCAGCGTGCACGCGCCGACAGGGCGATAGCTGCCGGGCACGGTGACGTAGTCGACCTGCCGCCCGCCGATCTCGCGCTGCCAGGGGCCGTGGAGGTAGTGGCGTTGCATGGTTGTAGTCCTCCGGTTTGGTCAATCCGGTGTCATCCACCCCGTGCCGCACGGTTTACCTGCGGCATCGAAGCGTTGATACCAGTATTGCGCCCCATCTCGCCGCAGGGGATCGAGTATGAAGTAGTCGGTCAACTTGCCATCGGCATCGAAGCGTTCTTCTTTGATGCGGCGGTCCTGGTTGTCATACGTGTAGCGGAAGCTGTTGGTGATCCGCAGCAGCGGTCCGTAGTAGACGCGGCGCTGAATCTTGCCGGTGGGGGTGTAGGCTACGCCGATTCCCCGGTCCGGGTCGCCGTGGCGATCATAGTAGAGGTGATCGGTGAGCCGGCCCACACCGTCGAAGTCCATCGACTGCGCCCGCTTGCCCTTTTCGTAGCGGACCCAGCGCAGAAGATGCTCCGCGTGTGTGTAGATCGCTTCGTAGTAAACATCAAACAGAGTCAGGTATTTCGGATTGATGGGTTGCTGGAAGGTCTCAGCCTGCGTCTCGCGCACCCATTCGTACTTCTCGAAATAACGGTGTATATTGCCATCCGCATCGACCTGCGTCACCGGATTTTCGGGAAACAGTTCCGCGTCAGGCGGACGCGCGAGTTCGGGGTAGCTGTATGCCACGGCGGGGCCGGCGGGTATTTCGAGGCGGGGGTAGCTCAGGCCACGGTTCGGGTCGCCGATACCCCGGTAGCAGTCTCGCCACAAAGGCTGCGGTAAGCCGGTGATCTGCAAGGTGAGAAGCAGCGGCGCGTCGGGTGTATTCCCGCGACGAATAGTATAGACGCCGTTGTCGGTGAGGGAAACATCGTCGAGCAGGTTGAAGGCCCAGGCTATTTTCTCGCCGGGTTTGATGGTGATTGACGGCAGCGGTTTACCAAAGACGTCGCAGATCAGCTTCGGACGATACAACCCTTCCGCGCGGCCATACGCATCGTGCAGCGCGACTACACCCAGCGGATAGGTCGAGGAAAAGGATGTTTCCATATTTACGCGTTTTTGGGTCGGGTTGCCGATTTCCAGGTGCACCCATACAGGGGCGTTCCGTAGATAGTACCCTTCAGGCAGCACCAGGTGCGTGTCTACCACGCCCACTCGCGCTACACATCCTTGCTTGAAAGGCACCCACGGGGAGTTGTGCCGGTATACGGTTTCATCAGCCGGGGGCTGCGTGGTGCGTGTGTCGACTTCCCAGGACGTGAGGTGGTCGAGACGCAGCCGGCGCACCTTGTCATCTGGAAGCGCGCGCAGCCAATGCACATACGCATTTGTATCGTTGGCCAATTGCGCGGCCAGCACGTCGTGCTGCTCCGGATGAATCGCCAGGGCCGTCGCAAGCGCTTCATAGCGGATCAGTGGCGACGTGTCCTGCAGGTGCGCAACGACCGCGTGATAAGCGTCTTCGGAGACGGTAAACCAGATACGTTCCTCCGCCGACAGCTTCACCGACAAGGCCGTATTCACCCGATCCTCTGCCAGCACACGCAGCGCAAACAAGCCACGCCGCACGAGGAGTGGATTGGCCGCTTGCACGTCCAGGATGATTTGCGGACACAAAGGGCGTTCGAACTGCACCAGCGCCTCCGCGGCAGCCGATTTGTCGGGTCTATTCCAGGTGAATTGCCCGAGCAGGGGGACAATGGCACGTTCGTCACGGATCTTCCCGAGCGCCGCGATGATACCTTCCGCGTAAATGTGATCATCGCCCACGTGGTTGTCGAGGAGATACAGCAGATCAGGTATGGCATCGCGCAGGCGCATGTCGCCCACTTGCTGGGCGAGGTGGTAGAGCGTATCCGGTGCATACTGTTTTGGCGCCGGTTTGCCGTCGATCATTGCCTCGTAGATAGGCACCGCGGTATGTAACTTCTGCAGCACCGCGGTGGCTTCCGGCGTGGCGGCATTGACCGCCACGCCGAGGATGAGAAATAATGTCGGTATCAGCAATCGGCGCATCATTTCCTCCTGAAACAGCCGGCGCGTTTCCGTGTTACCCAATCACCAAATCGCACGCGTCGGCGGGCATCCAGTGCTGCTCCCGGCCTTCCCACTTCACGTTGCAGCCGATGGGGTTGGTCAGCGGGACGGCGATGGGTTTGCCGGCGATGAGGGCGGCCAGCGCGTTGTCCAGGTCGTTGACGGTCATATTGCTCGTGTCGAGGGGGTTGTCCACGCCGCGGCCCGTGTAGACCAGTTTGCGCGCGCCGTCGAAGACGTAGAAGTGCGGGGTGCGCAGGGCGCCGTAGGCCAGCGCGGTCTGCTGGCTCTCGTCGCGCAGGTAGACCCACGGGAAGCCCTCCGCGGCCATCACGTCGAGCATCTTCTTAAAGGAATCCTGCGCGTGCACGAGCACGGAGTTGCTGTTGATGCCCACGAACTGCACGCCGTCAGCGGCATAGCGCTCCGCGGTGGCGCGCGTCACCGCGTTGGAGCCGGTGACGAAGGGGCAGTGGTTGCAGGTGAAAAAGATGACGAGATATTTCGCGGCGGCGAAGTCGGCCAGGCGATAGCACCGCCCGTCGGTGGCGGGCAGCCAGAACTCCGGAGCCGCGGTTCCGAGCGGCAGGGTGAAGGGCATGGGACGCTCCTTGTTGGGGAAGGATACGGTTTCACACTTCGCCGGTGCGGGAGGAATCCCTGCCTACACCCGACGATGCTATGCTTCCTATTGGGAGGGCGAGCGTACCCGCGAGCCGCGCGCGTGTGTCGTTTGTGAGATTGAAAAGATGGTCTGTGCGTGTGAACATCTACACGTACAGACCGTTTCTGTATTCAATTACTGCTACTTCATTCGTGGCTCGCGGGTACGCTCGCCCTCCCAAAGATGATGCATATCCGGGTAAGGTTGCGTATCACCCCTTCGGAAAGCTGATGATCGCCAGCGTACCTTTGCCCTCGGTGCTCTGGATGGTCAGTGTGCCGCCTTGCGCCTCGATGAGGCCGCGGGCGATGCGCAGGCCCAGGCCGCTGTGGTTGTCCTTCGGCGAGCGGGCGTTGTCCACGCGGTAGAAGGGGTCGAAGATGTAGGGCAGGTGCGCGGCGGAGATACCCTTGCCGGTGTCGGCGACCACCACGCGTGTGCCGCCGGTGTCCTGGGTGGCGGTGATGGTGACTGCCGCGCCCGCGCCCGCGTGGCTGATGGCGTTGTCGAGCAGGTTGTCCATCACCTGCGCGAAGCGGTTGGGATCGATGGTGAGGGTCAGCGGTGCGCCGTCGGGCATGTCGTGCAGCGTGATCGACGCGGCAGCGGCGGCCTCCTGGTGTGCTTGCAGCACCACGGTGAGCAACCCGCGCAACTCCGTCGCTTGCGGGTGCAGAGGCAATTCGTGCAGGTCGAGCTTCGCCAGCTCCAGCAGGTCGGTCACCAGGTGGAGCAGGCGGTCGGAGGTGATGAGCATCAGCGACACGGCGCGGGCGCGACGCGCGGGGTCGTCCGCCAGCCCTTCGTCCATGGCGCCCGCCATGGTGCGCAGCGTAGTCACCGGCCCACGCAATTCGTGGGCGATGTCCGCCAGCAGGTGCTGCCGGCGGCGCCCGTCCTCTTCCAGCGTACTCAACTGCGTGGAGACGCGCACGGCCATATCGTTCATGGTGCGTGCCACTTCGGCGAATTCGTTGGTGCCCGCGGCGGGGATGCGGTGCTCCAAATCGCCGCCGTGGAAGGCCTGCGCCCCCTGCGCCAGGGCCTTCAGTGGTCGGGTAAAGAGGCGGCTGAGCCACGCGCCGGTGCCGAGGGCCAGCAGCAGCGCGATGCCGAAGCGGATGAAGGCCGGCTTGCGGTCGTTGAGGATTTGCCCCAGCGTTTCCTTCGGCGGGGGCGGCTGGGCAGCATGATCGTCCGCCGCAGGCTGCGGTGCGGCGGCATGGTCGTCCGCGGGGGTTTGCGGGGTGGCGGTATGGTCACCGGACGACGGCTGCGGATCGGCGTTGTGGTTCAGATGGTGCCGGTGTCCCGGTGCGGGCGGGCCGATGAGGAAGTCCCAAAAGCCCCACGCCGGCTCCGGCGCCAACCGGTGCGCTTCGGTGGGGTGCTGGGCCAGCGCGAGCTGGCGCCACTGGCGCATATCCTGCCGCATGAAATAGTACGAGGTGGCGGAGCTGAGCACGTAGCTCAGGAAGAGCACGAGCAGGGTGGCCAGCGTGAGCTGCGTCTGCACGTTACCTTTCGGGGCGGAAAACATAGCCGACTCCTCGCACCGTGGTGATCGGGCAGGCCGCCAACCCCGCCGCATTCAGTTTGTCGCGCAGGCGATAGATGTGCGCATCGACGAGACGCAGCTCGCCGGAGAATTCGTCGCCCCACACCAGGTCGGCCAGCTCGTTGCGTGAAAGCACCGTGTGCGGGCGGTGCATGAGGGTGAGGAGCAGATCGAACTCCAGCGAGGAAAGGGTGACGGGGGCGCCGTTCACCGTCACCTGCCGGTCGTCGGGGAAGGCTTCCAATCCCAGGTAGCGGTAGCGCGAGGCGGTGGGCTGGCGCAGGTGCTCGCGGCGCAGCAGCACGTTGATGCGCGCCACCAACTCGGTGGCGTAAAAGGGTTTGGTGACGTAGTCGTCGGCGCCCTTTTCCAGCGCGCGCACCTTGTCGATCTCGCCGTCGCGCGCGGAGAGCATGATAATGAAGACGTTCGACTCGCGGCGGATCGCCTCGCACACCTGCACGCCGTCCATCCCGGGCATCATGATGTCCAGGATCACCACGTCCGGTTTGCTGGTGCGGAAGGCCTCCACGGCCGCGGGGCCGTTGTCCACCGCCTGCACGGTGAAGCCCGCGGCTTCCAGGTACCAGCACAGGCCTTCGACCAGCCCGTTATCGTCATCGGCGATGAGAATCGATGTCGCCATAGTCGTCTTCATCCTCGTTTCTATGATGCCGCCGGGCCGTCCCCCGTCTCGTCCGGCGGACTATCCGGAAGCGGTTTGTGCATAAGGGTCAGCAGCAGGTCGAACTCCAGCGATGACAGGTTGACCGGCGCGCCGTTCACCGACACCTGCCGGTCGTCGGGGAAGACCTCCAGCCCCAGTCGGCGGTTGAGCGGATCGCGCCGCAGCAGCCCGTTGATGCGCGCCACCAGCTCGGTGGCATAAAAGGGTTTCGTCACATAGTCGTCGGCGCCCTTCTCCAGCGCGCGCACCCGGTCATTTTCTCCGTCGCGCGCGGAGAGCATGATGATGAAGACGTTCGACTCGCGGCGGATCGCCTCGCACACCTGCACGCCGTCCAGGCCGGGCATCATAATGTCCAGGATCACCACGTCGGGGCGCAGCGCGCGGAATGCCTCCAGCGCGGCCGACCCGTTGTCCACCGCCTGCACGGTGAAGCCGGCCGCCTCCAGATACCAGCGCAAACCCTCGACCAGCCCGGTATCGTCATCGGCGATAAGAATCGATGTTGCCATGGTGCGTCTCCGTCGTTACTCCGCACACATGCGTCTCGGGGCACCGGACGCGCGCTATGGCGGAACTCCCGCCCCGGCTCCCGTCCCAGTATTCCCGTAAACTACTCGCAGAGTAACATAAGGTAGTGTACCGTGCCAAGATGACGGAATCATCTTGGGCCTGTCAACTTTCCGTGTACGTTGCCGACGCGAGCGGTGCAGGCCACTGGGTGCTTTTCACAGAAACACCATACAGGCGTCACGCCCGCATGATGGATGGGCGGTATCCTGGTACCATGACGCACACGGGAGGTATGCACGTGAAACGTATTCCGCAGCTCTGGCCGCTCATCGGACTGTTGCTGCTGCCGTGGGGCGCAGGGGCGGCACCGCTGACCTTGCACGACTGCCTGGCGCTGGCCGCCGGGCGGCAGGCGGACATCCTGACCGGTCGCGACAACGTGACGTCGGCCCAGGCCCACGCCGTTGAAGCACACAGCAGCTACTTACCCCAGGTGACGGTCGGCACCGCCAAGGAGCTGGTCACCGCCGGCAACCCGCTGGTGAACACCGACCTGTCCACCGACCTGACCGTCACGCAGATGATCTTCGACGGCGGGCAACGCGAGTTGACGTACAAAAGCGCGAAGTCGGCGGTAACACAATCGCAGGCCGTGTTGCTCCGCACGCAGGAGACGGTGAACTTCACCATCACCAAAGACTATCTCGCCTTGCTGCGCGCCCAGGCGTTGGCCAAGGTGTCCGCGCAGCAGACGACCTACATCGAGGGGCAGCTCAAACAGGTGCAGGCGCGCGTCGAGGCCGGGCAGGCCGCCGACGTGGACGCGCTGCCCATCAAGGCGCAACTCGCCACCGCCCAGGTGGACACGCTCACCGCGGCGAACAACGTCCGCCAGGCGGCCATCACGCTGCAGCAGGCCATCGGGCTCGATCCGGAGGATGGCTTCGCCGTGCAGGACGTACCCGCGCCGGCCAAAACGCTCACCGTCACCATCGCCGATGCGCTGGCCGTTGCCAAAAAGGCGCGCCCCGAGCTGGTGGAAGACGCCGCCGGGCTCTCCGCGGCGAAGAACGACGTTACCGCCGCCACGTTGAAGCTCTACCCCGTCGCCAGCGTGGCCGCCCAGTACGATCAGCCGATGGACAACAACGGCGGTACGCGTTCCTACGGCATCAGCGCCGGGTTGTCCTGGTGCATCTACTCCGGCGGCAAAACCCAGGCCGGGTTGCAGGATGCGCGCGCGTCGCTGGATACCGCCCACGTGCACGCCGCGCAGACGCTGCGCGACATCACCGTCGACGTGCAGCAGGCCGTGCTGGCGCTGGACAACGCCCGTGAGCGCCTCGGCGCCACCGCCCTGAGCGTGGAAGCGGCGCAGCGCAACTTCGACGCGCAGCAAGGCCGCTACGACCAGGGGATGGCCATTCCCCTCGACCTGCTCAACGCGCAATTGAGCGTCGCCACGGCCCAGAGCAACGCCGTGCAGGCGCAATACGATTACCTCACCGCCCTCGCGCAGCTCCATTACGCGACGGGCCAACAAGGAGAAGTGCCATGGAATTGACGTCACGCCATTGGGGCATCCTACTCGTCCTGCTTGCCCTGCTCTGCGGATCCGCGTGGTACGCCGCCCACCAGCGCGGCAGCCACGTGATCACCCTCACTACGACGCGGGCCGCGCGCGGCGCCGTCGCCACCTCCGTGTCGGGTACCGGCACGCTGCAGCCGGTGACGACGGTCGAAGTGAAGTCCAACGTCGGCGGCACGCTGGTGGCGCTCTATGTCGACGAAGGGGATTCCGTCAAAACCGGGCAGATCATCGCGAAGATCGACCCCACCGACGCGAAGAGCACGCTGGAACAGACGCAGGCCGACCTGGAAGGCGCCCGCTCCAAAGTGACGCAGGCGCAGCAGACGCTGGGCATGCAGCACGGCCTGCAGGACGCGCAACTGAAGGCTGCCCAGCTCGGGGTGGAAGCGGCGAAGATCAAGCTGACGCAGGCGGAGAAGGAAGCCACGCTGCAGGTGTCGGTCACCAGCACCACGGTGGAACAGGCGCAGCAGAATCTGGCCTCCGCCCAGGCTCGCTTGAAGCAGGCGGAGCAACAGTCGGCGCTGCAGCCGCAGTTGACGGACACGAGCATCGCCGAGTCGAAGAGCAACTACGACGCCGCCAAGACGGCCTACGAGCAGACGAAGTCCTCCCTGTCGCCGCAGAAGATCGCCGGCGCGCAGAGCGCGTTGGATCAGGCGAAAGCGAACTACGTCTACGCGCAAAAGGACCTGGAGCGGCAGAAGCAGTTGCAGCTCAAGGGATATGTACCGCGCAGCGACGTGGAAGCGGCGGAGCAGCGCTTCGTGGTAGCGCAGGCGCAGCAAACGAGCGCCCAGCAGAAGATGGACACCGTGCAGGAGGAAGCGCGCGATGACCTGGATGCCGCGGAAGCGCGCATGAAGCAGGCCGCCTCGACGCTGAAGACGGCGGAAGCCAACCGCGCGCAGGACGCCATGAAGGAACAGGACGTCACCGCTGCCCGCGCCACGGTGAAACAGGCGGAAGCCGCCTTGCAGGCCGCCAAGGCCAACGGCGCGCAGGACTCCTTGAAGCAGGACGACGTGGCGGGCGCCCGCGCCGCGCTGGCGACGGCGGAAGCCAACCTGGCACAGACGCAGGCCAACGCCATTCAGACACAGGTGAAGGCCGGCGACATCGTGCAGGCCTCCGCCACGGTGAAGCGCTCCGTCGCCGCGGTGACGGACGCCAATACGAACCTGAACTATACCTCCATCACCGCGCCGCGCGCCGGCGTGGTGATTAAGAAGTACGTCGATGTCGGCACGGTAGTCGCCGGGGCGCGCAACGCCATGGGCGGCTCCGGCACCGGCGTGAACCTGGTGGACATCGCCGACATCAGCCGCATGCAGGTGGTGGTGGACGTCGATGAGACGGACATCGCGCAGATCTTCCGCGGGCAGAATGTGGAAGTCACCGTGGATGCCTATGCGCAGGAACTATTCGTCGGCAAGGTGACGAAGATCGCGCCGGAAGCCACCACCACGCAGAACGTGACCACCGTGGCGGTGACGGTGGACGTGGATTCCCCCGACCTGCGCCTGAAGCCGGGCATGAACGCCACCTGCAACTTCATCACCGGGCGCCACGACAACGTGCTGACGGTGCCTACCAGCGCGGTGAAGCGCTCGACGTCAGGCTCCACCGTGCAGGTAATCGGCCCCGGCGGCGCGCCGATCCCGCGCACCGTGCACCTGGGCCTGGGCGACAGCCACAACACGGAGATCCTCTCCGGCGTGCAGGAAGGCGAGATTGTGGTGAGCGCCACCCGCGACAGCGGCAAAGCGAGCGCCGCGAAGAGTTCGACCGGGACACGTGCCGGCGGCGGTCCGCCGCCGATGATGATGGGAGGCCCACGATGATCGCCGTCGAGCACCTCACGAAAGTCTATACCATGGGCGACGTGTCGGTGCGCGCACTGCGCGGCGTGACGCTCACCATCGCAGCCGGCGAATTCGTGGCCATCATGGGGCCGTCCGGCTCGGGCAAGTCGACTTTTATGAACATCCTGGGTTGCCTGGATCAACCCACCGACGGATCGTACCGGCTGGACGGCCTGCAGGTGGCGGGCATGAGCGACGACGCGTTGGCCGCGGTGCGTAACCGCAAGATCGGCTTCGTGTTCCAGTCGTACAACCTCATCCCGCGCCGCAACGCGGTGCGCCAGGTGATGTTGCCGTTGCTCTACGATCCGCAGGCGCCCTCGGCGACGCACGAGGCGCGGGCGAAGGCGGCGCTGGCCCGCGTGGGGCTGGCCGACCGCATGCACCACACGCCCACCGAACTCTCAGGCGGGCAGCAGCAGCGGGTGGCCATCGCGCGGGCACTCATCACCGATCCGAAGATCATGTTCGGCGACGAGCCCACCGGCAACCTGGACACGCGCACCAGCGAGGAGATCATGGCGATCTTCCAGGCGCTGCATGCCGAGGGGAAGACGGTGGTGATGGTCACGCACGAAGAGGATATCGCGCGCCACGCCTGCCGCATCATCCGCTTCAAAGACGGGCACGTGGTGCAGGACACGCCGGTGACGAACCGCCTGGACGCCCGCGACGTGCTGGCGGCGCTGCCGCAGGAGGACGAAGCATGAACCTGTGGGATAGCATCAGCGTGGCCTTCGAAGGCCTGGTAGCGAATAAGATGCGCGCGGCGCTCACCATGCTCGGTGTGGTGATCGGCGTGGCGGCGGTGATCACCATGTTGGCGCTGGCGCGCGGGTCGCAGGATCAGATGATGGATCGCATCAAGCAGATGGGCACCAACGTGCTCTTCGTCTTCACGGGACGTGTCCGCAGCGGCGCCGTCCGCGGCGGCGCGGGTAGCGTGCAGGTGCTCACCCTGGAAGACGTGGACGATCTGGTGAAGGCCTGTCCGTCCGTGAAGGCCGCCGCGCCGGAAGTGCAGACGAACGCGCAGGTGAAGTATGAGGATCAGAACACCAGCACCACCGTCCTCGGCACCACGCCGTCGTACATGGATATCCGCAACTTTCAGGTCGACCAGGGGCGCTTCTTTACCGATGACGAGGTGAAGGCCAGCCGCCGCGTGGCGGTGATTGGGCCGACGACGGCGACAGCGCTCTTCAACGACGCTTCGCCGGTGGGGGAAACCATCCGCGTGGCGGGGAGCAGCTACGAGGTGGTCGGGTTGTTGAAGACGAAAGGTGCCTCCGGCGGCTTCATGGATCAGGACGACCAGATCATCATCCCCGTCACCACCCTCATGCGCCGCGTGATGGGCACGCGCAACATCCGCTCCATCGACGTGCAGGCCACGACGATGGAGTTGATGAATACCGCCAGCGACGAGATCACCAAAGAACTCACCACGCGGCATCCGACCAAACCCGGGGAGGATAGTCCCTTCCAGGTGCGGAATCAAGCGGATATCATGTCGATGGCGGCGGAGATGGGGCAGACCTTTACGCTGCTCCTCGCCGGCATCGCCAGTGTGTCGCTACTCGTCGGCGGCATCGGGATTATGAACATCATGCTCGTGTCGGTCACCGAACGCACGCGGGAGATCGGCATCCGCATGGCCCTGGGAGCGCGGCCGCGCGATATCCAGTGGCAATTTCTCATCGAGGCGATGGTGCTGTCGCTCTGCGGCGGCCTCATCGGGGTGCTGTTCGGGTTGATCGGCGCCTTTATCATCAACAACCTGCCCAATATGCACGCCACGGTATCGCCGATGTCGATCGGCCTGTCCTTTGGATTCGCCGCCCTGGTCGGCGTCTTCTTCGGATACTACCCGGCGGTGCAAGCCGCACGCATGCGCCCCATCGACGCACTGCGCTACGAGTAGCCGTAATAGCGGCTACGGACACTTTTCGCTTCGCGAAAAAGCAGAAATGTGGAGGCACGTTATGAAGTGGACTACCGGCGTGATGATCGTGGTCGCCGTGGCGCTATTGGGGGCCACCGGCTACTTCATCCATCAGGGCATGAACCCGCCAGCAACTTACTCGGTACAGCCGCCGCAGGATACGCAGGCGGACGCCACCGGCGCGCCGACGACGAGCGCGACTACCCCGGGCGCGCCCACCACCCCGGGCGCTCCGGTCGCGACGCCGGCAACCCCCGGCGCGATGAACCCGTCGGCGCCGGCTGGCACGCCTGGCACGGCGTCGGCCACCCGTGGTGGGTGGGGACGCAACTCCACGCCCGGCGCGCCGGGCGCCACCCCGGGTGCCCCAGGCGCCCCGGGCGGCATGCATCGCGAGATGCCGCCGGCCTTCGCGCTGGCCCGCCTCTTCGGGGGCGTCGGGCGGCTGGCAAACGCGCCGTCGACGACGATTACCAAGGCCGAGGCAAAGGCGATCCTGGCGGTCATGACCCCGCTGCGTACGCAGCCGACTCTCACCGCCGATCAGGCGACGGCGGCGAAAACGAAGCTCGAGGGTATCCTCACCGCGGCGCAAAAGGAAGAAGCCGCGAAGATGCCGCAGCGGCGTAGTGGCGGCGGGAGCGGCGGCACCGGTGGCCAGGGTCGCGGCGGCTTCGGCGGCGGCGCTCCCGGCGGCACCGGCGGTGGTGCACCGGGCGGCATGAGTGGTGGCGGCGTAGCCCCGTTCGGCGGCGGTGCCAGCGGCGGCGGTACCGGTGGCGCTGGCGGCGGCCAGGGCCGCGGTAGTGGCGGCGGGCGCATGGGCGGCGGGATGCCGCAGATGCCCAAGGACTTCAACCCCTTCCTCGACAGCGAGGAGAACCGGATGGCTGCCCGCTGGCAGAGCATCTTTGCCACGCTGGAATCCCTGGCGCAGTAAGGCGCCGCGTACCCCAAAGGAGGGTCGTATGCGATATCTGTCGATGCTGGTTGCCCTGGTGCTGGCAACCATGGTTCTCTGGGCGCAGCCCGATCCGAACGCTGCAGGTGCCGGGGCCGCGGGTGGCGCGGGCGCCGCGCAAGGCGGCGGTCGCCAGGGTGGCGGCATGATGGGTGGCATGGGGGGCATGATGGGCGGCATGCGCGGTGGGATGCAGAATACCCAGACGCTGCTGGTCAACACCCCGAAGGGGATCTTCATGCTGCGCGCCGGCGTGCTGGCGAAGGTGACGCCCGACCCGCTGGCGGCGGCCAAAACGCTGGAAGTCCTCGGCGCGCTGCCGGCACAGCCGAAGAACGCCGATCAGCAGACGATGATGCAGTACATGCAGGAAGTCATGAAGCGCAGCGCCCCGGCGTTGCTGGTGCCCAAAGACAACCTGTTGCTCATCGTCATCGGTGACGCGTTTATCCGCGTGGATATCGACAAAATGGAGCAAGTCGGCGACATCACCGGCCTCGCGCCGGCGGATGCCCCCGCGGCGGCGGCGCAGCCGGGCCGCATGGGGATGATGCAGCAGTCGGCCCCGGGCTATCTGCTGGTGGACAACACCATCTATCTGGCCCGCGACACCGAACTGCTGGCGATCAACATTCCGGACGGCAAAATCGCCAACCGGCTCACCTTGCCCAAGGAGTTGCAGATCACCGCGCCGCCGATGGGCGGGGGTCCGGGTGGCATGGGCGCCGGTATGGGCGCCGGTCGTGCCGCGCGCGGCAACCGTGGCAACGGTGGCGGCGGCGCTGCTGCAGGTGCCGGTGCGACTGCTCCCGCCAAAGGCGATGGCGGCGGGGTGTTCAACTAATACGCGCGTCGCGTCGCACAGCCACGAACCGCCCGGCACCCGCCGGGCGGTTCGTGCGTTTAGTGTTCCCGTCGCAGGGATCGCTCCCACGCGCGTGGAAGTAACGTAACGACCTATAATATACCGGTAACCCGGGAAGGTGGTTCGCGATGCTTCTGCCGGCGCGCGTCTCCGTGGTGCTCTTCGCCCTGTGCTGTGGCCTGGCCGTGCGGGCGTGGTCCGGCGTGCAGCCGCTGCGGCTGACCACCATCCCGCAGGCGAGCGGCGCGCTGCAGATCGATGGCAGCCTGCGCGACTGGGATGACGTGCACGCCGCCGTCTTCACCCCCTTCGACACCACGCTGCTCACCGATCTGCCACCCGAACTGCGGCACGTGCTGGCCACCCCGCACACGGCGGCGGTGCGAGTCTGCTACGACGCGCAGGCGTTCTACCTGGCCGTCGAGTGGCAGGGGGCGGGCGGCGCCGTGGCACTGCACGTACTCACCGACCGCATGGCGCACGTCACGCTCGACCCGCCCGTTGTGCGCGTGGGGTACGACACTGCCGCGGCGCACGCGGCGAACACGGCGCGCTGCGTGCAGCAAGGGAATGTCGAGGAAGTGCGCCTGCCCTGGGCGCTCCTCACCGCCACGGGCAAGGCGCCTGCCGACGGCAAGCTGCGCCTGATGTGCGACTTCTCCTGGCGCGATCTGCCCGCGCGGCTCATTGCACAGGCCCCGCTGCCCGCGCTGCACGCGGATAAGTTCATCACCGTCGGGCTGTTGACGGCGCCGGAGGCGCTGTACGATACCTCCGGCTACCTGCCGCGTCCGGAAAGCTGGGGCACGCTGCACTTCGACGCGCACCCCATGGCGAACGCCGTGACGCAGGCCCCGTTGGCGACCGGCGCCACCCTCGCGCACGCGGCGCCCGCCGCCACGCCGCCGACCATTGACGGCAACCTGGCGGACTGGGACCCCGCGCTCTTCCAGCGCATCGCCTTTGCTCCCGGCTACCTGGGCGACCGGTATCGCGGCGCCCTCGCCGTTCGCTACGACGCGACATGCCTGTATATCGCGCTGCACGCCTACACCGGGTGGGGGCAGTCCAACGTGGAGCACGAATCCGACCAGCGCGGCTTTTGGGGCGGCGACAACCTGCAATGCCGTATCAGCAACGGCACGCGCACGGTGAACCTCTGCGGCTGGTACGATACCGCGAAGCGCACCGCCGCGCTCACCGCCGACGGCAAGGATCTCCCCGCGCCGTACCTGCTGCGGGAGGGCGCGCGCGAGGCCTTCGCTTTCGACGCCGACGGTCGCGGCTACACGCAGGAGATCGCGCTACCCTTCCGCGCGCTGGGCATGGCCGTCCCCGCCGCGGGCGACGCCTGGAAGGCCACCTTCCAACTCTGGTGGGCGGGGCTGACGCCGCAGTTTACCGCGTATACCGAGGCCACATTGCAGTCGCGCGGCGGGCTGGCGTACCGTTACACCATGCCCGCGGAGGCCAATGTCACCGTCGGCGTCTACGATGTCCAGGGGCACCTGCTGCGCTGGCTGGTGCGCGGCGCGCACCGCCACGCGGGGGCCAACGTGGAGTATTGGGACGGGCTGGATCAGTGGGGGGCGCCGCTGGCCGCCGGCACGTATACCGTGAAGGCCATCGCCTTCCCACCGCTCGGGCTCGACTACCGCTTCAGCATCGGCAATCCCGGCACGCCGCCGTGGCCGACCGCCGACAACACCGGCGACTGGCTGGGCGACGAATCATCGCCACAGGCCGCCGCCACCGACGGCGACTGGGTCTACCTGGCTTCACCATGCAGCGAAAAAGGGTGGGGGATCATCGGCGTGGACGGCACCGGGCAGCGGCGTTGGGGCACGAGCACTTCCCTGTGTCCGCGCTGCGTGTCGCTCACCGTGGCGGGCGATTACGTGTACGCGCTCTACTCCGGGCCGGAAAACACCACCACCGGCCGCATGTACAAAACCGGCGATGGGCAGGGGCGCGACGTGCTGGTCTGCCTGGACAAGCGCACCGGGAAGCGCGCCGGCTTTTCGCGCACCACCCCGGAGCTGGTGATCGACCGCTGGCCGTACCGCGAGGAAGTCTCCTTCCTGTGGACGCTGCGCAGCGACAAAACGTATGCGGCGGCCAACTACGGCGGGCAGCCGCGCTACTTCCTGCGCGATATCGGCGAGTCCACCAACGCGCTGGGCCTGGCCGCCACGGCGGACCGCGTCTACATCTCCGCGTTTTACAGCGACAAACTGCTGGTGCTCGACGCCGCCACGGGGAAGGCCGTAGATGAAATTCCCCTGGCGACCCCCGTCGGTCTGCACGCGCTGCCGGACGGCACGCTGCTGGCGGTGAGCGGTACGCGGGTGGTAACGGTGGACCCGCGCACGAAAACGGTGCGGCCGCTCATCGACCACGACTTGCCGGCCCCGCATGACGTGACGGTGGACAAGGACGGGCTGATTTACGTCTCCGACTGGGGGGCGTCCTTCCAGGTGAAGGTTTTCTCGCGCACCGGCACGCTGCTGCGGGCCATCGGCACGCCGGGCGGGCGCCCCTGGGTGGGGGCGTGGGACGCCAACGGGATGCTGGTGCCGCGCGGCGTGGCCGTCACCGACGCGGGCAAGCTGTGGGTGGCCGAAGACGACAGCAGCCCCTCCCGCGTGAGCGTGTGGGACGCCAAAACCGGCACGCTGGTGAAGGACTACCTCGGCCCGACGGCCTACGGCGGCGGCAACTGGTTCTGGGTGAACCTGCGCGACCCGAGCCAGGTGCTGGCGGAAGGCGTCCTTTTCCACGTCGACTACGCGAAGAAGACGTGGACGCCCGTCTCCACCGCGCTGCGCCGGTTGCGCAAAGAGCAAGCCTTCATGCCCAACGGCGCGGCGGGCATCCCTCCGGCGACGACCGTGCTGCACGACGGCAAAACGTACGTGTATCTTTCCGATAACGCCGGCGTCACCGCGTTGCGCTTGGACGGCGCCGTCTTCACCCCCGTCGCCGCGCTGGGCTGGCTCGATCCCGGCCTTACCGCCGACGGCACCGGTGCCGATGTGTGGGACAGCGACCTGGGGCACCATTGTTACCGCAACGCGAATCCCGCCTTCTTCGCCGGGCACGCCGGGCAGTTGTATTGCTGGGTGGACGCCAACGGCGACGGGCTGGTGCAAGCGGAGGAGATGCAGTGGGTCACCCCCACGCGCAGCCGCGACCCCCTGCCGGCGGGGCAGTTCGGGGCGTGGAACAACTACTGGGGCGTCGGCGTCGGCACGGACGGCAGCCTGTTCTTCCACACCGGAAATGGCCCGCACAATCAGGTCTTCCGCCTCGACGTGGCGCGCTGGGCGGCGCCGGGCGTGCCCGTCTATACGCTGGCGGACGCGCACAAGATCATCGACCGCGACGACATGAACTGGGTGTCGGGGCTGTACGTCTCACACGCGGATAAGCTACTCATCACCTATGCGCCCGAATATCGACCCGCCGAGGTGAAGAACGCGCTGGAATGTTACGACCGCGACGGCACGCCGCGGTGGGCGGTGGCGAACTTCCGGGGAGAGCAGGGGCTCGACGAACCGGCGGGTACCAGCTTTTCCGGCGACTTTGCCGTCCCTGGCTTCGGCAATATCCTCGGCACCTGGTCCTGGCATCTGAACTACCATTCCTACCTGCTCACCGACGACGGGCTGTACCTGGGGGCGCTGTGCGACGACAACGTGGGCGGGCCGACGCAGAACTGGGACGAGTCGATGCGCAGCTACTTCCAGACCCCGGCGGGTGACGCGTACCTGGTCAACGGCGGCGCGGATGCCTTCCACCTGCTGCGCCTCACCGGGCTGCAACACGCCCAACGCTTCGGCGGCACGCTGATGCTGACCGCGGACGACGTGGCGCAGGCCGCCGCGATGCGCCACACGGCGCAGGCGGCGCCGGAAACCCCCAAACCGGTGCTGCGCGTCGCCTGGGTGGACACCCCGCCGACGATCGACGGGAATCTGGCCGAGTGGGCGATGGGCGCGGGGGTGGCGCTGACCACCGACCGCAACCGCGCGGCGGAGGTGGCCCTCGCGCGCGACGCGACGACGCTGTACCTGGCCTACCGCGTGCACGGCGCCGCGCTGGCGAACAAGGGGACGGACTGGCGCACGCTGTTTATCTCCGGCGACTGCGTGGATCTGCAGCTCGCCACGCACGCAACCCCCCATTTCACCGCGCGGGAAGGCGACGTGCGGTTGCTGCTGGGCGTCTGCAACGGCGCCCCTCTTGCCGTGCGCTATCGCCCGGTGGTGCCGGGCGTGACGACGCCCGTGCGCCTGATGGCCGCGCAGATCGCGCAGATCGACCGCCTGACCACCGCGCGCGTGGCCGTCACCCGCACCGCCGACGGCTATACGCTGGAGGCCGCCGTGCCGCTGACGGAGCTGGGCGTCGATCCGGCTGCGACCGCCGACCTGCGCGGCGACGTGGGGGTGATCTTCGCCGACGCTACCGGCGCCAACCGCGCGTTGCGGCTGTACTACTACAACAAAAACACCAAAACCGTCGACGACCTGACCACGGAAGCCACATTGCAGCCGGGCGACTGGGGGCCGGTGGAGCTTCCCTTGGGGCGCAATCTGCTGCGGAACGGCGGCTTTGAGGAACCCTTCGCCGCCGACCGCGAGCACGGCTGGGCGGTGCAGGAGGTGCAAAACGGCGGGCGTGCCTCCCTGACGACGGAGGTGGCGCACACGGGGACGCAGGCGTTGTTGCTCGAGTCCGACCCGGTGACCTTCGCGCCGGAGAGCTACAACCTGCCCGACTACGGCGCCTTCCTCAAGTCCGCCAACGGCGGTAAGGGTGGGGGCGGCGTGGTGGTGTGCCAGACGGTGCCGGTGATTGCCGGGCGGTCATACTGGGTGACGGCGCACTACCGCACGCAACATACCTCGAACGGCGAGCGCAAAGGCCCCGGCGCGAACCGCGGTTACACTGCGTTGACCGTCACCCTTAACTGGCCCGACGCGAAGAATCCGCGGGAAAGCTGGTCCCACCTGTTCGGCGCGTACGATGACTTCAACCCATGGCAGAGCGCCGTCAGCGGCATTCCCAACAAGATGGCAACCCCCTTCACGGCGCCGGAGGGGGCGACGAAGGTCACGGTGATTATCCGCTTGGTGGATAACTACGCCGACGTGCATCCGCTGGCCTGGGTGGACGACGTGGAGTTGGTGGACGCCGGCACCGCCACGCTGAAGTAATGAAAGGATAAGGTTGCCTCACATGCTTACCCCCAACATCGCGCAATATGACCGCCTGCATCTCGCGTATGCCGGTACGGACGCCGTCGACGGTATCGTCTTCACCGGGCCGGATGGGGCGCAATATTCACGGCCCAGCTTTCTCCACCAGCCGACCGATATCGTCTACGACGACCATGGCTATGAGCGCATCACGCCCGCAGGGATACCCATCTCGGCGGCACGCTTCACGCCGCCCACCCCGGGCACGTGGCGCTACAACTGGCAGCACGGGACACGCGCCGTGGGGGCGGGCAGCTTCACCTGTACCGCGAGCGCGCACCCCGGCTACGTGGAGATCAGCCGCCGTGATCCGCGCTACTTCGCCTATACCAACGGCGATCCCTACGTGGCGCTGGGGTTGAACCTGTGCGGTCCGGTGTCGTACGCGTTGAGCACTGGGGAGGAGTTCAAAACCGGCAGCGGTCGCGGGACGCTGGGGGCGCGGGAATACGCGCGCTGGTTCCAATCGCTCGCGGCCAACGGCGGCAACTTCGCCCGGCTGTGGCTGGGCATACCTTACTTTCAGGTGGACGGCGAAGTGGCGGGGGAGCTGGATCTCACGCGCTTCGCCGCCATCGATGCCGCGGTGGCACTGGCGCGGACGTATGACATCCGCCTGAAGCTATGCCTGGAATACTTCCGCACCTTCCAGGCGGACACGCCGCAGTCGCGCGTGCTGCGCCACCCGGCGGACGGTCGTCCCCCCGCGAGTATGGACGAATGGTTCACCGAGCCGACCTGGCAGGAGCTGTGGTGGCATAAAGTGGACGCCTTGCTGGCGCGGTACGGGGACGACCCGGTGGTGATGGCCTGGGAACTCTGGAACGAAATCGACTGTTGCGCCACCCGCGACTTCGCCGTGCAGGAGAGCTGGACGCAGGCCACGTTGCGCCGGGTGAAGGCCGCCGCGCCGCGCAATCTGGTCACGAATTCGCTGGGCAGCTTCGATTGGGAGCCCAAGCAGGCCGTGCAGGACGCCTTCACCATGCCGGAGATGGATGTCCAGCAGGTGCACCGCTACCTGGACCAGGGGGCGGGCCTGGCGATCTGCCGCACCGACCCGGTGGCGCTGGCCGTCGATGCCGTGTCGCGCACGCGCCGTCCCGACCATCCCCTGCTGCTGGCAGAAACCGGCGCCGTCAACGACTGCCACTCCGGCCCTTTCCGCTACTACCGAGCCGATCACGACGGCTTGATTTTCCACGACACCACCTATCCCGCCTTCTTCGCCGGGGCCGCGGGCAGCGGGCACATCTGGCACTGGGACGGGTATGTCGATACGAAAAACCTGTGGTACGGCTACCGCGCGCTGACCGAGCTGTTGCACGGCGTCGCGGTGGATCGGGAGGCCTTTCAGGCGGCGGAGCACACCACCGACACCTACCACTGCCTGCTGTTGCGCGGCACCACCTGCACCCTCGGCTGGCTGCGCAACCGCGCCGACCGCTGGGACACCGTGCTGCGCGACGGGCACCCGGCCCTCCCGATATCCAATGCCACGCTGGACCTGGCAGCCCTCGGCCTGACCGCGACGGCCGTCACGCTCTATTACCCCTGGCAGGACGGCGAGGGCGAAGCGGTCATCCACGCCGGTCGTCTGTCCTTCCCCCCGTTCACCCATGGCCTCGTCTTCCGGGTGCTACATGCCGCTCCGGAGATGCAAATGCAGAAATAGCGTCTGCGTAATCGATTCCCCGTTGGTAAAGGCAGGGAACGGTGTCACTGTAGCGAAGTAACTCGACAACAAACGTGGCATGGCCGTCTCAGCCATGAAAACGGGTTATCGATCATTTCCATCCGTTGATATCAGGAGGCGCTATGAAGAGGACGTTGCTGCTCTGTGCCCTGTGCTTGCTCGGGCTGGGCTCCGTCGTGCACGCGCAGGATTGGCGTGTTGCGCTGCCCAAGGCGGCGCCGGGCACGATTATCACCGTGCCGGCGGGTACCTTCGGCGGCGCGGTCACCGTACCGCCGGGCGTCACGCTACGCGGAGCCGGGTATGCGCTGACCACGCTGGACGCCGGGCAGGCGCCCGTGGCAGTGACGCTGCACGGCAAAGGGGCGCGCGTCGAAGGGCTGACCGTGCTCAATAAGGCCACCGGCGTGGCGGTGACGCAGGCGGAGGACGCCGTGGTGAGCGGCGTGCGCATCCTGGGCGGCACCATCGGCGTGCAGGTGGCGGAATCCAGCGGCGTGCGGGTGGAGAACGTGGTCATCGCCCACGCGCTTATCGGCGTCACCGTCAGTAAAGTGGCGCAGAGCACCGTGGCGAATTGCACGATCTACGTCGCCGACGGTTGCGGGCTCTCCGCCGCCAACGCCACCGACACGGCGCTTTTCAACAACCTGGTGGTCAACGCGGGCACCGGCATCGTGGTGGGCGGGACGAACGACCGGCTCGCCATCGACTACAACGACTACCTGGCCCTCTCCATCGGTAAAATCGACGGGCAGTTGCAGCGGCCCTCGGTGCAGACGTGGCGCGACGTGTCGGGGCAGGACGCGCACAGCGTGCAGCTCGCCGTCACCTTCGCCAACCCGGCGACGGGCGACTACCACCCCGTCTCCACCCTCGGGTGGAATCCCACGCGCGTCACCACGGCGGGGTGGGGCGTGGCAGCCCTCGGGGGACACAAAGCGCCGGCGATGGATCTCGACGGGCGCAAGCGCGGCGCCACCCCCGACGTGGGCGCGTACGAATCGACCCCTCTCAACAACGCGGTGGACGGGCAATTCACCGTGTCCTCCGATGATGGCGTGAAGAGCGCCGGGCTGTTCACCCCCGACGGCCGGCTGGTGGCGTATCTCTTCCAGGAGCTACCGCTGCGCAAGGGGAAGCACAACTACGTGCTGCCCGCGCGCGACCTGTTCGGGCAAGCCGTGACGCCGGGCAAATATGAGCTGCGCCTCGTCGAGAGCACGGTGGGCTGGGAATATCGCGGGCTGGCGGCGAACACCGGCGTCGGCACCACCGGCGCGCTGGCGGACTCCGTGCACGTGGGCCGCATGTTGCTGCTGCCTGACGGGCGGTTGGCCACCGGCAGCGGGTGGAGCGAGCGCGGCATCAACTGCCGCCTGGGCGACCCGAAAAGCGGCAAGGCGCTGTGGACCTTCGACGGCTCCTCGGACAACGAGGGGTTGTGCCTGGACGGCGACGGGAAGATTATCCTGCTGCGCAATTCCGGCGGCACGAATATGGACTTCATCCGCATCGAGCCCGCCACCGGCCTGCCCATCGCGCGTCCGGACGGCACCCTCTTCGCCACCATCACCGCCGCCAAAAGCCCGTACCTGGGCGGCTGCGCGGAACTCGGCGGCAAGCTCTACCTGGCCGACCCGACGGTGAACAAGGTGCTCTTCGACACGATGGACGCGCTGCAATTCACCACGAGCACCGACGTGCCGTCGCCGACCTCCATCGTCGCCGACCGCGCGCACAACCTGCTTTGGCTGGTCAGCAACGGCGAGAAGGTGCTTGCCCTTACGCCCGACGGCAAGGTGGCGCACGAACTCACCGCCGTGGCGCAACCCGCCGCGGTGGCGGTGGCGGGCAACCGGCTGGTCATCGCCTCCTGCGCGACGGGGAAGCTGCACTTCTTCGACATCACCGACCCGGCGCAGCCGCGTGAAGTGAAAACGCTGGGCCGCGGCGACGGCCCCTTCGGTCCCTGGCAGCCGGAGCGCTTCACCTTCCAGACGCACCCGCTCAACACGGGCATGCGCTATGTGGGCCTCTCCATGAACGAGGCGGGCCTGACGGCGCTGCGCGAGCCCAACGGGCGGCAGACGGTCTTCAACGCCGACGGCACGGTGCTGCGTACCACCATGGCGGTGTGGGGCGGCGACCCGCTGGTGGCGAAGTGCGCCGATGGCAAAACGCGCGGCTTCGACGCCAACGGCGCCGTCTCCTACACTTTCGACGCCAAAGCCGGCACATGGGCGCCCGACGGGTATTGGGGGCTGCCGGCGTATCCCGGCCTCGGCATACGCGGCGTCTTCAGTCTGGGCGGGAAGGATTTCGCCGTCTTTAGTTGCCAGAACCCGGCGAGGAAGAACGACGAGTGGGTGCTGGTCACCCGCTACGAGCAGGGACTGGCGCGCCCGGTGCTGGTCTTCCGCCACGATGCTACGGGCAACGTGATCGCCTGTCGCGATACCAATGGCGACGGGAAGATCGACGACGCCGACGCTGGTACGCCGGTCCTCGACGCCGCAGGCAAACCATTGCGCGCAGAGCTGCAGGCGCGCTTCACCTACGTCGAGGCGGACGGCACGGTGGTGCATTCCGGCGGGCAGGTCGCCTTCCGCTATGCCCCGGATGGCCTGGACGCCGACGGCGTCCCGCGCTATAACTTCGCCAAACCGCTGCTTTTCGAAGCGAAGAATCCCCAGGTGCCCAGCCCGTATTACGCGGATAAGACGGAGGACCTGCGCTGCACCTCGTCGGCGCGGATGGCGGTGGACGGCGGCGTGGTGGCGGGCATCAACCTGCACAACACACCCAACGGCATGGGTCTGAGCAACAGCGGCGCCACCGACCTGGCGCGCTGGCTGCCCGACGGCCAACTGCGCTGGCTGCGCACCATGAACGACTACGACCCCATCCAGGGTGTGCAATCGCTGCCTGGCGTGACGGTGTCGAGCTGGGGGCATCAGGCGGAGTTCATCGCGCTGGACGACAACGGGCTGGAGCTGGCGCGCATGGGCTTCCCGCCCGCCGCCAACTGGAGCGGCTTCTGGGTGGATCACCCGCAGGAGTGGGCGGCGATTCCCGGCAATGACGGCAACGTGCAGATTATGGTGGGCGACTACATGCAGAACTGCCACCACTGGTTCACGCTGCACAACGTGGGCGCCGTGAAGCATACCACCCTTCCGGTGACGATCACCGACGCCATCGCGTGGACGCTGGCCTGCCGCCCGCCGCGCCTGCATCAGGCGCTGGGCACCGCGCCGCCGCCGGAACTGCTGATTAAGAAGCTGCCGCGCGCGCTGCCCATCGACGGGGACATGCAGAAGTGGCGCGCACTGGGCTTCCCGCCGCAGATTCTGCTCACGCCGCAGAACTGCTACGGGCAGATCGACGGCCCACAGGACTGCAGCGGCACCATCCGGCTGGGGTACTTCGAGCACGACCTGTACGCACAGGTGGTGGTTTTCGACGACGTGGTCAGCTTCCACCAGCCCTTCCAGCGCTTCTACAAGGGGGACAGCCTGCAGTTCTGCATCAACGGCTTCCTCACCGGCTTCGGCTTCAGCCTGGCGAAGAGCACGGATCTGGGGGATGTCTTCTTCCGCAACCGCTTCTTCTTCCAGAAGATGGATAAATACCTCGACCCGGCCAAAGCACCGCGGGTGATAAAGAAGTTCGCCTCGGCGCAGGACTTCCCGGAGCGGCAGTACATCGAGAGCATCTACGGCGTCGACCTGTCGAAGTGCCAGGTATGCATCTACGAGTTCAAGCTGCCGCTGGACGAAGAGACGTATAAGGACGACGAGAAGATCGTGCCGCCGGTCGGCCCGGGCAAGTGGATGTGGCTGGGCTTCATGCTCAACGACAATGACACCCCCGGCACCGACGTGCAGAACTTCATCGCCTGGCCCGGCACCTTCGGCATGTTCAACCCGCAGGAAACGTCGGCGAAGGCGTTTTTCGAGTAGGGGTTAGGGATTAGGAGATAGGAGGGGGCCGCGTGGAATGCGCGGCCCTTTCCTTGTCTGGACCTGACGTTATAACGTCAGGCTACCGGCTGCGCCCCTTGAAAGGGGCTCGTCAAGCGTTTCCACCCCTGATTTCAAGGTTGGTTGCAGTATAGATTTTCGTCGAAACCATATTGCCGAATTTTCATTCGCCAACTAAACGAGAGAAGGACTTTTCGGCGCTTACCAAAGCCCCATTGATGGGGCGCAGCCGGTAGCCTGACGATTTATCGTCAGGTCGTATAACAGAACAGTGCCGACGATTACTTGACGCATATGTGGTATTGCGAGAATGCTGCCTGAATCCTGAATCTCTATTCCATTCGCAGCTTCACAACCCGCTGGTTTCCGCTGTCGTAGACCACGGCGCGGGCGCCGCTGAGGCTGACGAGGGTGGGGGCGTTGAGGTGGGCGAAGTCGTCGCCGGGGTGGTCCGTCTCGCCGTATTGCGCCTGCGGTGTCGGCGCCGTCTCCGGGTGGTCGGCCACGGTATAGAGCAGCACGCGGTGGTGCTTCGTGTCGGCGAGGAGCAGGTTGTTGCCGGAGACGGCGGCGTAAAGTTCGTCGCCGAAGCCGGGGAGGGTCCACGCGGGGGTGAGGGTACCGTCGTCGGCGACGCGATAGGCCGTCAGCGTGCCGCCCGCGGCGCAGAGCAGGTAGCGGTTGGCCAGCACGGCGAGGGTGGACGAGGTGGGGCCGTCCGCGAGGGGTGCGAAGGCGCACGGCTCCTTGGCGGTCGCGCGGAGGACGCGGTGGGTGTCGCCGTCCAGCGCGAAGTACCACGCGCCGACATGCGCGATAGCGGTGAGGCGCCCGTTATACTCGCCGGTGCCCAACGTCTGCACGCGCGAGCTGCCGGAGCGGGGCGGTTCCGCGGCGTAGCTGAGCAGGGAGATCCCATGCGGCGTGGGGATGTATTCTTGCGGCGCGTAGCCGGGGTTCACCGCCAGCGTGGTCAGGCCCACCTCGCCGTCCGGTAACCCCTGCGCAATCGGCCCGGGGATTTCCGCCTTTTCCGGCGCGGCGGCGCAGGCGTCATCGGCGAAATCGAACCAGAGCAAGCGCGCGTCATTGCCGAGGCCGATATAGCCCGCGGGGGTGAGCACCAGGCATTGCACGCGCGGGAGCGAGCCGAAGCGCTTCTTCAACACCAGCCGGTCGTCGACCACCGCGGCCACGTAGAGCGCCTCGTCGGACTTGACGTAGAAATCCCCGTCGGGGGCGTCGGCGATCTGCGCCACGAAGCTCAACGCATGCTCCCACTGCACCAGCGCGCCGGGCGCGGGCTTCATCTCGCGGGTGAAACGGCCCACGAAGCCGTAGTGGCCCATATCCCAGAGGGCGTCGCGCGTGAGCATCACCGCGCCGGAATAGCCGGAAGCCACCGCGCCGAGACTGGGCAGTGGGGTGGGGGTAAAGCCGGGAACGGGTTGCCCGGCGGGGTCATATTTGCGCACCGTGCCCCCGCCGCCGAGGTAAAAGTTGCCCGCTTCGTCCACGCTCATGTGGCCCCAGCTCTGCGGCACGTGGAAAAGGGGCATCAGCGTGCCGTCGGCGTTGACCCGCGCCACCGCATACCCGTCGCGCGCGTAATTCCCCTGCGTCACGCTGGCCGTGGTGTAGCCGATGTAGGCCGTATCGCCCCCCGGCGCCGCCGCGACAGTGACCTCCCCGTTCCACCACGGGGCGAGCCAGCCGAAGGCCGCGGGCGCGGCCAGCACCGTCGGCACGGCGCCGAGAATCATGTCTACGCGGCACAGGTTCGGCTCGACCAGCGTGAAGGGGGTCCACAGGTAGTTGTAGTTGCCTTCATAGCGCACCGGTTTCCCGGCGATGAAGTACAGGTAGCGCCCGGCGATGGCGAAGGTCGGGCCGCCAAGCACCCACTCCGGCTTTGGCAGGCGCGTCTCCCAGAGTAGATTGCCGCGTCGGCTGAGGCACAGGATGCGGTCGCCGCCGCCGGTGAAGACCCGCCCCCGCGCATCCACCGCCACGCCGCCGCTCATGCGCGCCACCGCGCCGCGGATCACCGTCGGCCCCTCGCCGCCGCTGTTACCGACCACGCCAGCGAAGGTGAACGCCGCGTGCGCCGTGAGGTAAAGACCCAAAGTGAACAGCAGCAGCGTTATTCGCATATCACCGCGCCCCACTTGTCGCTCTCCACGCGCACCTCGCTGGGCACGTCGTTCGTGATCGTCGTCTCCTGGTTGAACAGGTAGCGCCGTCCGGTGGTGCGCACACCGCTGCCGTCGCTGAGGAGCACGCCCACGTCGCCTTGCAACTGCGTCCCCTTTGTCGGCAGAGTGAGCCCCAACTCGCTCCACGGGATGACGGCGACCAGCGTGTAGCCATCTGCCGTGCGCGTGAGTTTGCAAGTCACGCCGGGGAGCTGCGCCACGCGCTCGAAGCGCTCCTCGCCCACGGGGGACTGATAGCGCTGCGGCTCCTTCGCCATGCCGGCGGGGACACGTCCCCACATGCCGACCACGGTGCAGCCGTCGCCCGCTCCCGGGCCGATCATCACGCGCACGTCGCCGGGCTGCGTTTTGCGCTTCTGATCGGGGGTAAGGTTCATGGCACCGAGCTGGATATCCACCGCGTCGCCGCCTTTGAAGAGGTAATGCCAGTCAGTGCCGGCGTTGCGCCACGGGGTGGCATCCTGCACGGTGAAGCGCGCGTAGAGGTTCTTCGCGTCGTACGCGAGGCCGACCTTCGCGGTGTGCGTCTCGTCGAGGGTGATGGTGCTTGCTTTCGCTGCGTCCCAGCCCTTCGCGGTGCCGTCTACGGCGGGGGTAGCGGCGATCAGCGTGAGCGGCGGCTTAGTGGTGCCTCCGGCGGCGACGGCGGCCGCGGCGAGGGCGGCCTGATACTGCGCCGGGGTGACGGTCAGCGGCGCGTCGGGCAGGCGGGCGATTTTATCCCAACCCTGGAGCTCCAGAATGCGCCCATCTACGTCACCGCAGAAGAGGTAGACCTTGCCCGTCTTCGGGTGCTGGAAGAAGTAGCCGGAGAAGTTTTCGATGAAGAAGGTGTCGAAGTTGGGCGTCGGGCCGCGGCCATTGTCATAGCCGACCTGGTCGACGAAGAGGCCGTCCTCATTCAAAAAGCCGAAGTAGCCGCGGTAGACGCCGATGCCGACGATCTCTCCGCCGTTGGCCTTGGGCAGTTCCGCCTCACCGGCGATGCGCAGCGCGCCGTAGAGGTCGCCGATTTTCGCCAGCGGGGCTTTCAGCGCGTAGAAGACGGCCACCCGGCTGTAGCGCCAGCGAATGTCGCCGTTGCGATTGAAGCGGTAGATGCCGTCCATGCCTGCGCCGTCCAGCGCCCCGCCGCGCGGCAGGCTGGCGGCGGCGTAGAACTCCTTGTAGTCGCTGCTCAGCGACGGCCACACGTCCATCCAGTTGCCGTAGGCGTTCATCGGGCCTTTCCCGGTGAGTACGGGTTCGGCGTCTTCGGGCTTCGGGTAGACCGGCACGCCCGCGGGATTAATGCCGGTGGGTTGAAAGAGTTTTCCGCTCTTGATGACCGCTGCACCGGGGTAGAAAGTCGCGCCGAACTGGGAGATGTTGTTATACAGCCCGTAGCCGGGCACCGCGCGCACTTCGTTTTCCTGCATCAGCCCATCGCCGTTGGCGTCCATCCAGACCACGGGGGTGTTGACCTTTACGCCGGGCATGTTCCCTGGCGCCATGCCGATGTATTCCAGCGGCACGAAGCGGTCGCCTTTCACCGCGAAGATGCCGCCGTTGCCGTTGAGGGCGAAGGTCTGTCCGCCGTAGCGGGAAATCTCGAAGGTGGCGCCCATGAAGCCATAACCGGCTTCCGAGCCGGGGATCGAGGGGCCGGTCACGTTGGCGCGGTAGACGGTGGCGTCCGGCGTCCACTTCCCGGTGGTGTAATCCACGAGGAAGCGACAGTTCTGGATATACACCTCCTCCGGCTTCTCCGGGTCGGGGGCCATCATCGCCGCGTAGGCGGCGCTGCCGAAGAACTCCTTCACCAGCGTGCCGGTGCGGGTGTCCCACAGGCTCACGCGCTTGGGTGTACCGTCATATTCCGGTACCCAGAGCTGCCCCTTGGCGTCCACGCTGATGCCCGCCGGGAGGAGCATGCCGCTCGGATCGTATTTCCCGAGCCACGCGCGCCCGCCCGCCTTACCGATGGCGATGGTCTGCTTGCCGGTTTTATCGAAGCCGAGTACCTGCATCTGCGCCCCGCGTGTGCTCACCCACGTGGTGCCCGTGGCGTCGAGAGCCAGCCCGACGGGGAATTGCAGGCCATCGGTGATGAAGGGGGCGCACTTCCCCGTCGCCGGGTCGAGGCGCACCACCGTACTGCCGCTGATCGCCAGCAGCGTCTTGGTGGCGGCGTCCCACGCCAAGTTGGCCGGGCGCGGCACGGGGAAGCTGTCGGTTTGCTTGAAGGTTTTCGTGTCGAGGGCGACGATCTTATCTTCCTGGAAGAGAGCGCAGTAGATCCGGTCGCCGCCGACGGCCAGCCCGGTCATGTTGGCGGCGTAATCGGCCACGTCGAAGTTGCCCGCTTTGATGCGCTCCCACAGCGGCGCGGTCGAAGCGGCGTGGGCCGGGTCGGCCGTCCAGTCGGTCACCGGCACCGTGCCTTGCCCGTTGGGGAAGTTGGCGCGCGCGCCGGTGGCCGCGTTATATGCAAAAAGGCCGCCTCGGCCTTTGCCGCCGGCTACCGCGCCGTCTTTGGTGACGTAAATCAAGCCGTCAGCGTAGGCCAGCGCGGTGGCGCCGCCGTTGAAGTCGCCCCAGGAGATGTTGGCACCCCAGAGCTTCTGCCCGGTGGCGTCCACCTTGATGAGGTAGTTGCCGCCTTCGTTGAAGGTCCACAGCAGGTAGGTGTTGCCGTCGGGGTCGGAAACCGCGTTGATGGGCAGGCCGTGATCCGCGCCCCAGCCATACCGCCCGCCGCCGTTGCCCCAGGAGGGATTGCCGCTGTTATGCACGCTGCAGATGAACTTCGGCGTGATGCCGGGATGGGAAAGCGCCTTCACGAGGTAATTACCCGCGGGCGCCGCCTTGCCGGTATCGTCCAGGCCGTCCCACGCCTCGGTTTGCTTGCCCGCGCCGCGCGCCGTCTTCGCGAGGAGCGTGCGCACGATTTGCCCGTCCGGCGTGCAGATGGCAAGGCTGACGAAGCCCTTGGCGGGGTTCGTATACGTGATGGGAATGCTGACCTTCGCCGGGCCGGTGCTTTCGCTGAAGAGGCGCTTTTCCGTCGCCGCCTGGGCGTGCAGGGCGGCGGCGACACCGTCGGGCTTCACGAATTGGGCGTAGCCCCAGCCGTCCGGGCGCTGGAAGTGGAAGCCGGCGTTGGTCATCACGTCGAAGAAGGAGTGCTGATACTTGCCCGCGGCATCGGCCCATAAGGGCTGCATGGTGAACACCCAGCGCTCGCCGGGTTGCGGTTGCCGCGCAGCCAACCGCGTCCAGGGGATGTACCCCTCGATCGTATACCCGTTGGGCACGAGCTTGTACTGCAATCCTGACTCTTTGCCGATGAGGGTTTTAGCGCCGTGGAAATCCATGCCGTGGCGAATGTCGAGGACGGGCTGTGCTTTCGGCGAGTAGTACCACAGCGTGAGGTGGTTGATCGCGTCGTTGTTGAATTTGGCTTCGGGGATGGGGTGGGTGAGCGCCGCGTCGGCGATGAGGCGGATTTGCAGCGCGTCCCCCGCCCAGCCACGGAAGGGATCGACCGTGGGATCGACGGTATTGATCAAGGGGGTGGTATCGACAAAGCGCCCGGCCAGGTACAACCCGCCGGCGTCGTAGGCGAAGGCGACCTTGCAGGAGAAAAGGTCGCGCAGGTCGGGGTCGGCATACATCTGGATGAACGCCTCCGGCTTCCACTCCGCCAGCGAGCCGTCCACCGTCACGCCATGGGCGGCGACGGCGGCGACGGGATAGACATACACCTGCTCGTGCTTGTAGCGCGGCAGGTCGGTCGCCATGGCGGCCACGGTCGTACAGAGCACGAGGAGTGTGAGCAGAAAGCGAGACGGGCGCATAAAAAACCTCCAGGCCGGATGGCGAGAGTGGGCACGGTGCACGTGTAACCGGTGGTATTATAGCGGAAAATGAGGGGGCGTGGGGCGGTGTGGTACCGCGACCGAGACGATATGGTGATTTGAACTGGTTGAAACCGGGGCTGTCGGACGGCAAGCGCCGGGCGTCCGCCTCCGCGGACGCTAAAAAAGACGTAAACAACATCATCCATATCCCCGTCCGCGCAGGCGGACGGCTGGTCGGCAGGCCAAGTAGCCGCAACCTCGGTCACCGAGTAATAACTCCGGCAGGGAAGCCCTCCCTTACGTAGAAAAGGGTTCGATATGCTGTCACGTGAACGTGTTATCGCCACCATTCGCCGCGAACCGGCGGATCGGATTCCCGTCTACGGGTGGGTGCGCGCGAACCTGGAGGCGCCGATCACCGCGGCGTTCGGGTCGGTGGAGGCTTTCGAGGATCGATATGAGTTCGACTATGCCCACCTCTTCGGCGGGCCGTCGTGTGTCGACTGGAGCCTGGGGTGGTCGCGGCTGCAGACGGACGATTGCGACCCGGCGGAATATCTCGATTACCCGCTGCCCGACCCGAACGACGAGGCGGCGTACGCGGGGTTGAAGCGCGACATCGCCTACCATCAAGGCGAGAAGGGGCGCTTCGTCTACGTGCAGACGCCGGGCATATTCGAGGCGCTCAACGGGGTGTTCGGCATCGAAAACCATCTGGCGCACCTGGCCCTCAACCCGGAGGCGCTGCACGCGGTCTACCGGCGGCAGCAGGCGTGGAACCGGACCTTTGCCATGAACTGCATCGACCTCGGCGTCGATATGGTGCACGTGTCCGACGACTGGGGCGCGCAGAACGGCCTGCTCTTCAGCCCCGCGCAGTGGTGGACGCTGATGTATCCCTACCACAAGCCGACCTGTGACGCGGTGAAGGCGCGTGGCGCTTTCCTCAGTCTGCATAGCGACGGCAACGTCAGCGCGGTGCTCGATGGCATCGTCGACCTGGGCTTCGACGTGGTGCATCCGTTCCAGGAGTCGGCGGGGATGAGCCTCACCGATTTCAAGGCGCGCTACCGCGAGCGCTTCACCGTGATGGGCGGGCTGGACGTGCAGACGACCATCGGCTTCGGCAACCTGGACCTACTCGCCGACGAGATCCGCCGCGTGCTGACCCTCTTCGCCGACGGCGGGCTGCTCTATTGCACCACGCATTTCATTCAGGACCACTGCACCATCGAGGAGCTGGTCTACGCCTACGATTTAATCTACGCCACCGTGCGGGAATTGGCACGTTCATGACACCGAACTTACGTGAAATCGCCAAGATGATCGACCACTCCCTGCTGCACCCGATGATGGCGGATGCCGAGGTGCGCGACGGGTGCCTACTGGCACGCCGTTACGATGTGGCGACCGTGTGCGTGAAGCCATATAGCGTGCCGGACGCCGCGGCGCTGCTGGCGGGTTCGGGCGTCGGCGTCTGCGCGGTGGCGGGCTTTCCCCACGGCAACAGCACCACCGCTATCAAGGTGCAGGAGGCGGAACAGGCTATCGCCGACGGCGCGGTGGAGATCGACGTAGTCATCAATATCGGCAAGGCGCTGGGTGGGCAATGGGCCTATGTCGAGACGGAACTCCGCGCGGTGAACGACGCCTGCACCGCCCGCGGCGCCCTGCTGAAGGTGATCTTCGAGAACGACTACCTGCAGGTCGACCACATCATCCGTCTATGCGAGATCAGCACGGCGGTTGGGGTGGCCTTCGTGAAAACCAGCACCGGGTACGGTTTCGTGAAGGGGCCGGACGGGAGCTACAACTACCGCGGCGCCACCGACGACCACCTGCGTCTGATGCGCGCGCACTGCCCGGCCTCGGTGGGGATCAAAGCCGCGGGCGGCGTGCGCACGCTGGACGACCTGCTGCGCGTGCGCGCGCTGGGCGTCACCCGCGTGGGCGCCACCGCCACCGAAGCGATTCTGGAGGAAGCCGCCCGCCGGGGCATCGCGTAGGTGCGTATTCGCCAATCTGGGGTCCGAACGGTGAAGGTAACTACCATGCCGAGGACAAAAATCACTACTGAACAATTTGAGTTTCTGCTATCAAAGCTGCGGGATACGGATGCCGCCTCGACTGGAGCCGCCTCAATTGTTACAGCGGCAGTCTGCAGTGATCAGCGGGACCCGAAGCACGTTGAGATTGAATTTTCGAACGAGGAGTTTAGCGATGTTGTCTTTGCGCTGGCCATTGCACTAGCTGAGGTAGGAATCAACAACGATGGTAAGCCAAACGAAACGGGTTACGACATAGAAGAACTAATCGATGCACTGCGTGAAGGAAAAATCCACCCAGATTCATAAGGAGCATTATGCTGCGCACCCAACCGATAGATAACGGCTGGACGTCCTTCTGGACGTCCCACCAGGGCACGTCGGACGCTGTGCCGCCCGTCACTTCCGAAATGACCGAGTTGCCGGCGGCCGTGCCCGGCGACGTGCACCTGGACCTGATGCGTGCGGGCATTTTGCCCGACCTCTACGTCGGCGAAAATCTGATGCAGGCCGCGTGGGTGGAGGACAAGGACTGGTGGTACCGCACCGCCTTTACCGCTCCGGCGACGAAGGACGGCGAACGCGTGCTCCTCGTCTTCCACGGGCTGGACACCTTCGCGACGGTGCAGCTCAACGGCACGGTGATCGGGCACACGGACAACATGCACCGGCGGTATACTTTCGACGTGACCGAGTACTTGCAAGCGGCGGGCAACACCCTCACCGTGCGCCTGGCCTCCCCGCGCTACGCCATCCCGTTCGATCCGGCGCACGGACCGGTGATGTGGAGCCCGGAGCGCCTCTTCGCGCGCAAGGCGCAGATGAGCTTCGGTTGGGACATTGCCCCGCGCCTCGTGACGCGCGGCATCTGGCGCCCGGTAGAGCTGGTGATCGTGGACGGCGCCCGGCTGGCGGACGTGTGGGTGACGCTGGGGCAAGCCGACGACGTGACCGTGCACCTTGCGGTCGAACGCCACGGCCATGACGGCCCGCTGCGGGTGACGGGCAACGTCGCCGGTGAGCCGTTCAGCGCCGAGTTGGCGGCGGGGGAGGACGCGGCCTCAGTGCGCCTCGCGCTGCCCGGGGCGCCGCGCTGGCAACCGGTCGGCTACGGAACGCCGGCATTGCTCGATGTGGATGCGACCCTTTTCGCCGACGCGCGCGCGCTGGATACGCGGCACTTCCACACCGGCTTGCGCACCGTCGAGCTTTGCCAGGATCCGCTGCCGTCTGGCGGTTTGAGCTTCACTTTCAAGGTCAACGGTCGCACCATCTTCGTAACGGGGTTGAACTGGACACCGCTGGATGCGATCTTTGCGCGCGTGACGCCGGAGCAGATCACCGCGCGGCTGGAGGCGCTGGCGCGTCTCGGTTGCAACATGCTGCGCGTATGGGGCGGCGGCATCTACGAGCCGGAACATTTCTACGCCGAGTGCGACCGCCTGGGCATCATGATCTGGCAGGACTTCATGATGGCGTGCGGCTGGTATCCGCAGACGGACGCCATGGCGATGGCCTTCGACGCGGAGGCGCGGCAGATCGTGCACGACCTGCGCCACCACCCCTGCCTGGCGCTGTGGGCGGGCGACAACGAGGTCGATGCGGTTTATCCCGACCTCGCGCCGCTGAACCGCTTGACCCGGCAGGTACTGGCCGATGTCTGCGCCGAGTTGCACCCGCAGGTGCCGTATCTGCCCTCGTCGCCGTATCGGCCTACCGAGCCGGCCGGCTGGTACAGCGACACCGAAGGCGACAGCCACGTCTACGATCACGGCACGAACTACCGGGAGTCGGCGATGTGGACGATGCGACCGCTCTTTACCTCCGAATTCGGCCACCTGTCGCTGCCCGATCTGGCCACGATCCGCACCTACTTCCCCCCCGGCACCGAGTGGCCGCTGGACAACGAAATGTGGCGCTTCCACGGCAGCGACACCATCCAATCCGGCATGTTCCGCGTGACCGACCGCGTACTTAAAGCCCTCGCCGCGTGCGGCAAACCGGCGCCGCGGACGATCGAGGAGGCCGTCCCTGCCTCGCAGGCGTTGCAGACGGAAGCCGTCCTCGGCTGGATCGCGCAGTGGGACAGCGCGCCGTACTTCGGCGGCTTCCTGCTCTGGAACGTGCACGACTGCTGGCCGCAGATGTCCGACGCGGTGTTCGACTACCTGGGCCACCCCAAGCAGATCTTCGCGGAGTTGGGGTCGCTCTACGCCCGCCTCCGCGCCGAACACGATAACCGCACCCGCCACGAAGGAGAACCCCATGCCTGACACCCCGCTGTCCGTCGCCGTGGTGACCGGCGGCCATAGTTACGACGTGCCGAACTTCCACCGGCTCTTCCGCGCGCTGCCGGGGTTGGATGTGTATATCCAGCACATCGACGACTACACCTCCAGCTCGACCGCGGTGCGGCAGGCGTACGATGTGGTGCTCTTCTACACGATGATGATGGAGACCCCGCGCGACGACGGGCAGCCCTGGTACGCCGGGCAACCGCTCACCGCGTTGCACGAGCTGGGCGCGACGGATCAAGGGATTGTCGTACTTCACCACGCCTTGCTGGACTACCCCACATGGGCACCCTGGTCGGAACTGGTCGGCATCGCGGAGCGCGGCTTCGGCTACGCCATCGGTGAGACGGTCACCACGCAGATCGCCGATCCGACGCACCCCATCACGCAGGGCTTGGCGCCGTGGACGATGATCGACGAGACGTATACCCTGGCCGACGCCGGCGCGGACAGCCGTGTGCTGCTCACCTACGACCACCCGAAGAGCAACCGCACCATCGCCTGGACGCGGCAGTACCGTGCCGCGCGCGTCTTCTGCTACCAGGCCGGGCATGACAACGACACCTGGCAGGACACCAACTTCCGCGAAGTGTTGCGCCGTGGCATTGCCTGGGCGGGACAACGTTAGGGGGCTACTATGCGCGCACTCGTCACCCGTCTGCGGCCCGATGGCCGCCGCGAAAAGGTGCTGGTCTCCGATTGGCCGGCGCCGCCGGCGCCCGGCCCCACGCAGGTGCGGACGCAGACGCTCTACACCGGCATCACCAACGGCACCGAGCGCAACGACCTGATCGGCGGCAACTACGCCACGCCGGACGCCCATCTGCCCGCGCAATGCGGATATCAGAACGTGGGGCGGGTGGTCGAGATCGGCGCCGAGGTGACGACTCTCGCCGTCGGCGACCTGCTCTATATGAGCGAAAACCATCTGGAGTACTGCACCGTGGACGCCGGCAGCTTGCTGGTGAAGGTGCCGCCCGAAGTCGATCCCGTGCACGCGGCGCTCTTCGGCATGACCAGCGTAGCCATGCGTACCTGCCGCCGCGCCGAACTGCGCATGGGCGAGCAGGTGCTGGTGGTAGGCGCCGGGGTGATCGGCCAGGTGGCGGCTCAGATCGCCCACGTGATGGGCGCGCGCGTGACGCTGGTGGATATCGACGACCGACGGTTGGAACTCGCGCGCCGCATCGGCGCGGTGGAGGCGGCCTGCAACATCGACGGCGATGGCTGGGATCGGCATATCTCCACCACTTATCGGTATAGCTGGGCGCCAGAGGGCCGCTTCGACGCCGTCATCGACCTTGCGGGCGTGCCGGGGATGGAAGACAAGCTTCTCGACGCCGTGAAGCACCGGGGGCGCGTGAGCTTCATCGCCGGGCGCGGCGCGGTGCACTACACCTTCAACACCGGCCAGGGACGCGAGATCACCCTGCTGCAGAACAGCCATTTCGACAACGACGACCTGGCCAACCTCTGCCGGCTGGTCGCGGGCGGGCAGGTGACGCTGGCACTGCTGATTCAGGATGTCGTGCCGGCGGCGGAGGCGCAACGCATCTACGACACGCTGCGCGATACGCCGAACGCGCTGTACGGGACGGTTTTTACATGGATGTGACAACATGCCATACAACCCGGGGGACGTCCTTCGCGTTGGCGGCGCCGCGTGAGACGCCCGCGCCGACGCTGCTGTTGCTGGCGATGGGCGCGGTGGATACCCTGACCAGCGCGCCGTATAGCCGCGTGGGCACGTTGCTGCACGCGCGGGGGTGGGCGGTGGTGAGCGTGGACCTGCCGTGCCACGGTGACGACCGGCGCACCGGGGAGCCGCCAGAGCTGCACGGCTGGGCGGCACGCGTCGCGGCGGGGGAGGATATCGTGGCCGATTTTCGCGCGCGTGCAGCGGATGTGCTGGAGCATCTGGTCGCCGTCGGCATCGCCGACCCCGCGCGGCTTGCCGCGGCGGGCACCTCGCGCGGCGGGTTTTCGGCGTTGCACGTCGCCGCCGGTTACGCGGGCCTGCGCGCCGTCGCCGCCTTCAGTCCGGTGACGGAGCTGGGGGCGTTGCGCGAATTTGCCGCGCTGGCGGATGCCCCGCTCGTGCACGCACTGGCGTTACAGCGGACCGTCGCCGCGTTGGCTGATCGTCGGGTATGGCTGACCATCGGCGACGCCGACGAGCGTGTGGGCACCCACCACGCGGTGGCCTTCGCCCGCGCGCTGCCCGCGGCGGCGGTTACCCTGCGTGTGCTGCCCATACCGGGCCACGTCAGCTTTTCCGACTGGCACAACGACGCGGCGGACTGGTTGTGGAAGGAGATCTGTGATGTTGCTCCTGGCGATTGACGACGTGCTGCTGCCCTTCCGCAAGGGGGTTGGCCTGTATCTCACCAAACCGACGGTGCGGTCCGAGCCGGTGCTGTTGCCCAGCCCCTTCGGCAGCGGCGCGCCGGACGATCTGGCGGCGCACTTTTACGGCACTGTGCTGCAGGACGAGGGCCGCTTCCGCATGTGGTACTATGCTTGCCACTGGGGGTTGAATCCCGACTGGACGCCGCACCAGATGCAACAACTGGCGCGCATGACGGGTGAAGCGCAGGGCATCAATCCCCTGTATCCCGGACCGATCTGCTACGCCGAAAGCGACGACGGCCTCACGTGGACGAAGCCCGCGCTGGGGCAGGTGCTCTTCAAAGGCAGCCGCACCAACAACGCGATCGATCTGCCGCACCCGCTCATCGGCGGCGCCACGGTGATTAAGGACGTGGACGATCCCGACCCCGCGCGTCGGTATAAGATGGTCTACGAATTCTTCCCCGACGTGACCGACCCGATCATCCCCGAGTACGGCACGCGGCCCACCATCGCGCTGGCGGAGTCGCCCGACGGCCTGCGGTGGACGATGACGAGTATCCCGTTCAAGGACCAGTTCGTCGAGCAGGCCTCCTTCTTCAAGCACGACGGGCGCTACCTGGTGCATTACCAGGTGGCGGATACCTTCGCGGGGTGGTTCGCCGAGGGCGGCACCCCCTGCGGACGCACGGGCGTCGCGCGGATGACCTATGACTGGGCGCACTGGCCCGATCTGGCGGCGAAGGCTTTCGCGCTGCCCGAGCCGGAAGACCCCTCCCTGCGCGGCCTCAGCGGCCCCTACGACCAGGTGCATCTCGGCGTGGGCGCGGCGAGCTTCGGCAACGTCTGCGTGGGGGTGTTCGGCCTGTGGCACAACGCGGATTTCCTGCGCAACTTTGCGCAGATCTCCGGAGATTTCGGGTTGCTGATCTCTAACGACGGGATCCATTTCCGCGAGCCGGTAAAGGGGCACCGTTTCCTGCGGCGTGAGGACTCCCCCGCGACGCCGGTGCCGGGGTATGAGATCAATACCGTGCTCTGCCAGGCGAACGGCATATTGAACGTGGGCGACGAGACGCGCATCTATCACGGCCGCTGGCGCAACGCCGGTGGTAATGAAGATGTGGCCGATTTACGCTATTATTCCGCCGAGGTGGCGCTGGCCACGCTGCCGCGCGACCGCTGGGGGGCATTGGGGTTGAACCCGGACGCCGGCGAGGGGACGATCTGCTCCGCGCCGCTGACCTTGCCCGGCGACGCGCAACTCACCCTGAACGCCAACGGAACCGCCGGCATGCGCGTGGCCCTCCTCGACGAGCGCTTCGTCCCCCTGCCGGGTTACACGGACGGTCACCCCGGCCCTGACGGTCTGGACGCCCCCGTCGCCTGGTCCGCCTCCCTCGCCGCGCTGGCGGGGCAAACGGTGCGCGTGCAGCTTCACCTGACCCGCGGGGAGTGGGCGGAGCCGCGGGTGTATGCGGTAAGTTGTGGATAGGGGGACGCGCACAGGCCGTTTTTTGCGCTATTGCGCGCTCAGCGCCTCGGGGTTATCGTCGCGCACGAGGCGCGTGCCACCAGCCGCGGGGAGATGAAGGCGGTTTGCGGCTGGAAGTCATCGTAGTCGATCCCGGTGCTCATGCGTGCGAGGAGCTGGCGCATCGCCTGGCGGCCCACCTCCTCCGGGTTCTGCCGATAGAGGTGAGCGGAGGATCGGTGAAGGCGCTGGTGGGGTGGTTGCCGATACCGAGCAGGCTGAGGTCGCGCGGCACCGCCAACCCGCGCGCGCGCAAACCCTGCAGCAGCACCACGGCCATATCGTCGGTGGTGATGACGGCGGTCGGTGCGGTGGGGGCGGTGAGCAGCGTGTGCAGCAGCTCGCTGTCGGCCAGCGTCTCGAAGGTGCGGTCGCCCGTGTCGATGAAGGCGTCCGCGGAGAGGCGGCGCGCCTGCAGCGCCTGCGCCAGCGCCGGTGCGCGCCCCTGCCGATGCCCCTTCGACGCCGGCCCCAGGTAGGCGATGCGGCGGTGGCCCAGCCCGTGCAGGTAGTCCACCGCCAACTCGGCGAGTTGTTGCTCGTGCGTGCACACGGCATCGACGGGTAGGTCGGCGCGCGTGGCGTCCAGGATCACCGGCACGATATTGTGGCTGCGCAGCTCCAGCATCGTTTTCCGCGGGAGGGAGCGCTGATGCCCGCTGTGGATGATGACGCCGTCCACACGCTGCTCGATGAGCGACTGGATGCCCAGGATGGTGTGCGCCTCCTGCCCGTGCGTCTCCAGCACGAACATGTGGTACGACGCCAGGAAAGCCTCCTCCAGCACCCCGCGCAGGATGCGCGAGCAGTAGGGGAAGTCCACGAAGGGGATCAGGCAGCCCAGCGTATGGCTGGCGCCCGTCACCAGGCTCTGCATCAGGCGGTTGGGGCGGTAGTGGAAGCGCGTGGCCAGCTCCTGGATGCGCGCGCGGGTGTCCGGGTGGATGCGCGCGTCATCGCGCAGCGCCATCGACACGGTGCCGATGGAGACCCCGGCCAGTTCGGCAAGTTGGCGGATGATGGGCATGGGCGCTCTCTCGGGATTGAACTCGTTCAATCAGTATACGGCACCCTGCCCGGCAACGCAATCGGGGGCGGGAATTGAACATGTTCAATGGTGTTGTCTGAATGAATTACCGCAGGCACGGCGAAGGAGAAGAAATGCCGGAATACGCCGTGATGATTCCGCACTGTAAGACATGCACGGTACATCCACCCCTCGGGAGGGACGACTTATGCGACTGCGCATCACCGGTCTCCTGTGCGTACTCGGTTGCGCGCTCTTCGGCGCGCGTTTGTGGGCCGACGGCGTCTTTATCGAAGGGCGGCACACGTCGCTGTCCGTCGTACCCGCGCCGGGGGCGGTGAAGATTGACGGCAAACTCGACGACTGGGACCTCTCCGGGGAAATCCTCACCTACGAAAACCTCGAATTCGCCCCGCATCGCTTCGCACGCACGGCAATGATGTATGACAAGGACTACCTGTACGTCAGCGCCTACTTCAAAGACAGCACGCCGATGCATCACCTGATGGACGGCCACGTCGACGCCAGTTGGGGCTGGGACGGCGATGCATTGCAATTGAAGATGAATACCGACCCGTCGGTCGGCTACCCGATGCAGGTAAAAACCGAGCAGCCGATTGGGCGCGACGTCCAGATGTGGTATTGCGACGCGCCGGGGCGCAACGAACCGCAGATGTGCATCCAGACGCTGAAGATCCCCCCGCGCGGCGGACGGATGTCCTATTCCGATCCGCGCTGGATCTTCTACGGCGCGGATACCCAGATGGCTTTCGCCCGGCAGGAGGGCGGCTACACCCTCGAAGCGCGCCTCCCGTGGAAACGCCTGGGCATGACGGAGCCGCCCACGCCGGGCACCAAGCTGGCGTTCACCACCCAGCACATCTGGGGCAACGACGCCGGCACCCACTATTCCACCTCCATCAACGACGTCACCGCGCCGGGCGGCGGTTTCACTTATCAGAGCTGCGACGGCTGGGGCTACCTGCTTTTTGAAGGCACCGGTCACCTGGCGCGGGCGCGGGAGGAGATCCCCCAGGCGGTCGAGATGGCGAAGACGCTCGCCTTCACCTACACCGTCCCCACGGCGAGCAAGGTGAGTATGGGCATCTTCGACGCCGACGGCAAGCTGGTGCGCACGCTGCTCACCGCCACTGATCGCCCGGCGGGCACCGTCACCGAAGCGTGGGACGGCTTGAACGACTTCGGCGACGTGCTGCCCGCGGGCAAATACACCTTCAAGGCGCTCACCTCGCACGGCTTCACGCAGGACTGGGTGGTATCGGTGAAAAATGCCGGCACGCCGCCGTGGACCACCGCCGACGGCACCGGTTCCTGGGGCATGGTGGGCATCCCGACGGATATCGCCTGCGCCGGCGACCGCGTGTATCTCCTCTGGGGCGGTGGCGAAGGGGGCAACAATCTGCAGGCGTGCACGCTGGACGGCAAAAAGCTGTGGGGCAATACGCCGTACGGCTACAACGGCGGCTTCGCGGACGCGCTGGCGACGGACGGCAAGACCCTCTTCATCGCGCAGAACACCGGCATCTCGCAACATGACGCCGCAACCGGGCGCCCGCTCAACTTCCCCGGCGAGAAGCGCGGCATCGACATCCCCGGCGGGGGCATCACCGATCTCGCCCTGCTCAACGGGCACCTGTACGCCGCGGCGAACGGACACCTGTACGATATTCTCCTCGCCAAGGGACTGATCGTACGCACCTTCGCCCTCGGCGACGGCGCGCGCGGATTGCAGGTGGCGCCGGACGGCGCCACGCTGCTCTTCTTGCGCAGCGGCGCGCTCAGCCGCTTCCACACTGATTCCGGGATGGTGGAGAACGTCTTCCCGGTAGAGCTGGGCAAGCCTTTCGGGCTGGCGGTGTCCCCGGACGGCAAACGCGTCTACATCTCCGACCAGGGACGCGTGCAGATGGACATCCGTGTCTACAGCTATCCCGGCGGCAAGGCACTGGGCTACATCGGCAAACCCGGCGGACGGCCGGCCATCGGCAAGTTCAACCCGAACGGCCTCTTTATGCCCGGGCGCATGGCCTTCGACAGCAAGGGCCGCTTGTGGGTGGCGGAGATGGACACCACGCCCAACCGCTTCAGCGTGTGGGCGACTACCGGCAAACAGGGTGTGCTGGTGAAGGATTTCATGGGTCCCGCCGCGCTCTCCGGCACCTCGTTTATCGACCCGGAGCACCCGGAATACCTGTATACGGAAAACATGCGCTGGATCGTGGACTACGAGAAGAAGACGGCGAAGATCGACTGCACCTACGCGCGGCCCGGCTGGGATGGTCCGCAACCGGGCTCGTCTTCCTGGATGCCGCCCCCGCGGGTGGAGCATCTCAACGGGCGCACCTTCCTGGTCTTCCCGGGCTCCGGCTCGGTGTGGGAGATGCTGGCCGACCACGCGGTGCCCCTGTATGCGGCGAACAACATGCACCGCATTCCCGGCTGGCCGGTGGAATTCAAGTTCGACGACTGGAATTACCACTGCTACTGGAGCGACACCAACCACAACGGCTTCATGGACGCGAACGAGATCGAAGTGGTGCGCTACGCGGACATGAAGGCCAACCCGGCCGTGCCGCCCGCGGTGATCGCCAAAGATGACCACCTGGCCTTCGAGCGCAGCGGGGGAATGCTCGTCGGTGTGAAGGAGTGGCGCGAGGGCGTGCCGATTTATTACCGCGATTACGAGGTGAAACCCGGCTTCAAATGCGAACTCAGCACCAACTGGCCGACGCAATACAATCCTGACCGCACGCGCCTGTATGCGCCGGAGACGAACGACGGCTACTACCGCAATGACATGCGCAAAAACGGCATCGCCTGCTATACGGCGGACGGGCAAAAGCTCTGGCGCTTCAAGGCGGGCATCGGCATGGATTGCTCCGCGCCGGTGACGAAACCCGGCGAAATACGCGGGGCGCAGAAGTTCATCGGCTTCATCGAGACCGGCGCCGACAAGGGGGGCGAACTCATCGGTGTCAACGGTTACTGGGGCGACTACAACCTGATCAACGAGGACGGCCTCTTCGTCACCGAGTTGTGTACGGACAACCGGCGCGGCACGGCGTTCGGCCCCAACGTGCTCTGCTGCGAAAACTTTAACGGGTGGATCTTCCGCCATCCGAAGACGGGCAAAGTCTACCTGATCGGCGGCGACATCGACGTGCGCATCTGGGAGATCGGCGGCTTCGACGGCTTGCGGCGCTTCACCGGCACGCTGGAGATCACCGACAAGGACGTGGCCTCCGCCACCCAGGCCGCGGCGGCGTACCAGCAGGCGGTGGGCACGCGCGTCACCAACTTCACCCTGCAACACCTCGACAAACCGCCCACGCTGGACGGCTCGCTCGCCTCCTGGGATATGTCCAAAGCGATGAAGATCGACGTGCCCGGGCGCGGCGGCAAGGCGCTGGCCGCCTACGACGACAAATACCTGTACGTCGCCTACCGCGTGGCGGACGACTCACCCTTCACCAATGGCGGCGGCGACCCCACGCTGCTCTTCAAAACGGGCGACCTGGTGGACGTGATCCTGTGCACGCAGGCGGGCGCTGACCCGAAGCGCACGGTGGGCAAGGGCGATACGCGCATCCTCTTCGCGCCCTTCCAGGGTAAACCCGTGGCCGTGGTAATGCAGAAGGTCGCCCAGGGTGGCCCGGCGGCGCCGGTGACCATCACCTCGTCGCAGGCGCCGGAAACCTTCGAACGGGCGGCCATTCTCACCGACGCCAAAGTTGCCGTAAAGACCACCCCCGACGGCTACCTGTTGGAGGCGGCGGTGCCGCTGGCGGCCATCGGCTTCCACCCGGAGAAGGGGAAGAGCTACCCCTTCGACTTCGGCATCCTGTACGGCGACCCGGGCGGCAAGGTCACCATCCTGCGCGCCTATTGGACGAACCAGGACACGCAGATCACCAACGACCCACCCACGGAGAGCCGCATCCAACCGGCCAACCTGGGCACGGCGAACGCGGAATGAAAACAGATTCAGGATTCAGGATTCAGGGAGGACGTTTTCCGTCTACCTGGTTTCCCGTCCCCCTGAATCCTGAATCCTGAATCCTGAATCTTAAATCCTGAATCCCGAAGGAGCTTGCGATGACGCGATGGACCATCCTGGGTATCTTTTGCGTGCTACTCGGCGCGCGCGTGCTGGCCGACGGCATCTTTGTCGAGGGGCGGCATTCCTTCATCTCGGTGGTGCCGGCGCCGGGGCCGGTGAAGATCGACGGCAAGCTCGACGACTGGGATATGTCCGGCGAAATCCTCACCTACGAGTGCCTGGAGTTTGCGGATAAGCGCTACGCCCGCACGGCGATGATGTATGACAAGGACTACCTCTACGTCAGCGCCTACTTCAAGGACACCACGCCGATGCACCACTCGGTGGACGGCCGGGTGGATGCCGACCGCGGGTGGGATGGCGACGCGCTGCAGTTGAAGCTCATCAACGACCCCGCGGTGGGGTATCCCTTCGTATTGAAAGAACCGCGCCCGGTGGGGCGCGATATCCAGATCTGGTACTGCGACGTGCCCGGGCGCAACGAGCCGCAGATGTGTATCCACACGCTGCTCATCAATCCGAACGGTGAGTTGAAGTGGGTGGACCCGCTGTGGAACTACTTCGGCGCCGACACGCAGACCGCATTCCAGAAGTTCGACGGCGCGTATCTCCTGGAGTCGCGCATCGCCTGGGCGCGCCTGGGCATGCCCGGCCCTCCGGCGGCGGGCAGCAAGCTGGCCTTTTCCACCCAGCACCTGTGGGGGAATGACGCAGGGTCGCACTACGCGACCTCGGTGAACGATGTCAACGCCCCCGGCGGCGGCTTCACCTATCAGCGCGCGGGCGGGTGGGGGTACATGCTGTTTGAGCCGACCGGCCACCTGGCGCGTGCGCGGGAAGAGCTGCCCAAACCCATCGAAGTGGCGAAAACGCTCTCCTTTACTTACACCCTGCCGACCGCCGGCGCGGTGAGCATCGGCGTCTTCGATGCCAAGGGGCAACTGGTGCGCACGCTGCTCACCGCCGCCCCGCGTCCGGCGGGCACGATCACCGAGCCGTGGGATGGCCTGAACGATTTCAACGACGTGCTGCCCGCGGGTAAATACACCTTCAAGGCACTCACCTCGCATGGCTTCAAGCAGGAGTTCGTGGCATCGGTGCTCAACTCCGGCACGCCGCCGTGGTCCACCGCCGACGGCACCGGCTCCTGGGGCATGGTGGGCTATCCGGTGGATATCGCCTGCACCGCCGACCGCGTCTACCTGCTGTGGGGCGGCGGGGAAGGCGGCAACAACGTGCAGGCGTGCGACCGCGAAGGCAAGAAGCTCTGGGGCGTGGATCCCTACGCGGGCTACAGCAACGGCGGCGCGGACGCGCTGGTGACCGACGGGAAGAAGCTGTATATCGCGCAGGGGGTCGGCATCACCATGCACGACGCCCGCACCGGAACCCCGGTGAATTTCCACGGCGAGAAGCGCGGCATCCCGATCCCCGGCGGCGGCATCACCGAGTTGACGCTGCTCAACGGGCACCTGTTCGTGCTGGCGAAGGGCACCATTCACGAGATCGACATCGACAAAGCCGAGATCGTGCACACGTTCCCGGTCGGGGAAGCGCTGGGCTTGCAGGTGGCGCCCGGTAAAGACCCCGCGCTGCTCTTCGTGCGCGCGGGTGCGCTCTGCCGCCTCGACCTTACCTCCGGCGCGGTGCGCGACCTTTTCCCGGTGGAACTGGGCAAACCGTACTCGCTCGCCGTCGCGCCGGACGGCACGCGCGTCTATATCTCCGACATGGGGCGGATGCAGATGGATATCCGCATCTACAGCTATCCCGGCGGCAAGGCGTTGGGCTACGTCGGCAAGCCCGGCGGGCGACCGGCAATCGGCAAGTTCGACCAGAATGGGCTCTTCATGCCGGGCCGCATGGCCTTCGATAGCGCCGGTCGCCTCTGGGTGGCTGAGATGGATGTCTCGCCCAACCGCTTCAGCGTGTGGCAACCCACCGCGAAGGGCGGGCGCTTCGTGAAGGACTTCCTGGGCCCGGCCGGTCTGTCGGTGGCCACCTCCGTCGATCCCGCGCAACCCGAATACGTCTACATCGAGAATATGCGTTGGATCGTGGACTACGACAAGCACACCGCGAAGCTGGACTGCACCTTCGCCCGTCCCGGGTGGAACGGCCCGCAGCCCGCGCCGGTGCTCACCGGGCGCGTCACCTGCGTCACCCACGCGAAGGGGCGCACCTTCCTGTATGACAACCAGTCGGTGTGGGAGATGCTGGCCGATCACGCCGTGCCCGTGTGGGCGTTCGGCCCGGGCTGGGTGTGGAGCGACAAGAACCACGACGGGTTTATGCAGGAGGCGGAGAAGGAGAAGGACGCCGGTCCGGCCCCCGCGCACTACTGGGGGCAGGCGATGCGCGACGATATGACGATGGAGCAGGTGCAGCAGTACGGCAATGGGATTACCACGCGCCCATTGATTCGCTGGGACGGCAACCTGCCGGTCTGGGCGAAAGGCGAGACGTTGAAGTCCCCCATGACCTTCCCGGAACGTCCCGCCTATGCCCGTTGGAATCCGACGATGACGCGCGTCTACACGCTGGAGACGAACTCCGGCTACGGCGACAACGACATGCGCCGCAACGGCATCGGCAGCTATGCCCCGGACGGCACGCGGCTATGGCGCATGAAGGCCGGCGTCGGCATGGACTTCAGCGCACCGATTACCAAAGTCGGGGAGATCCGCGGGGCGATGAAGATCCTCGGCTTCATCGAAACCGGCGCCGACAAGGGCGGCGAAGTCATCGGCGTCAACGGCTACTTCGGCGACTACAACCTGGTCAACGAAGACGGCCTCTTCGTCACCGAATTGAGCCAGGACTACCGGCGCGGGGCGGCCCTCGGCCCTAACTTCATCCAGTGTGAAAACTTCAACGGTTTCCTCTTCCGCCACCCGAAGACGAAGAAGGTCTACCTGACCGGCGGGGACATCGACGGGCGCATCTGGGAGATCTCCGGCCTCGATGACATGCAGCGCTTCCAGGGGACGCTGGAGGTGACGCCACAGAACGTGGCCTCCGCGACCCAGGCGCTGGCCGACTACCAGCTCGCCGCCGGCACGCGCACTACGCGCTTCACGCTGGCGCGCATGGCCACCCCGCCCACGTTGGACGGCTCGCTTGTCTCGTGGGATCTGTCCAAGGCGGTGAAGATCGAGCCCGCGCCGGGTCGCGGCGGCAAGGCGCTGGCCGCCTACGACGACAAGTACCTGTATCTCGCCTACCGGGTGGCGGACGATACGCCACTGGTGAACAAGGGAGCCGACCCGTTGATGATGTTCAAAACGGGTGACCTGGTGGACGTAATCCTCTGCACCAAAGCGGGCGCCGACCCGAAGCGCGTGGTGGGCAAGGGCGACACGCGCATCATCTTCGCCCCCTTCCAGGGGAAGCCGATCGCCGTGGTGATGCAGAAGGTCGCCCAGGGCGGGCCGGCGGCGCCGCTCACCTACACCTCGTCGCAGGCGCCGGAAACGCTGGAGCGCGTGGCGATTCTGCCCGACGTGAAGATCGGCGTGAAGACGACCCCGGACGGCTATATGTTGGAAGCGGCGGTACCGCTGGCGGATATCGGCTTCACGCCGGAGAAGGGCAAGGAGTATCCCTTCGATTTCGGTATCCTCTATGGCGATACCGGCGGGCAGATGACCATGCTGCGCGCTTACTGGGCGAACCAGGACACGCAGATCAATAACGACACGCCCACCGAGGCGCGCATGCAGCCGGCGAACCTGGGCACGGCGGCCACGGAATGAGCGCCGTCCATCCTAACCTGCTGCTGAATGCCGACGAACTGACGGGCATCCGCGCGAAGATCGACCGCTACCCCTGGGCGGCGGCGCTCTTCGCGCGGGCCACGGCCCTGGCCGACGACGCCGTGGCGCAGCGTGACCTTGAAGGTATCCGCGAGATCGCGCTGTGCTATGCCCTCACCGGCGAAGTGAAATACGGCGACGCGGCGAGGACGCTGCTCCTGGCGCGAGCGCGCGAGATGATGCCATGGCTGGCAACGGTAGAGACGGCTGAAGACCGCGACAACCTGGTGTGGACGCCGATGGGCGTGTATGCCTACGGGTACGACCTGGCGTACGCCGCCTTCACCCCGGCGGAACGGGAAGAAGTGGAAGCGTGGCTGCGCCTGGCCGGGCAGAAGATCATCGCCGTGGAGCGCATCGCCACCACCTCGCGCAACCTCGTCTTCAACAAGCACATCGCCGTCGGCCTCATCGGCTTTTGCCTGGGCGACGCGGAGCTGATCGCGTGGGGGCTGCACGATCCGGGCACCGCCAGCCCGCCCTTCTTCGTCACCTGGGGCGGCGGCGGGCTGACGCAGGTACTCGACACCTTCATTCGCGACGGGTATTTCTGGGGTGAAACGCCCATCTACGCGCTGCACTACGTGCTCTGGGGCATGCTCGCGCTGGCGGAGGCCGCCCGGCACTACGACGGCGCCGACTACTACCGGCACGTCTCGGCGGAGACCGGCGCGTCGGTGAAAAGCCTCATCGACGGCTACCTGCGCATGGGGTATCCGCTCGAAGCGACGGGCATCGGCGGCGGTTCGGTGCGCATGGCGACGTATGGCGACGGCTCGACGAACTACGGCGTGCAAGGCGTGCTCAACGACACCTGGTTGATCGAAGGCGCCAACCGCACGACGCGCGACGGCGGCATCTTCCCGGGGATTCTGGAGATCGCCTACGCGCGCTACGGCGATCCCGGTTATGCCTGGCTGCTGGCGCGCAACCCGCTGCGCGACGCCCGCGTCGTCTACGGCGGGTCGCCGTGGGGCTTCGTCGGGCTCACCCACGGCGTGCCGCTGCCGGACGATCCCACCCCGCCCCCCGCACCAAGCGGTGTCTACCCCGGCCAGGGTTTCGCCCTGCTCCGTGCCGACGACAGCCCGGCGTATTGGACCTCCGGCGCGCTGGCGGCGGTGGTTACGCTGGGTACCTACATCGGCCACGGGCATTTCGACCACTACAGCCTCATCCTGCACGGTAAGGGACGGCTGCTCTACCCGGATGTCAACGTGATCCAGTACGAGAAGGATCACCTGGGCTGGACGCGCGACGGTATCGGGCACTCCACGCTGCTGGTGGACGGCCAATCGCCGGTGGCCGGGCCGTACGACACGCGGCAGGCCTTCGACGCGGAGGCGAAGTTCTTCGCGCATACCGGCTCCGCCTTCCCCGGGGTGACGCAAACGCGCGCCTTACTGCTGACGCGCGACTACCTGGTCGACCTCTTCCACGCCGCGGATGACGCGGGGGCGGAGCGCACCTTCGATTGGGTGCTGCACGGGCTGGGGCGGTTCTATCCCGGCAACCCGGGCGCGTATCGCCCCACCGACGCGCTGCTGCCGTACTACTGGTCCGTCGGCAACGAACGCGGGCGCGACGTGGACGCCACCTGGCAGGTGGACTGGATTCAGCGCTCCGCCGGCGTGCGCGCGGGGTTGCAGTTCGGCCCGGCGTGGTTCGCCACCGAAGTCGGCGTGCGCATGGCCATGCTCGGGACGCCGGGTACGGCGGTGCATTACGGCGACGGGGGACTGGTGAACGGCCCGCCGCACTTCCGCATCGAAGGCGATCCCGAAGGCGCGGCGCCACTGGTGGTGGTGCGACGGCGCGCGGCTGAGACGATTTTCGCCGCCGTGCACGAGGCCTATACCGGCCAGCCGCGCCTGCGCGGCATTCGCCGACTGGCGGAAGCCCCCGGCGCCCTCGCGCTAGAGATCGCGGGCGACGACTTCACCGACACCGTGCTGCTCGCCGTTGACGGGGAGGAGCATACCCTCGCGCTGCCGGACGGCCGCACGGTGACCTTCCGCGACTACCACTACACGCGTGCGCCGCGCGTGGAGGTCGAGATCACCCCGGAACAGGCCGCCTGGCTGCACGCCTGGTGCCTGCCGGAAGCGGTGCACCTCTCTGCCACGCAAGAGACGCCGCACGAGGTGGTGCTGCACCTGCGCTGCGTGGGGCAGGGGAGTGTAGCCGGACGCTTGCGCGTCATGGGGCCGGACACCCTGGTCGTCACGCCGCCCCTCCTCGATATTACCCCGCTGGCGGAAGGCGAGGAACGGGTGGTCGCGCTGACCGTCCGCCCCGCGCCGGACGCACCGAGCGGGTTATATAACCTTACGCTGGTGCCGGAAGCGGGGCTGCACGCGGCGCCGTGCACGCTGCCCGTGTCGGTGGGGGTAGTCATCACGCTGGAGCGGCGCGTGCCGCACGACAAGCAGACCCTCGTGCGCGCGCCGGGCTACGCGTTGCAACTCGACCACGCCACCGGTTTGCCCGGCTGGCTGCTCGACGCCGACGGACGGCGGCGCTATGCCGCGGGCACCTTCCGCACGTCGCTCTTCACGCTGACCCGCCTTGACGACGGGCAAGCGCTGGGGCCGTGCGACTCCGTCTGGTTAGACGATCACCGCTTCACCTGCCTGACGAATCCGCGCCTGAGTCTCATCGTCGAAGAGGACACCTTCGTCTTCGCCCTCGCACACCCGAGCGACCCGAATGTGACCTGGGTGCTCGCCTTGAGCAACCTACTCGACTTGCAGCCGCCAGTCACGCGGCAGATGGCGGACGCGGATCTTTTCTTCTACCCACCCGCCTACCACCGCCTGGGTCTGCTGGTCCGCGCGCCGCGCCGACCAGCGGACTACACCGGCGACGGCTTCCCGCTGCGCGTTGGGGAGCCGGTGACCTTCCGCTTCGGCACGGAGGTCGATTTTCACGCTTGGGGAGGCTAACATGCGCACGCTGGCATTGTGCGGACTATTGCTCGTGTTGACGGGCCTCGCCCGGGCGCTGCCACCCGACCTCGCGCAGATCGTCAACCTGTCGCCGACGGCGCAGCAGGCGGAGATTGACTACTACGTCGCTCAAATGCAGGCGCTATCCTAATACTACTACCGTAGCTGCCCCTTACCACCGGTTAAAGTCGGTGGCTGAACGTCTCAAGCACGCTGAAGCGCGCTGGTCTGGACTTTTTGACACGTTCCCAGCCGGTTTCAACCGGCTTGAAGTCGTTAGCCACCGGCATTAGCCGGTGGTCTCAGGTTTATCCTAGATCAAGCCACCGCCCCCATATCCGAGGGGTCAAGTGCCGTGTCGGTCTGGGCGGTGGGTCACGTGCGAAAAAAGCCTCTGCGGGGAATGAGAGGGTACCACCCACTCTCACGACACAGAGGCTT
>CAIYQO010000227.1 GCA_903928345.1 uncultured bacterium | reverse complement strand
CTCGTCAAGGAGGTGCTCGACACCGAGTTCGCCTGACGAACCCCACCGCCCGCGGTCACCGGGAGGATAGCCCCGGACCGCGGGCGGTCAAATCAGGTGAGCAATACGTGGCGTGAAGCGTGAGCAGCTACATCATGGGAGGTGAACGCCAGGAATTCATCTTTTGCCCGATCGGCCTCCTTGATGGCGGAGATATCCTGCACCGCGACGACCGCCGCCACCAACTGCGCCTCCACATAGACCGGGGCCGCATGGATCAACACGGGCACCTGCCGGCCATCGGGGAAGGTCATGATCCACTCCGTCGAACGCTGCAGCTTGCCATGCAAGGCCAGCATGCCGGGACGCTCATCAGGGGGAATCGGAATGCGGGTATCCGGGGTCAGCAGATCGATATCCCACCAGCGCTCAATTTCCGGCTCCTGCAACAAGTCATAGCTGGCGCGATTGGCTTGGATGATTTTCGCTTCCGAGGAAATGATGAAGAAGGGGAACGGGAGGATTTCAATCGCGGACAGGAGGAAAGCGTGTTCCCGACTCAGCGCATCTTCGGCTTCTTTGCGGGCGGTAATGTCCCGAATGGCCCCCAGAAAGAGGTGTTGCCCATCGCGGACCGACTCTCGATAGGCAAGGGCCAGCGGGATCTCTTTCCCATCCTTCTTCAGACCGGGAAATTCGATAAAATCCCAGTTGAGGTGCTTCACGCCAGTGGCGAGGTAGCGCGCAATGCCGACCAGGTGGCGGACACGATACGGCTCCGGCATGAGCATGGTCACAGACTGCCCGATCATTTCAGCCCGCGTATAGCCGAACACCTCCTCGGTCGCGTGATTGACGAAGAGCATCTGGCTTTCTGGGTTGATCATGATAATGGCGTCCGTCGTGTTTTCAGCCACAAACCGGTAGGTGCTCTCGGTATCATGCAGGAGGCGGTTTTCTTCCTCGACGACCTGTAGTCGCACGCGCAAGCGCTGTACGTCATCACGATCATTGTCCATTGCCATCTCCTTGCCCCCGCACGTGCGCTTATCTTACACTTTACAGGCGGTCTCCATATGCTCCCTCCCTATTCCTCTTCACGTCACCATCCCTGTGTCTCGCCCGACCTCATGCAGGAAATCAAACTCATGCACGAAATGCAATAAATCGGCGACTTTGGCCGTTGCCAGCCCGATCACCGTATCCGCAGCACCATAATACATCCATACTTCGTCACCGCGTAGTAACGCGCCGCAGGTATAGACGACATTGGGTACCAATCCCCGTTGTTCATACTCGGTCTCCGGTGAAAAGACCCATTCGGACGCACGAGCAAGGACTTTCCGTGGATTCTCCCGATTCAACAAGGCGACCCCTAATCGATACACGGGACGGTTCGCCATATCTTTGACGCCGTGATAGAGCAGTAGCCATCCTTCCTCAGTGAGCAATGGTGGGGCGCCCACCCCGATCCGGACGCTATCCCACCAGGGACCCCCGTGTTGGGGAAGCAAGATCCCTGGTCCCTCCCAGGCTCTAAAATTCGCATACGGCGAGCTCACATACCAGATATCCTCCTGGCCTCCGGTGACAGGACGATGCAAGAGTAACCAGGAATCCTGGAATTTCTCTGGGAAAAGCGTGGCATCTTTATTGGTCGGGGACAACACGATGCCTATCCGCGTGACAGAGACAAAATCATTGGTCCGTGCCAATGCCACCGCCGGCCCGTATCGTGAGTAGGCGGTATACGCGATGATCCACTCTTGAGGGGAAATCTGCGTGACACGTGGATCTTCACATCCCCACTCTTCGAAGGGGTATTCAGGGAGACGCGGGGCTAACAGTGGGGCATCGGCATATCGCCAGCCATCCACGCCGTTTCGGCTCCGTGCAATACGGATTTGGGAGAGCCCTCTTCGATTTTCAATTCGCAATAACAGCACCACCTCTCCATCCACCTCCGCAACCCCGGGATTCAATACGCCATTGGTATGAATCGGCAGATCTTCCGGCCTGACCAATGGATTCTGCGGATTGCGAGTAAAAATACGCTCTCCCATCTATCTACCTCCGTTACTGTGTCTCCGGCAACCGTGAATGCCTACGTGCAAAATTTTCAATGATATCTGGTGGCGTAATGCCATCCCTATCTGTACTGAGGGGATACCCGTTTGGTTAGCCGAGATATGTTGCGTCTTCGCCAATGAATAGATGGGTTTCACCTTCCAGTTTCAAGGGGGAATACATACCTATCGAGGTTTCGCCGCAGTATGTTGCAGTTACGAATTATCATGCATGTAGATATAGACGCATTTTATGCCTCAGTCGAAATGCAGGACCACCAGGAATTCCGTGGACAGCCGGTCATCGTGGGAGGAGATCATGCACGGGGTGTCGTGATGGCGGCGTCGTATGAAGCACGCACCTTTGGCATTCATTCGGCCATGCCTCTCGCGAAGGCAGTGCGCCTGTGCCCACAGGTAATCATCCTTCCGCCACGGATGGAACGGTATCAGTCCGTCTCGCGCCAAATCATTACGATCCTTGGCCGGCACACGCCGGTATTGGAACAGGTGTCGGTTGATGAGGCGTATCTGGATTTTACCGACCGCCTGCCTGCAGGCATAACCGTCTGGCACATCGCCCGCGCTATCCAGGCGGAGATTGGCACCGGAACCGGACTGACGTGTTCAATTGGGGTCGCGACCAGCAAGGCCGTCGCGAAAATGGCCTCTGCCCTGCAGAAACCCTGCGGGCTGGTCGTGATTCGGCCTGGCGAAGAAGCGGCATTTCTCGCGCCGTTGCCCATCAGCTCGCTTCGCGGTGTTGGAGCAGCGGCCGAAAAACGACTTCGTAACCTCGGTATCCGAACGATAGGTGATTTGGCGCGCCTTCCGCTGGAATTACTGGTACACCAGTTCGGCACGCCTGGCCACACCCTCTGGCAACTGGCCAACGGCATCGATGAGAGTTTGGTGGTTCCGCAGCAGCAAGCAAAATCACTCGGGTGTGAGGTTACCTTTGAAAGCGATACCGAAGATCGGCGGGTATTGATTGCCACGTTGCAGACATTGGCTGCGGATGTCGCCGAAAACCTGCTATACCATGGTTTGCTGGCGTGCGGTGTCACGCTTAAAGTGCGGTATGCCGATTTCACCACCGTAACGCGCTCTCACCGCATCAGCGGCCCGACCAATCACGCTGATTCCATTGCTGCCGCCGTTATTCGGCAGTTCCATCGGCTCAATCCTGCAACTCCACTCCGGCTACTCGGCATCACGGCCACTCCATTGCTTCCAATATCTGATCGGCAGCTTTCCCTCTTCCCCAGGATCATAACGATGATGCCCATACTGACGGCTAGGCCTCTTCCTGGTAATAGATGTCATCCCCATGAATGTGCGCCATGGCGGGGAGGGCATGAGGTTTACAACTGGTGCGGCTGAATAGATCATACACGCGCACGCCATGGGCCATGAGCGCGTCGGCGACCAGAGAACGGTGGCATCGCCAGGGGACCGCCTCGGCGCACATGATAACCGTGCAGGCTGTTGATGCCAGGTCGATGAGTTGCTGGAAAGCTTCGTGGAAGACCGGTGTCAACATATAATCGGCATACCCGCGGAAGGAAGCATTCCGCCATCCCGTATTGGGAGAGTCCGGTCGCGTATGCCGCAGGCCGCCCAGCGCCTTGAGATGGTGGTAGCGTAGGTGCACCTCGGCAAGTGACCGGCAAATCGCCTCTTCGTTAAACTGCGGATTGGTCCGTGACCGCGGAATGCGCCGCACATCCACGACCTGCTGGATGGCATAGGTCTGCAGGATACCGATAAATTCTTCAATCGTGCGCGTCGAGTGGCCGATGGTATAGACCGTGAGTGGCCGACCTCTCGCAGGCTCCTCTTCGTTCGCGCTGCTGTCGTTGTTACGCAGTTCTGCCATGCAGCTACTCCGAGTAGTGGCCCATACGCCACCGATCTCCCGCCGTCTTCATGGTGCCAATTCCCCCACGATGGGAAAGTGCTCCATCACGGCATCACCGTGTGGTGCGTCCTCTATGGCGTCCGAGAGATCCTCACCGGCGCTGTGTTCGTAATGCGCACCTGCGACCCAGTTGGGACCACTGGAGACATCGTAGACTTGCCCATGATAGGCGGTGTAGGCCGGATGGCCACCGGTACCATCATATCGGGCAAGTTCTTCCGCTGTGAATATACGCAAGAGCACGATCTCCGTTTCCACTAATGACTGGCACATGATGCCGGCATTCCCAAACCGGCCCCTCGTGGCCCGTGACTCGCCGCCATATGATGGCCGCGGGCAGACGCGTCGGGAATCTAGCCCTGCGTTTCCAGTATGGCCCCCGTCCGTGTCAGCTGATCAAGCAGCAAGTAAAAGTAAAGCAGTCCCCGGTAGGGCGCCCACCGGTCAAGGATTTGGTGCATGCCCGCATAATCTGGTCGCGATTCCAGACCGAGCCAACGCTGCAGCTTGGCCTGGCTCCCTACGTCATCGGCGGGGAACATATCGAGGCGGCCCAGCCCGCGCAGCAACACGTATTGCGCGGTCCATCGCCCCACGCCGGGGAGTTCCAATAACCGGGCCACGGCGGTGGCGTCGTCAACCGCATTCAGCGCCTCCAGATCCAGTTCCCCCTGGACGAGGGCCTGTGCCAGCCCGAGGATATTCTCCGCCTTACGGGTGCTATACCCCAGCGCGCGCAAGTCCGGCACCGTGGCGTCGCACAGATCGTCCGGTCGTGGAAAGGCGTGTTGCTCATCGACGGCCAATCCGTAGGCGGCACAGAGACGATTGAGCAAGGTAATGCCGACCGTGAGTGAGAGCTGCTGGCAGGCAATGCCATTCACCAGCGCCTCAAACACTGAGGGTAATCGTGGCGGCTTGACCCCGTGAAAGCGTCCAATGAGTGCAGCGAGGCGGGGGTCGGCAGCGGCGCGCTGATAGAAGTCGGTGAGATCGATAGTGAGCCCGAGCATCTTCTCCAGAAACGCGCGGATCGCCGCTTCATCATGCCGTGAGACGTGTGGTCCTTCCAACGCAATATCGAGGACGGGCGTCGGCGGCGGCGCCGTTTGCGTGATGGTGACTCGTATCGGATCGTCCTCCAGGATCAGCGTACGTTGATAGCGCTGGCCATCCCACCGATCCATCGCGTTGATCGGTAAACGGCGGAGAACCCAGACCGTGAGATCTAATCGGAAGGGCGGTACAGGATAGAGATGCAGGCTGGACATACGCGCTCACCCCTCCTTGTCACTGCCGACGTGCGGGGAGCGTGCGTGCCGTTCGCGCTGTGCTGCGTGCACTCCCGCAAGATAACGCAGGTAGCGTGCGGGTGTCATCCAGCCTTTCGGACAGGTGGTTATCTCCAGGTCACGTTCGGCAAGGTCGACGAATTCATCGCTATGCCCCGAAGGCCGACGCACGCGCACTTTGCAACCGTTAGCGGTCACCTCGCGGACGCGGCCGAGTCGCCCATCCGGAATACGCACGCAATCACCGGGTTGGATTCTCGTCATCGGCACCGTTCTCCCCGTTGACTCTTTTTATCGGGCCTCGAAGGTTTTGCAATCCGCATGTTCGACGTGAAAGCCGACGGCAATCTCCGCGGCGTCGCAGGTTAAATCAGTATTGAACTTGCACAGGCTGGTGTGGCATGCACCCACTTCGCTTGTTCCCGTGCATCCGATATGATCGGCGCAGGGGACGAACGTATCGCATCTCGGATGCAGCTCTCCCCCGATATTGATCGCCGGAGCATGACATTGCATGTCATGATTGTAGAAGCACTTCTCTACGTCACATTTTGCGACCGGTGGCATTCTGTGGCAACTCATTGTCATCTCCTTTGGCGGAATACTGAGCGGTTCACTCATGGCAACGAGATAACCCCAATATTCCCCTTCGATCTTACAGCCAAGTCATCTGTTGTTGGCGTCGGAAACTCAACATATACCCGCTAAACGCCTGTTATCTGCAAAAAACCCATCCAACATTCTGGTCAACAACGCCAGCCTCCAATAGGATGCCCCGGTTATAATCCTCCACTGCTTTTATTGTGATGGCAACGAAAGCAGTGACGCGGATCTAAAATCAGCGAGGCGGCGATGGATGCGGGCGTGAAGGTGTTGCATATATTTTCGCAACATATGACCCAGAACACGGGAACGCGTGTTTTGATAATCCTAGCCGAAGCGCTACATATTGCTGGGAAGGAGCCAATATGGCAGAACCATGTGAAACAGGAACGACGGAAGAAGTATTCAAGTGTCCCACGTGTGGAACCATGTTTCCGACAAATGGGAAAGATGAAGGGAACTGCCCCGATGATGGGACACATTGTACCCGAGAATCCTGTACAGTGTTGAATGCATCAGATGAAGGATTCTAACCGTGAGGGGCCAGGGAACTCCTGTCATGCGAATCGGCGGATATTCGCGGGTATGCCGGGGTGCACACCGGTCGAAATCATCGATGGGAGAACAGGAAGATGAAACAGCAGACCGTGAGACCGGACATGACGGTCGGAGCCGTTGTGGCAGAGTACCTGGCAACCATGTCCATGCTGGAAGCGCTGGGGATTGATTACTGCTGCGGAGGTAAGCAGACACTCAGTGATGCCGCAAAGACGGTACAGATACCGGTAGCATCGCTGCTCGCCGTGCTGAGCACGACTATTGCGCAAGCCCAGCAGGCGCCCGCTGAAGCGCGTGACTGGCAGACAGCGCCGCTTGGAGAACTGATGGACCATATTGTCAACGTCCATCACGCATTCATGCACCGGGAACTGCCGCGCATCGGACAACTGATGGAGCGTGTCGTTCACGCGCATGGCGCCAAGCATGGTGATATCCTGACGCCACTGGCGGAAACATATTCTGCCTTGCGCGCTGAACTGGAAGCGCATCTTATGGACGAGGAGGAGCGGACGTTCCCGATGATTCGCCGTTTACTGGCCGGAACGATGGATGTGCCGGTCGCGCAGGCGGTGAAGGAGTTGGAACATGAGCATGAGGCTGCCGGGGATGCGCTGGCCCGCCTGCGCTCCCTATCACACGATTACCAGACGCCCACGGATGCCTGCACGACCTATTGCGCGCTCTACGATGCGCTCCAGACGTTGGAGCGAGATTTACACCAGCACATTCACCTGGAGAATAATGTGCTGTTCCCGCGCACGCGACAACTCCTGGCGACGCATGAACAAGCAGCGTAAAAATACATCGTAGGATCGCGGAAAAATCACATCCTGCCGGTGGTGTACGTTCATGTTTCGTTTGAAACGCGCTTATGCGATATCATCCCCGGATGACGGGCTGCGGGTACTCGTTGACCGTCGATGGCCGTGTCGCGTATATAAACAGGATGCGGCCATAGATCTGTGGCTCAAAGAGATTGCTCCCAGTGAAACACTGACCACCTGGTTTCATCGCGATCCGGCCGAATGGGAGGCATTCCGCCAGCGTTACTGGGAGGAACTCCGCGGCAAGGAGGAACTGGTGGCATTGCTTGAGGAAAAAGGACGCGCAGGCACGGTCACACTCGTCTACCGAGCCAAAGACACGCAGCATAACAATGCCCTGGCGTTGCTGCAATATCTGGAGCAACGGGCGGCAACGCGCGCGTGGAAGAAGGCGGCGTAAACCTGGTCGGTCGGCACCCAGGTATTTGTGCTGCGGTGCCACCTGCAGGACGTCAAGCTTTCCAGCTCATTGATGGTGCGGTCGGGGAGGTGGATGAAGGGACATGCCAAGTAGGCGTACGACGACAGCCTGGTGACGTTGGCGGTGCCGACCAGACCGGATAGATGATCGCACCCCGGCGCCTACAACTGCGCCGTGGCCGTGTCGATATGAATGACCATGACCCCGCGCGCCCAGGGGTACTTCTCGTGGATGGTCATATACTACCCTCTTTGCCTCCTTAACAAATTGCCTTATACTCAATCAAGCGGTATTCTCAAGCAGGTGGATACCATTGCGGATCACGCTGAGCCTGAACCGATCTTCAATAGTTCTAGGTTTCGCCACCGTCGCTCTACCAAACATGTACGGAATCCAGCACGCTCTTCCCCGCGCCTTCAGCGGTAATACGCGGTGCGGTTGCCCACTTACCGTGCTGACGGCCCCGCCAGGTAGTGCCGTTGGATCTGCTCCGGCGTCAGGCAGCAATCGTGGATGGCGAGCAGGTAGTAGGTGCCGGCGAAGCTGTAGGTGCCGTCCGTCTGGTTGCCCAGCAGCAACGGGGCGTCGGCTTGCCAGTGCTCCGGATGCCACGCATTGGTCTTATCGAGGACTTGCTTCCCGTTGAGGTAAAAGAGCGTGTGGGTGCCATCCCAGGTGAGCACCACGTGCTGCAGCCCGATGCGATAGCCGCTATAGTTGTATATGCGGTCCTCTCCGACTTCGAGCGAGGCACCTCCGGGAGCGGCGATCAGGTACTCGGCGTAGTGGGCGAAGGCCAGATTGCGTTCGGTGGTGCTTTTTTCCCAGGCCAGGTAGCAGCCCATCCAGTTGCCGACCTTGTGGTCGTTATTCGGATAGATCGTATCGGCGGAGACCCACAGCTCTACGGTGCAGGCATTGGTGCGGGTAATGGCGTTCAATTTGGTCGCCGGCGTGGCGGACATCGCGGGCGCCACGTTGTTGTTGCCGACATTCCAGCCGTGCCCGGGCAACCAGCGGGCATGTGCGGTGGCGGGGATCTGCAGATCGAGCGCCGGTTGTTGCTTCCCGTGGTCATGGATCGTCGTGCCGGCGCCTTCGTCAAAGCGATAGAGCACCAGCGTATGCGTGTCGTCCCGACCGAGCGCGGGGTTGAAGACGGGCAGCGTGAGGTGGAATGCCGGCGAGGAGGTGGCGCCGTCCTCGGCGGTCACCCGATACCAGTGGTCCCCAGTTACGGCGGGGGTGACCGTCACCGCGTTGTCACGCACCACGGGGCGGGCGCGCTCGCCTTCAGGCACGGCGGCCGCTTCCGCGCGCAGGGTCACCGGGCGGCCGCTGGTCGCGGCGGCCTGGGTGAATTGCAGCGTCAGCGCTTTGCCCACATTGCCCCATTCCGGATACCCCGGGCTGTCGAGGGCCACCTGCGGATCCGTGCGCGGGACGGGAGGATTGGCAAAGTGCAGCCGGGCGCGGGCGACGCAGATGCCGTTATTCGTGGTCCAGATCGCCGGGACGCCGCCGTCGAGGGGCTGCGGGTCGGTCAGGCTCAGCTCCAACTGATCCGCCACCCAGAATTCCACGGTGCTGCCATGCTTGCGCAGGGCGATATTGAACCACGAGCGGTGATTGACGCCGCGGCTGGGGATGCTGCCGGTCGGCAGCGGTTTGGACGCCACCTCCGTCCCATTGCGCAGCAACGCCAGATGCGGGGGATTCGCCGCGGCGAAGACGCCGGTGTACCCCGTGCGCGGATCGTGCCCGTCGCCGCAGATGGTGATGGAGAAGTCGCGGTAGCGGTTGTCGTAGATATCCACCTCGCGCGGGTACTCCATCTTCACCCCGACGAAGGCTTGCAGGTTATGGTCGCCGGTGAAGCGCTGTTTGTGCCAGAGTACCGCGTCACCACGGCTCCAGCCGGAGAGGAACGACCAGGTCGGCGTGCAGGCCCAGCGGACGGTCGACGACCAATCGCCGGCGCCGATCCAGTCTACCGGCGCTTCGGTGAAGCTGTAATCCAGCACGTTCTGCGCCAGCATCAGCGGCGGAGCCGCCACCTTGGCGAGTGCCCCGGTGGCGCGGTAGGCGGGGTGCCGGCCGGGTGCCGGCGACGTGGCGGGCGCTTCGAGCAGCCGCACCCCATCCTGCTCCAGCCATATCCTGTCGTCGGTGCGGCCAAAGCGGAAGGTCGTGTCCGCATCTTTCAACGGCTCCGTCGCTTGTTTCGTGCACAGCACCGTGGCGTCGTGATAGAGGGTGCAGGTGAAGTGCGTCGTCGCATCCACGCGGGACACCAGCGCGCGATACCCGGAGGTGTCGTCCGTGCCGTTGCCGTTGACCGTCATGCAGAGCTGCCCCTCCATGGCGCCTTGCGGGGTGCAGGTGAGCGTCATCCATTGATCGCCGTAGAATTCACTGCGATGTACGAAGGAGCCGGGCGCGCCGGGCACGGCCTTCCATTCGCTGGTCATGTCGGCCCAGTCCGCCATGCCATTGCGGTCCACCTGAAAGCGTTGTTGGATTTTTTCCTGATGGCGCTCCAGCAGCAGGTCTTTGCGCACATCCTTCCCATACACGGTGACATCGTCGAAGGTGGCGCCGTTCGCGCCTTCGGCATACAGGCCGATGCCGCCGCGCCAGGGGGTGATGCGGTCGAGCGTCAGGCGGGGCATCCCGTCGACGGCGACGCGCAGGCCATCCGGCGAGGAGGTGACCGACAGGTTATACCACTGGTGCGGCAGGTAGCCGCCGCGAGCGCATTTCAGCAGACGGGGTGCGCCATCCCCCAGCAGGTAGGCCGCCAGTTGATTGCCGCGCGCACTGTGGTCGTTCACCGGGCTCCAGCGGATGAGGATGCCATGTTGCGCATCAGGCATGTTCACCACCACGCCCGCCGCGCTGCCGGCCTCCGGCTGTACCGCCGTCGAGAACGTGTAGTCTTCCCAGAACGGCTGGCCGGTCGTGCACAGCGCCGATCCGTCCGCGTTGCCCCCATGCCAGGCGAAGGGATTCTGCGCGAAGATCGTGGCGGTGAAGCGCGCGCTGTTGCCATGCGGGTCGTTGTCCCACGAGGAGGTTAGCGCCCACTGCCCCTGTTGCGCCGTCCACTGCCCCTTCTCGTCGGCACCGCGCATGAAATCATCGGCAAACACCACCGGTTCCAGTTGCTGCACGCGGCTTGCGCTGACCGTCCAACCGCGATCGGCGCCCAGGCGGGCGGTGTCGGCGTGGGGCGGGCGGGGCACGGCGCCGCGAAACAGCAGCGTGTCATCATGCAGCACGGTCAGTTGCGCGTCGCGGCGCAGAATCAGCAAGTGATAAGGCGTGCCGGCGCTCACCTGGGAGGGGATGGCAACCACGGTGCGGCGTGTTCCGGCGCTGATCGTCTCGATACGCAACAGGCGCGTGTTGAGGCTGAGCAGCGTGTATGCTGTTGCCGACGCGGCGTCCAGCTCCACGCGCACCGTGCTCGACCCCGACAGATGCGCCGCCGGCTGGAGGGCCAGGGTGCAATCGTATCGCCCGCTCGCCAGCTCATCGCTGAATACTTCCGCCGGCGCGCCCCACGCGCAGGCCGACAGCAGGAACAATAAGAGGAATAACCAGAACCGATGACCGGAACGTACCATTTACCAACCCACCAGAAACGATGTCGGCACATGCGTGCCGCGGCACCGCCGTTGGCATCGATAGCCGTACGGCAAGCACCTGAATACATAGACAACGCGCACGGCACATCGTTGTTGTATACGGGAAAACGCCTTTGAAGGCATACGCTATTTACGTGCTATGTCTCCTGCGGCACCAGGGGAGACTGCCGCATTACGGTTCAGCTAAGCGTTTCGCGCTCCCGCGCGACCTTCATCCCCCAGCCCCTTCTCCCAGCGGGCGAAGGAGGGAGTCCGATCTACGCACACGCCCGGGAACCAGCGCTCCCTCTCCCCGCTGGGAGAGGGTCGGGGTGAGGGCCGCGCCGGGAGGCGCGGAACGCTAAAGTGAACCGTATTGGGCTGAAGTTTTGATAATTTCGCCGCGAGCGCTCGGTCTTCCTCCCGCCAGCGATAGTGGGTCCTGCGTCCGCTCCGTGTGGGGGCTGTCGCTCGGTTGGTGCCCGGCTGTGTTCAGGGCCGTTACGCGGCGCTGGCCGGGG
>CAIYQO010000226.1 GCA_903928345.1 uncultured bacterium | reverse complement strand
GGGGCAGACCATGGTTGAAACGACGATGGTCGACCGGAGTGGCGTGTCCGTGCGCGTCACCACGTTTGAACGCACATTAGTGGATACACTGGATCGTCCGCAATATAGCCCGTCCTGGGAAGAACTCTGGCGCGCGTTAGCCTTGATCGAGTATGTGAAGCCCGTCGCCGTCATCCGCTATGTCCAGTTGATCGGGAATGCCACGACGGCCGCAAAGGTCGGTTTGTTCCTCGAACAACACCGCGAGGCGCTGATGATCGACGATACGGTATTAGCGCAATTGGAAACGCTACGGCCGATTTCACCGCAATATATCATGGGGCAACGCCACAGTGGACGATTGATCACACGCTGGAACCTGGTCGTGCCTGAGCAAGTCGCGAACCGCGGATGGGAGGAATTCTGATGCGTGTCTCGCGCGAGCATCTGATGCAGGAAGCGACTGCCACCGGGTTTCGCCCGGAAATGCTGGAAAAAGTCATCCATCTGCTGACGTTGTTGGATGCCTTGCGGCAACATCCATTTCTCGCGGAGCGCTGGGTACTCAAAGGTGGCACGGCGCTGAATCTCTTTGTCTTTGATCTCCCGCGCCTGTCGATTGATCTCGACATCAACTATATCGGCGCCGCAGACCGGGAGACGATGCTGGCCGAACGTCCGAAGGTGGAGCAGGCCATTACGGCGGTTTGCCAGCGTGAAGGTTTCAATATCCAACGCTTGCCGGATGAACATGCCGGCGGCAAATGGCATTTGCGGTATGATGGTGCGTTGGGACAGGGCGGGAATCTCGCGCTGGATATCAATTTTCTGCTGCGCGTTCCGCTCTGGCCCATCGTCACCAGCAATTCCTGTCCGGTGGGCACGCATGCCGCCCTGGACATTCCTGTCCTTGATCCCCATGAATTGGCCGCAGGAAAATTTGCCGCCCTGTTCACACGGCATGCCGCGCGGGATTTATTTGATGCACACCAGTTACTGACCCAACGGACCTTCAATATCGCGCAACTCCGCTTGGGCATGTTATTGTATGGAGCCATGGGCCGGACGGATTGGCGAACGGTCTCCATCGATCACATCGGATTTGAAGCCAGGGAATTGGAACACCAGCTCATCCCGGTGTTGTCAGCATCCGTGTCAATGGGCATCGACGATACCGCGACCTGGGCGCGACAATTGGTCGCGTACTGCCAGGAGCGCTTTGCCGCACTGTTGCCGTTGACGACGGAAGAACGGGAATTTCTCGACCGCCTCCTAGATGCGGGGGAGATTGTGCCGGCATTAGTCACCGACGATGGCGCCATGCAAGCCCGCATCCTGGCACATCCCGCCATCCAATGGAAGGCAATAAATGTCAGGCAAATGCGGTCGCGGAGTGGTGGATGACCATAGGTCGGTGGTTTGGACATGGGGTAGGCATGTCCTATAGCCCCAATGCATCCGCGCTGTTGTCGGCAAACAGCGTGCCAACGCGAATATATCGCTGTAGCGTGCTGCGCGAGCGATGCCCTGTTTGCTTGCGGATAATGTTTTCGGCAACACCTTCACGACATGCCTGCGTGCAGTGGCCCGCGCGCAAGCTGTGACCGGCATAATGTGTCGGGTCGAGTCCGGCATCGGCTGCGCATCGTTTGATGATCATCGCTACTGACCGGTCAGAGAGTCGAGATTGTGCGATGATCCCATGCCGTGAAATGCTGCGAAAGAGTGGGCCGTCGGCGAAGCCTGATGATTCAAGCCACTGGCGAATGGCCTGCACTGGACAGGTTGCCTGGTGGGTGCCTTTCGGTATGCCGACGAAACGTCCGAGGCCTTGCTGATCGGTCTTTGACTTTTTCAAGCGCACAATCAAGCCGTTTGCGTCATCCTGGAGGTCGTCCATATCGAGGCCGACTAGTTCAGATCGGCGAAATGCTCCGGCGTATCCCAGGAGGATGATCGCCCGATTCCGTCGTCCGATGAGTGTGTCGTCGTGGATCGCCTGGACAATAAGGCGGATATCGTCGGTCAGCAGGGCTTTCACGCCGACGGATAGCATGCCATCGCGCCGGCTGATGCCGCGCAGGATATCTCGCACCAATGTGCTTTGGGCAAGCGCCTGATAACCAGCAGTGGAGTGGACGGTACGGATGGCTGCCAGGCGACGCCGGATCGTTGGTATCTTTAACCCTCTCTCGGCCTGCGCGGTGGCATAGAGGACAAGTATCGTTTCAGTGGTCGGCAGAGAAGGCAACCCGTGGCCAATGCACCAGGTTACAAAGAGCTTCCAGTCCCGTTCGTAAACGGATTGCGTGCTGGGCGCCAACTGGTAGTCGAGCAGCGATTGGGCGG
>CAIYQO010000225.1 GCA_903928345.1 uncultured bacterium | reverse complement strand
TTGACCGTCTGGATGGTGGTCGCGTAGTTGGTGGCCAGGCCGCCGCCGATGAGACCGCCAGTGGTTACGATCGGGTCGGCATCGCAGATGACGCCGACTTCGGACGGGTTGCGCATCTGCTGTTCGGAGATGCCGGTGCCGGCGGGCGACACGAGCAGGCTGTTGTAGCCATAGGAGATCTGGCTCTGGGACGGGTCCGCCGTCGAGGACGGGCAGGCCAGCATTTTGCTGTTCACGCCGCCGGCCGTCAGGTCGGTGGCCCAGGCGGAACTCGGCATTTTGCCGGAGTTGTCCTGAATAAACATGGCGACCGCGGTGCACATCTGGCGCACGTTGGACAGACAGGTGGTCTGACGGGCCTTCTCGCGGGCTTTCGCGAAGACCGGGAAGAGGATGCTGGCCAGGATCGCGATAATCGCGATTACGACGAGCAACTCGATGAGCGTGAAGCCACGCTTCGTCTGGGAACGCATTGTAGGGCTCCTTTCGCAGATAGTGTGCGCTCCGCAGGGGGTTCCCGGTCCCGTGGAGCCTGGTGCACGTCACGTTACAATCAAGTGTACCCATGATGGCTGCTGAGAAGCGGGGGTAAACTTCAATAGAAGGTAGCCAACCCGTCAATTGGTCGTTAAAACAGGTGTGAGGGGGGTGACACCTGTCCAAACTTCCCTGTCAGCGATTATATTCCCCGGCGCATGGCGGTCAAACCTGCCGTTGCAGCCGAGGGTAACAAGAGCGCCGACTGCCCAACCGACATGTGCAGTATACCGGCCATGTATCGCAAAACGGTCGCGGGGAGATAGTGATTTGCTCTTATTTGCGGGCGGGCGTTGCCCCGACCAACGACCGCGCCCGGCCGCGGAACCACCCAGGTGGGGGTTCACGCCGCCTGGCGTCGGGGGATACGGGTGCGGCACGGCTATTTCGGTTCGATCATCAGGCGAATCGCCGTGCGTTCCGCGCCGTCCACCTCGAGATCGGTAAAGGCGGGGCGGCAAATCAGGTCCACGCCGGAGGGCGCCATGAACCCCCGCGCGATCGCCAGCGCCTTCACCGCCTGGTTCAGGGCACCGGCTCCGATCGTTTGCAACTCGGCCGCCCCTTTTTCGCGGATCACGCCGGCCAGCGCGCCGGCGACCGCGTTGGGGTTGGACTTGGCGGAAACACGTAAAACTTCCATCGTGCACTCCTTAGTTCAGCATTGGTACGATGAGTCGAGTCCGATTCGTTCGTTATGACGGCTATGAAGCGAGATGCACGGTTCCGGGCACCTCGCGGAAAAAACCATCTGCCGTCCGTACTGAGCCGCCCTCTGGGCATGAACCGGGCTGCTCCATTATACGGACGTCCGCCGGGAATGCTTGTCGTATTGCTCGTACAGTCAGGCCCCGTGCGGGCCGGCCACCGAAGGTAAGTGTTCCTCGAGCCGCGTGATGCCGGTGGCTCGCCCCGTGGCGTCGTCCACGTCCACCAGCACCGCGTTGACCACCAGCGGGCCGCCCGCCACTTCGAAGCGCTGCGGCAACCCGGTTTCGAATTTCGCGATCACCGCGTCGATCTCCACGCCGAGAATCGCGTCGTGCGGGCCGACCATTCCCACATCGGTGATGAAGGCCGTACCGTGCGGCAACACCCGCGCGTCGGCCGTCGCCACATGCGTGTGCGTGCCGAGCACCGCGCTCACCTGGCCGTCGAGCATCCAGGCCAGCGCCGCTTTCTCGCTGGTGGCCTCCGCATGGAAGTCTATCACAACAACCATGGCTTGCGCACGCAACATGGACACTAATTCTCGCGCACGACGGAAGGGATCGTCAAGAGGGTCCAGAAAAACGCGACCGAGCAGGTTGATCACCGCCAGCCGCCGCTCTCCCAGCGCGAAGAGGCCGTACCCGTGGCCGGGCACGCCGTCGGGGTAGTTGGCCGGGCGTACCACGCGGTCGTCCTCGCGCAGCAACTGCTCCACTTCCTTCTTGGCAAAGGCGTGGTTGCCCAGCGTGAGCAGGTCGATGCCCGCTTGAAACAGCTCTTCGGCCACCCCCGGCGTCAGCCCTTTGCCCCCGGCGGCGTTCTCGCCGTTGGCCAGGATCACGTCGGGCCGATGCTGCGCCCGCCAGCGCGGCAGCATGGTCCGCACCGCCTGCCGCCCCGGATGTCCCACGATATCGCCAAAGAATAAAATGCGCATGGCGGCCTATTATAGCGCAAGAGCGGCGTGAAGGCGAGGGGCATCACTCTCGCCCCTCGCCTTCACGCTCCAATCCGTCTTCCGCAACCCCAAATTTACCGCGCTTCCGCCCATACCTCTTCCGCCTGGGTCACCAGCGCGTCGATCATCTGCAGGCCGCCGTCCCAGAAGGCGCGCTGGCGGATGTCGATGCCGGCGGCGGCCATGATGTCGGCGGGCTTGGCGCTGCCCCCCGCGCGCAGGATGTTCAGGTAGCGCGGCACGAAGGCGGTGCCCTCCGCCTGATAGGCGGCGTAGAGCGCCATGGTGAGGAGCTGGCCGAAGGCGTAGGCGTAGACGTAGAAGGGCGTGTGGATGAAGTGCGGGATATACATCCACCACACCGCGTGCCCCTCGCCCATCGTCACCGCGTCGCCGAACATCGCCTGCAGGTTGGCCTGCCACAGCGCGTTGATCGCCTCGGTGGGCAGCTCGCCCTGCTCGCGGCGGGCGGTGTGCAGGTCCTGCTCGAAGCGGTACATCGCCGTCTGGCGGAAGACGGTGGCGAAGATGTCCTCGATCTTCCCGGTGAGCAGCGCCAGCCGCTCGCGCGGGCCGCCGGTGTCCGCCAGCACGCGGTTGAAGGTGAGCATCTCCCCGAACACGCTGGCCGTCTCCGCCGCCGCCAGCGACGGGTAATATTGCAGGTAGTGCTGTTCGGAGGCGAGCAGGTCGTGCACGCCGTGGCCCAGTTCGTGCGCCAGCGTCATCACGTCGCGCTTCTTGCCCAGGAAGTTGAGCAGCACATACGGGTGCCAGTCCGGCGCGATGCCCATGCAAAAGGCCCCGCCGCGCTTGCCCGGGCGCACCTCCGCGTCCACCCAGCGCTCGGCGAAGAAGCGGCCGATCAGCGTCCCCACCGCGGGCGAGAAGTCGTGGTATGCGCTCTGCACCGTGGCCACCGCTTGCTCCCAGGTGATCGCCGCGTCGTCCGACGGCAGCGGGGCGTAGCGGTCGTAGTGGTAGAGCTTATCGAGGCCGAGGATCTCCTGCTTCAGCCGGTAATAGCGCGCCACGGTGTCGAAATGCGCGGTGCAGGCGTCGAGCATCACGTGCACGGTGTCGGTATCCACCTCGTCGGACAGGTGCCGCGCGCTCTCGGCCGTGGGATAGTGCAGCAGGCGGTCGTCCACCGCTTTGTCATACGCCAGCGTGTTGGTGATGAAGGTGAAGAGGCGCGAGCGCGTCTGCAACCCCTCGGTGAGGCCCGCCGCCGCCCGCTCCCGCAGCCCGCGGTCGGGCGCGTACAAGCGGGTGAGGATCTCCTGCTCCGTCAGCTCGACGGTGGTGTCGCCCTCGGTATACGGGAAGGTCGCCGCGGAGACGGATTCGTCGAAGAGGCGGCTGAAGGCCTCGCGGCCGGTGGTGGATTTCTCCAGCAGCACGCGCTCCTCCGGTTCGCTCAACCGGTGGGGCCGCGCCACGCGCGCCTGCTCCAGGTAGTGCCGGTAGCCCGCCACCGTCGCGTCGGTGAGCAGGTGGGCGAACTCGTCGTCGGAGAGCGCGATGAACTCCAGCTCGAAGAAGATCAGGTGCTGCTGGATGGCGACGCTTTCCTCCTGCACCTGCTGCATCAGCGCCCCGTGCGCCGGGTTCTGCGTGTCCCCGGCGAAGAGGAGTTGCGCGTACGCCTGCGGGAAGGCGGCATCGCGGACGATGTCTTCGTACACCGTCAGCGCCGCCCCGAACTCCGCCGCGCTGAGTTCGGGCACCCGCCCGCGGTACAGCGCCGCAAAGCCCTCCGCGCGTCGCCCCAGCGTGCGCAGATCGCCCAAGATCTTCGGGTCGTCCGCCCCCAGGTACAGGTCGGCCAGGTTCCAGGTCACGTCAGGCGTCGTCATACATCACCCCCCGCTTACTTCTCCCCACAAAGTTAGCCTCAGGTATGTCGGAATCCTGCCGATATCGTCGTCGTCATCGTAATTCGTCGTCGTACTTCGTAAGGATTCACGACGACGAATTACGACGACGATTGCGCAGACGCGGCACCCATTGCTCCCACCGCACGCCAAGCACCGCCAGCCCGAACAGGCCCAGCGTGATGAATAGGTAGGCGGTCAGCGCCGTCCGCTCGCAGGCGTAGTAATCGGGGGAGATACAGCACATCCCCGATGTTGGCGCAAGAAAGATGCGGAGTGGATCGCCGAGGGTACTCGGGATTTCGGTAAAGATCTCGTACAGGACGCAGGGGATAAGTTGTGGGCCGGGCCGGAGCCAGGCCGGTAGTGTGAACAAATGCATTGCGAGAGCCGGGACGCCCACCATCACGCCATACGTCCAGGCATAGGCACTGCCCCGGCGCGGACACCATGCCGATATGCACAACCCCAGGACCAGATAGGTGAGGACTAGCTCATACGTCCGTACGATGGCGAGAGCTTCGAAGTTACCGGGGTACTGCAGACGCTCGGTCACATGCCACGCCACTGCGATCGGCAGGGAACAGAGCAACCACGCGCCGACCGACACCAGTGTCGCACCGGCCTTACCGAGCACCAGTGCTACAGGGGACACCCCCGCGAGGCACAAGTCGTCGAGCCAACCGCGCTCGCGCTCAACGACAATCGACCCGGCCGCCAGACCTGCTGCCAGCACGTATAGCAACACCCGGAATATCGCGTCAGGCCAGGTCAGCAGCAGCGTCTGGAGCAGGGTGCCCCCGGGTTGTCCCTGGTGCATCAGCACGTCGCGATACCCCACCACGGCGCACACCGTGGAAACCGTCAGGCAGATCGGCACCACGATCCACCACCACGGCCGCCATTGCCGCCGCAATTCATGGCGGAAAATCATGGGGATCATGCGCCAGTCCATACGACTTCCCCCTTACGCCCGCAGCCGCACCCGCGTCCACCGCCACAGCCAACGGCGGAAACGGGCGTAGACGGCCCGCACGGGGATGCCGCGACCCGACGGGCCGGACAGCTGCACACCGGCGACGGCGAGGCGAAGGAGGGCAAGGGTAAAGAGCAGATAGATGCCGCAACACGCTGCGTCGACGAATGTATGATAGCGGTAGTCAAAAAAATCGGTAAAGTTAAAAACGCCCCCCTCGGGGTTGGGGGGTTTCCAATAGTGCTGTAGCAGCGTACCCAACGCCAGCGGATCACGCATCGCGCCGGTGATGGTACTGACCAGGTTGTTGATTGATGCCGTCGCTCCCTGCCCCAGCACCGATGTCATGTTGCGCAAGACGCCCGTTACGGCCCACCCCGTCACCAGGGCCGCGCCGATAATGCCGTAGGTCCACACATAAGCGGTACGAACCGTGCGGCTCCATGCGGAGACGGCGATGCCAAGTGCCGTATAGCAACCCACCATCACCAAAAACCAGAGGATCTGCACGAGCAGATAACGGAAGTAGTCGGAAGCGAGGGGAACAAACTGTATGAAGGCACTGGGTAGGATGCACGCTGCCAATCCGGCAAGCTGCACCAGCATGGCACCGTATTTGCCCCACACCAGCGCCCCCGGATCGGTGCCCGCCATCCGCAGGTCGTCCAGCGACCCGCGCTCACGCTCCTCGGCGATGCTTGCGGCGGCCACGCCGGCGGCGGAAAGGGGAACCAGCAGCGCAATCACCGCCAATATGGCGCCGGTTATGCTCAGGGAGACAACGAGGCCGCCTACCGATCCTCTCGCGTTTTCGAGGAGACTAATGAGGTGCGCGAGCAATATATTGACGCCGATAGCCGCCGCCAGACACGCACCCGTAAACACCCACCACCCGCGTCGTCGCCCCCGCCGCCGCAGTTCATGCCAAAAAATGTTGGGTACCGCGTGCCAGTCCATGGAGAAGCTCCTTGGGAGAATGAAAAATGATAATTGAAAAATTGAAAATGCAAACTGGTCGATCTTCGCAGACGTCCCCCCATTTTCACTTTCAATTTTTCATTCTTCACTTTGCATTCCCACCCTCACTTCCGCCGCCACACCGTCCCCTGCGGGGTGTCTTCCAGCACCACGTTCAGCTCGAGCAGGCGGGTGCGGACGGCGTCGGCGAGGGCGAAATTCTTCTCGGCGCGGGCTTGTTTGCGCAGGTCGATGAGCAGCGTCATCAGGCCAGGGACGAGGGTGTCCTCCGCGGCGGGCGGGGTGAGATCGAGGCCCAGGATATCCGCCAGCGCCACGATCTTCGCGCGGGCGTCGGAAAGCGCGGTCAGCGCGGCGGCATCGGGGATGAAGGCCGGGTCACCCATCAGCTTGTTCGCCTCGCCCACCAGCGTGAAGAGCACCGCCGTCGCCTGCGGGGTGTTGAAGTCGTCGTCCATGGCGATCTGGAAATCCGTCTCCGCCCCGTCGACCGCTTTGCGCAACGCCGCGCTCTGCTCCGGGCGGTCGATCACGCGCTCCGGGCCGGCGATCACGCGCGCGATGTTGAGCACCCCCAACTGCAGCCGTTCAAACGCCGCCTGCGCCTGGTCCAGCGCCTGGTCGGAGAAGTCCAGCGGCGAGCGGTAGTGCCCGGCGGTGAGCAGGTAGCGCACCACCGGCGCCGGATAGCGCGCCATGATGTCGTGCACGGTGAAGAAGTTGCCCAGCGACTTGGACATCTTCTCTTTATTGATCGTCACGAAGCCGTTGTGCAGCCAGTAGCGCGCGAACATGTGCCCCGGCCCCATCGCCGCCTCGCTCTGCGCGATCTCGTTCTCGTGGTGCGGGAAGATCAGATCCGGACCGCCGCCGTGGATGTCGAAGCCCGCGCCGAGGAATTTGAGCGCCATGGCGGAGCATTCGATGTGCCACCCCGGCCGCCCCGGCCCCCACGGGCTGACCCAACTCGGCTCGCCCGGTTTGGCCGCCTTCCACAGCGCGAAGTCGCGGGGGTCGCGCTTGATCTCGTTCACTTCCACCCGCGCGCCCGCCTCCTGTTCCTCCAGGTTGCGGTTGGACAGCTCCCCGTAGCGGTCGAACTTGCCCACCTCGAAGTAGACGTCCCCCTGCGCGGTGTAGGTATAACCCTTCTCTTCCAGCGCTTCCACCAGACTGATGATCTCCGCGATATTGTCGGTGGCGCGCGGGTAGACGCTGGCGCGCTTCACGTTCAGTGCGTCCATCTCCTCGAAGTAGATGCCGATGAAGCGCTCGGTGAGTTCGCGCCAGTCGGCGTTCTGCTCATGGGCGCGCTTGATGATCTTGTCGTCGATGTCGGTGAAGTTGGTGACGTAGAGCACCGTGTAGTCGCGGTACTCCAGGTAGCGCCGAATGATGTCGAACGCCACCGCGGGCCGCGCGTTGCCCAGATGCGGGTAGTCGTACGGCGTCACGCCGCACACGTACATGGCGACTTTCTTATCCTCGCGTGTCACCAGCGGCTCCTTCAGCCGCGTCAACGTGTTGTAGACGTGAATCGCCATCTGCATCCTCCTCCGACCTGATGTCGGCATGATACCACGCCGCGGGGGGATTCGGAAACAGGCGCACGCTCTGCCTTGTTACACCGGAGAAGGATGGGGGCGGGGAAAACACGAAATATGTGGGAAATGCAGTCCGCGACTTCCCCCTTCGCGCGCAGGAGTATACGGAAAGTTTTTTGATGGCTTGTTTGTTTTTCCGACCCGACGATAAATCGTCGGGCTACCGGCTGCGCCCCTTAAAAGGGGCTTGTCAAGCGTACGTGACCCGAATAGTTTCTGTCGGCTCACTGGATTTGTACCCGCAAAGGCCGTTTTCGGGATGATTTTCGTGCGGCATTCCCTGCCCCACCATTTCGCGGCCTGCCAAAGCCCCATTCATGGGGCGCAGCCGGTAGCCTGACGATTTATCGTCGGGTCGGAAAACAGGCAAACGTTCATGGTATATTAACGCATCTATCCCTTGCGGGGGAGAACTGGTTTTCAAATAACAGCTTCCCCCTTCCCGCAAGGGAAAGGGGATCGGGGGGGTTAGGTCCTCATGACCTGGATCGACGATCTTCGTGCCGCGCAACGTGCCGGGCGTTGCCTGCACTGGCCGGATGCCCCACTGGCGGGCGCCGGGCGGGCGCTGGCGCTGGCACCGCACCCCGACGACCCCGATGCGGTGGGGGTGGTGCTGCGCCTGCTAGCCCAGGGCGGGTGGCAGGTGCACTGGACGGTGCTCACCTCGTCATGGTCGGGAGTGGAGGACGGCTTCGTGGGGCCGGACCCCGTCGCCAAGGCGGCGGCGCGGTGGCAGGAGCAGCGGGCCTCCGCGCGCCTTTTCGGCCTGCCCGACGACCGGCTGGTCTTCCTCGATCTCGACGAGGGGGTGGACGGCCACCTGGCGCCCACCGCGGCCAACCGCGCGCGCTACAACGCCCACCTGGCGGCGCTGGCCCCCGACGTGGTGGTGCTGCCCTCCCGCGCGGATACCAATCCCACCCACGCGCTGAACTACGCCTGGTGCGCCGACTGGGCTGCCGCCTGGGGTCGCCCGGTGCTCGCGCTGGGCAACGAAGACCCGAAGACCACCGCCTTCACCCCCGACCTGCAGCTCACCTTCGGCGAAACCACCGCCGCCTGGAAGGGCGCGCAGTTGGAATGCCACGTCTCGCAGAGCGTCCGCAATCAGCGCACGCGCCACATGACCTTCGCCGACCGTATCCTGCGCGTCAACGCCGCCGTGCCGGGATTGCCCCCGGGGACGTACGCGGAGCGCTTCCAGGCGGAGTTTTTCGGCTACCCCGCGTAACGCCGGCCGACTTGTCCGCCGTAGCCAAGGCGCGGACTTGTCCGCCGTAGCCAGGATGGCGAAGGCGGAAGCCGGTGGCAGGGAAACGCGCGTTGCCTCGCGAAGTAAGCGCCATGCATGTATTGCAAAACCAACACCTCCGGCTCGTCATCTCCACCGCGGGCAGCGTGCTGGAGTTCGTCTGCCGGGACACCGACACCTCCTACGTGCACACCCCCGGGCTGCCGTTGTGGCGGGTGATCCTGGCGGACGGGGAATCCCTCGTCAACCTCGTCACCCCCAACCACCAGCCGTGCGAGGTGGTGCACACCGGGGACGCGATCGTCATCACCGTGCCCCACCTGGCGTACCTGTCGCACGGCGCGATGCGCGCCACCGGGGTGACGCTGCGCCTGACGGTGACCCTGGACGTGCGCGCCGCCCGCTGGTCGGTGGAAGTGGAAAACCCCGACCCGGGCATCACGGTGATGGAGGTGTGGGCGCCCATGCTCAACGGCCTGCGCCCGCCCGCCGACTGGAGCCTGTACTTCCCGCGCGACTGCGGGCTGCGCCTGCAGGATCCCATCCACAACCTGGGCGACCGCGGCGCCATGCTGCGCTTCGGGGTAAACAACGCCAACCTGCGCGAACTCTACCCCGGCAAGGCGTCCATGCAGTGGATGGGGCTCTTCAGCCCCTACGAGGGGCTGTACTTCGCCTCGGAAGACCGCTCGCTGCGCACGATCTGCCTCAACGCGGAGCGCAACTTCGGCGCCCACCCCGCCGACGACACCCTCTTCCTGTGCATCATCCGCTACCCCGGGCTGCGCCAGGGGCACTGGAAGGGCGCCGTGGTGGTCACCGCGGTGGAGCTGGCCGACTGGCACGCCGGCGCGCGCCGCTACCGCGCGTGGGCCGACACCTGGCTGCGCCTGCCCGTGCCGCCCCCCTGGGTGCAACACCTGCCCGGGTTGCAGGACACCATCCTGCGCGAACAGTACGGCAGCCTGGTCTACAGCTACGACGAGATGCCCGCGCTGGCGCAGGCCGCGCTGGAGGTGGGCGTGCCGCTGGCCAAGTTCAGCGGCTGGCACACCGCCGGGCATGACAACGGCTACCCCGATTACGTCGCCGATCCCGCGCAGGGTGGCGAGGCCGGGCTGGCCGCCGCGGTGGCGGCGGTGCAGCGCACCGGCGCGCGCGCCATGCTCTACCTGCAGGCGGTGCAGATGACGCGCAACTCCGCCTTTTACGCCGCGTGCGGCCCCGCGGTGAGCATGCGCGACCCCTATGGCGACGAACTGGCCGACACCTTCACCTGGCCCGGGCAGAGCACCGTGCTGCCGATGTCCGCGCAGCACCAACTCGTCGACGCCTGCCTGTCGACGCGGGAGTGGCAGGAAGCGATCCTCGATCGCGTGAGTTACGTGCTCGACCTCGGCGCCGACTGCATCTACCTCGACCGGCTGGCCGGTTTCCCCGGCTACCTGTGCTTCAGCGAGGAGCACCCGCACGAATATCCCTGCGAGGCCTACACCGACCGCGTGCGCCTGGGCATGGCCTGCCGCGAAATCGCCAAGCGCCGCAACCCGGAGATCGCCCTCGCCAGCGAGTATATCAACGACGCCGGCCTGCAGCCCTTCGATTTCACCATCCCCTTCGGCGCCGGCGTGCACCACGGCGGGCAGAACTTTGGCGAACTGTTCCGCTACACCTTCCCCGAATACATCATCACCACGCAATACCTTAACGGGCCGGAGTATGACCGGGTGAAGTTCGCGGTGGTGATGGGGTTCCGCCTCTTTTTCGCCATCAACTGGCAGCACCAGCCCATCAGCACCACCCCGCCCGCCTTCCGCACCTTCGTGCGCGAAGTCATCACGCTGCTGGAAACGTACGCCGACCCCTTCCTCACCGGGCGCTTCACCGACACCGACGGCCTGCAACTCGGCAACCCGCACCTGGTGGCCAAGAGTTATCACAGCGCGACACGCTTCGGCGTGGCGGTGTGGAACCCCACCGACGCCCCGCAGCCGCTGGCCTTACACACCAACGTGCCGGTGGAATGGGCCACGCTGGAAGACACCGCCCTCGACCCGCTGCCCCCCGGCGCGCTGGCCCTGGGGGTGAGCGTGTGACAACCGCGGCCGTGTACCGCACTTTTTTCTCAACACGCGCCAACGCTTATCCGTAATCGAGTACAATATTACCGCGGCATGTCCCGCATGAAATCGCCCTGGGAAAGGAGGCAGCGGTGAACCAAGCCCATGCGTCGGTCATGGCCTGGAGCTTCCTGGTCAGCGGCTTGCTGCTGCTGCTCGTGCACTTCTTCCTGCAAGTCATCGGGCGCTATCGCGGCTATGTCATCTTCCTCGGTCTGGCCGCCATCTTCCACGGCGTGTCCGACTTCATGCGCCCCGACGTGGCGTGGTTGCCCGACGCGCTCGCCGGGGCGATGGTGGTCTGGGCGGGCATCGAAGCGGTGCGTGAGACCCGCGAGCGCATCGCGGAGCTGCGCCTGAAACAGCAGGAGCGCGAAGCCGCCTTCGCCGACCTGATGCGCGAGATGGCCACCCTGCCGCAAGAGGAAACCACCCCCCCGCCGCCGAAACCACCAAAAGCGGATGCGGACTTCTAACCCCCCGTCCGGCGAAAGCGGGAATCGGCTCCCATGCGTTTTCTACGAACCCTGCTCGTCAGCCTGGCCGTGTGTGCGGCGGCGTATCTGCTGGCGGCGCTGTACATCGACCCCGGGTATGAATTCCTGCAGCGCGACCGGCAGCCGCTCGACGCCAATAAGGGGGAGATCTGCCGCCTGCAAAAGCTGGTGCTGGTACAGCGCTATGCCGCGCTGGGGCACGGGCACATCGACGGGCTCATCCTCGGCTCTAGCCGCGTGATGAAGCTGCCCCCTACCGCCTTCACCACCCACGGCCGCGTCTTCAACTTCGGCGTGCCCAACGCGAAGAATCCCGACAATCTGGCGGCGTACCGTTATGTGAAGTCGCGCTTCGGCGCGCCGCACTACCTGCTCATCGGCCTCGACGTGGCCGCCTTCAACCCCATCGACTACGGCCCGACTGAAGAGCTGCGCGCCATCAAACCGCTCTACACGATGATCGAGCAGCCCAAAACGTTCCACGACCAGCTCAACACCGCGCAGCGCGTCTACTCCATCAACTACGCGTTGCAGATGGCGCGCACCCTCCCCGCGCTGCTGCGCCACGCCGACCCCGCCGCCGCCATCCCCCTGCGCTCAGCCGAATACGGCTACGACCCCGACGGGTTGATCCAATACTACGACCGCGACCGCACCGTCGCCGCGGGCACCTACGATTGGGAGAAGCAGTACACGGACCGCTTGAGCGTCTACCTGGACGTCTTCAAGGGGATGCACGGGCTGGCGCCGGAGGCGAAGGCCAGCCTGGAAACGCTGCTGGCGGAAGCCATGGCCGACCACGCGCGCGTGCATCTGTGGATCACTGCCTTCCAGCCCACGGCGGACGCGACGCTGAGCAAGGAGACGACCTACCCGCAGCGGCTGGCCGAGTTGCGCACCTACCTGACCGACGTGGCGCGGCGCTACCGGGTACACCTCTCCGACGTGCTCGACGGCCGGCGCTACGGCGACCCGCGGCAGAACTGGTACGATTCCGTGCACCCGTCGCCCCCCGGCGCCGCGCGGCTCGCCGCCCTGCTGCAGGAGGACGAACGTGGTCTTTAACTCCACCATCTTCCTGCTCGTCTTCCTGCCCATCGTCTTCACCCTCTTCTGGCTGGCAAAGGGGAAGGATGCCCGCTACGTTATCCTGGCGCTCAGCGGCTACGTCTTCTACGGCTGGTGGGACTGGCGCTTCTGCGGGTTGCTGCTCTTCTCCAGCCTGGTCTCCTTCTTCGTGGCGCTGGCCATCGTCGCCGCGCCGCGCGTCGCCGTGCGCCGCGCGTGGATGGTCCTCGCCATCACCGTCGACCTGTCCATCCTCGGCTTCTTCAAGTACTACAACTTCTTCGCCGGCACGGTGAACCACTTCCCCGGCGGGCCGTACGCGCCGTGGCTGCACATCATCCTGCCGATCGGCATCTCCTTTTACACCTTCCACACCATCTCCTACATCTGCGACACGGCGGCGGGGCGGGTGAAGCCCACGCGCAACCTGTGGGAATACCTGGCCTACGTCTCCCTCTTCTCGCAGCTCGTCGCCGGCCCGATCGTGCGCTACCGGCAGATCGAGGAGGACCTGGAGGCCATCGACGGCCCACCGCGCGAGGACAACATTGCGCGCGGGGTGGGACTCTTCGTGGTGGGGTTGGCGAAAAAGGTGCTCGTCGCCGACACGCTGGCGCGCCTGGTCGACCCGCTGCTGCAAAACGTCGCCGGCCTCTCGCTGCCCGGCGCGTGGGGCGCCGCGCTGGGCTACACCTTCCAGCTCTACTTCGACTTCTCCGGCTACAGCGACATGGCGATGGGACTCGGCTACCTCTTCGGCCTGCGCATCCCCGCGAACTTCAATAGCCCCTACATCGCCGCCGGCATCAGCGACTTCTGGCGCCGCTGGCACATCTCATTGTCCTCGTGGCTGCGCGACTACCTGTACTTCTCCCTCGGCGGCTCGCGCGTCGCCCCCTGGCGTGCCAACGTCAACCTGCTCATCGTGATGCTCCTCGGCGGCCTGTGGCACGGGGCGAGCTGGATGTTCGTCATCTGGGGCGCCTGGCACGGCACGCTGCTCGTCGTGGACAAGATCGGCGCGCCGCTCTGGAAACGGCTGCCCGCCGCGCTCTACCGCGGGGTCACCTTCGTCCTCGTCGTGCTCGGGTGGGTCTTCTTCCGCGCCGCCACCCTGCCCGATGCCCTCACCTGGTTCGCGCGCCTCTTCGACGTCTCCCGGCTGCGCTGGGACGTACCGCTGCCGCTGGCCCTCCTGTGCCTCGGCGGCCTGCTCGCCGTGAATGTCATCCCCGAGCCCTGGCAATGGCACCTCCCCCAACGCCGCCGCTGGGCCCTCGCCTACGCCGCCGCCCTCTTCCTCATGTACCTGGTCATCAACTGGCAACCGACGGTGTTTTTGTACTACCAGTTCTGACACGGCAGGTACGGAGTTAGGGCTCGTAGTAGCGACGCAGCGGAGCAAGGCGCGTCCCTCACATCGAAGATGTGAGGAAATAACGGTTCTTGCTGCGCTGCGAACCTACTACGAGCCCAATCCCTGTTCACTTTCCCGTACCGCGCCTCCCGGCGCGCCCCCCATCCCCGACCCTTCCCCCGTCACAGGACGTTACGGGGGAAGGGAGCCGGGGGCATAGGCGTCAACTTACAATAATGGCTTGTCTGCGTTCCGACCCGACGATAAATCGTCGGGCTACCGGCTGCGCCCCATGAATGGGGCTTTCGTAGTCTCCG
>CAIYQO010000224.1 GCA_903928345.1 uncultured bacterium | reverse complement strand
GGGTCGCGTTGTGCCTGCGCGCGCGGGCGATCGGCACGTCATTGTATGAGGCGTCTGCGGCGTTATGGCACGACTATCTGAAAAACGAACTCCGCAATCCTACTATTACGGCGGTGGGGTGTGCATAAGCGAAAGTCCTAAGTATATTAGTATGCCTCGCAAACAACGCCGCACTGCTCCAGCACAGGCACAAGTGGCATTTCGCGAGCTTGATAAAGGATTTGACACAATGTCAGTTGAATTGAAAGAAAAAATGGTTAGCCTTGTAATCGAAGCTGGTGCTGAAGGTTTAGTAGATGCAGTGAATGCTGGCCTTGTCGAATTAGAAATATTCGGACTACACGCATCTGACCCAGAACAGTATACAGAAACGATGATTTCAGATTATATGAATGCTTTGATTGGTGCTGCTTCAAATGCGTCGACATATCCAATGTACGACGAAGAAGCGAGCCGTCTACTAGAGTCATTCTTATCTATAAGCGAATTTAAACTATCTGATGCAGACCTGCAAAAAGGAAAGGTTTCCGGAATTGCTTTGAATCTGTTACAACGTCTACCGCATTTTGAAAATGCTACTGTTGCTGAGATTATTAATATTCGGCAAGAGCTAGGTACGCCACTTCAGCGCTTTCGCGCGGCAACAATAGATTATGCAGACGCTATTCGGTCAGCCCAATGGAGTGACGAATTCATCAAAGAAGCTGACTTGCTGTATTATCAAAAGGTAGCTCCTGAGATTGCGACAATCGAGGAACAGGTACGATCTAACCGATACTTATCTGAATTACTAACGACAGCTCTTACTAATCCTATCTATACAGCTGGATCTTTTCTTGGGGTGGCATTGGCACAGACAACTATTGTCGCAAACATATATGCAAAAATCCTGGTTCTATCGGTGGTGTATCTTCTGCAACAATTAAAGCCTCTGCGAATTGGCACGATAAACAGCAAAAGATTGAGCAGAACCAATTATTCTTTTATTACAAGGCAGGTGGATCGCTCAAATAATGTAGTAGTCAACCTACTAATTTTACCTGACATTGAATATCAATTTCAATGTATTATTGCTCTATTTTTATTACGAGCAGAGCATCTCCAGCAGCACCCGCGCCGCCGTTTTGTCCGGGATGCGGCCGCGGACGGCGCTGTCCAGGTCGGTGAGGGCGAAGGCGGGCACGGCGCTGCCCACGCACGACGGGCAGCCGTCCAGGCAACTGCATTCGCGAATGACGGCGAGGGCCGTCGCCAGCAGTTCGGGCATACGCTCCAGGCAGCGCTTGGCGTAGCCCATGCCGCCGGGGTAACGGTCGTAGACGAAGAGGGCGTCGCGGCCCAGGCAGCTCGCATCCACCACCGCGCCGATGTCCTGCGTGTCACACATCACATACATCGGCGCCACCTCCACCAACACGTTCGCCAGGCCGATGAGCGCCTCGCCGACGAGTAGTTGCCGCGCCGCGAGGGCGGTGACCACGCCCTCGGGCGGCACCAGCCAGCAGGCCACCGTCTCCAGCGACTGCGGGGGCAATTCCAGCGCCTCGTAGCCCAGGCTCTCACGCGAGTGGTAGCGGATCTTCTTGAACATCGGAATGGTGGTCGTCACCGTCACGTCGCCGAAGGCCAGCGTGGTGCCGCGCGTCTCGCTGCTCTCCTCGGTGGCGTCGATGCGGATCTGCGACACCTGCACCGACTGCGTGTAGTAGTCCAGCTCCTTGCGCTCCACGTGGGCGATCTTCTGCTCCAGGTCGAGGTGCACGACGAAGTACGTCTCCCCGGCGTGCAGATACACCGCGTGGGTATGCAGTTGCGCCAGCGCGCTGATCTCGTCCAGCGTGCCGATCACCTTCGCGGCGGCGGTTTCGTCCTGAATGGTGTAGACCGGTCCGGCGATGTTGCGCAGACTCACGTCGGTGGCGGGATAGCTGCTGTGCGCCCAGTACCACACGTTATCGATGCGCCGCGCCACCTGGTCCTCCTCGAGCAGTTCCAGGAGGAGCGGGGCGATGTCGCCGAAGCGCGCGGCGTCGGCGTCGGTGAGCGGCAATTCGTGCATGGCGCACTTGAGATGGCCGACGGTGATGTGCGGGTTGTCCGGGTCGATCACCGCCTGCTCGGGGTTCTGCGCGAAGAGGTAGCGGCTGTGCGTCATCAGGTACTGGTCGATGGGGGCATTCTGCCCGATGAGCACCACCAGCGCCTCCTCGCGCCCGCGCCCGGCGCGCCCGGCCTGCTGCCACAGGCTGGCGATGGTGCCCGGGTAGCCGACCAGCAGGCAGGCGTCCAGGCTGCCGATGTCGATGCCCAGCTCCAGCGCGTTGGTGCTGGCCACCCCGAGCAGTTCCTTGCTCACCAGCCGCCGCTCGATCTCCCGCCGCTCTTCCGGCAGGTAGCCGCCGCGGTAGGCGTGCACCGAGTCCGCAAGGCGGCGGGAGACGTGGCGCAGTTGCTCGCGCGTGTTTTTGAAGATCACCTCCGCCGCCAGCCGCGTGCGCACGAAGGCGATGGTCTGCACGCCCTCCTTCACCAGCGAGGTCATCAGGTGTACGGCTTCCCATAGCGGGCTTTTGCGGTCGCCGCCCACGCGCCACTGCTCGGGGGCGCCGGTGGCGGCGGTCTCCAGCGGAGGCGGGTTCCACAGCACGAACTGCTTGGCGCCGCGCGGGGAGCCGTCGCGGTCGATGAGGGTCATCGGGGTGCCGCAGATGCGCTCCGCGTGTTCGCGCGGGTTGGCAATGGTTGCCGAACAACAGATGAACTGCGGGTTGGCGCCGTAATGCGCGCAGACCCGCGCCACGCGGCGCAACACGTTCGCCAGGTGCGAGCCGAAGACGCCGCGGTAGGCGTGCACTTCGTCGAGGACAATGTATTTGAGGTGGGAGAAGAAGCGGTTCCAGCGCGCGTGTTGGGGCAGGATGCCCTGGTGCAGCATGTCGGGGTTGGTCAGGATCACCTGCCCCCCGTCGCGCAGCTTGCGGCGCAGGTTCTGCGGGGTGTCGCCGTCGTAGGCCCCGGCGAGGAAGGCCAGCTCGCGCTCCGGCGCGCGGAAGGCGCCGATGCCGCGCAACTGGTCCTGGGTGAGCGCTTTGGTGGGGAACAGGTACAGCGCGGTGGCGTGCGGGTCCGCGATGAGCGTCTCTACCACGGGGATGTTGTAGCAGAGCGTCTTGCCGCTGGCGGTGCCGGTGACGATGACGATCGACTCCCCCCGTCGCACCGCCGCGATGGCGTCCGCCTGGTGCTGGTACAGGCACTCGATGCCCTGCATGCTGAGGGTGTCGTGGATAATCGGATGCAGCCCCCCCGGCACGTCGGCAAAGACCGGCGGCCGCGCGGGAATGGCCTCGACATGCACCACCTGGTGGTCGAAGTACTCGTGATTTTCTAAGCGGGCCAGGAAGGTTGCGGCGTCCATAGGGCTCCTTATGCCGGTTGCAAAGCGTCAAAATTCAGGTTATTGGAAGGCGTACAGGATGCGCCCTCACCCCCCGACCCCTCTCCCAGGTTATCCTCGCACCACTCGGGAGAAGGGGGCCGGGGGGATGAGGGTGGCGCCGCCCGGCGCACATCTCGGGTCGATCAGCCATCAGCGCCTCCGATATCCCGTTTCATCCGTCGCGCCCGCGCCGCCAGGTCGTCGCCCATGGGGCGCGGCGCCGGCAGGACGGGCGGCGCCGGGGGCACCGCGGGCGCTTCCGGTTCGGTCGGCGCCGGTTGGCCGGCCAGTTTGGCCCGCAGCGCCTTGCCGAAGTCGCGGCGGTGTTCGAGGCGGCGCGTGACGTCGGGCTTCGGCAACTCCGCGGCCGGCTCGGGATCAGGATACCGCGTCTCCACGCGCGGGGCAATGGGGTGCGGCAATTGCGGCTCGCGCTCACGCTCCAGGCGGCGGCGTAGCGCCTGCTCCAGGCGGAGTTCATTCGCGGCGGCGCTGTCCGTGCCGGTGGCGAGGTCGGGGCAGTCGAGGTCGCCCGCCAGCAGGCCGTCGAGGATCAGCAGCGCGGCGGCCTTGCTCGGAATCGCCGCCTCGCCGCGCTCGGGATTCCACACCAGCTCCCCGCGCAACGGTTTCCCCACGCAACAGGGGCAGCCATCGGCACACGGGCATTGCACGATGGTCCGGCGCACGGCGGGCAGGATTTCGTGCAGCCGTTCATACGCCAGTTGCGTGAAGCCCAACCCGAGCGGGTAGCGCTCGTAGATGAAGAGCGCCTGCCAGGGGGCGTTCACCGCACCCACGGAGTGCGAAAAGTCCCGTGTGTCGCACGTCATGAAGAGGGGCAGCAACATGCGCATGGCGTAGCCGATACCGCGCAGGCCGTTGTGCGGGTCGAGGTTCGCCGCGCGCACCGCCCCCAGCAACGGCTCCGACGGCACCACCCACAGCCCCATCGTTTCCAGCCAAAAGGGGGGCAGCTCCACCCCGTGGCGCGAAAGGGCGTCCAGTTCGTAGAAGCGTAGCTTTTCATACCCGTGGGTCTGAAAGCGCGCCGTCACCTCGCCCCAATAGGCGCGACCCGTGCCGAAGGGTTTCTCGCGCAGCGGGTGATCGATATGGTTGATGTCGGTGCCGCCGATTGGCTGCGTGTAGTAGTCCGTCTCCACGCGCACCACGCGGGCGATATTGCGCTCCAGGTCGAGGGAGAGCACGCGGTAGGTGTCCCCGTTGTGCAGGTAGATCGCCTCGGGGTGCAGGATGGGCGGCGCGTCGAATTTGTTCAACTCGCCCAGGATGCGTCCGGTGTCGGCGTCCTCGATGACCACGTTGGCGTCGTTGTAGCTGCGCAACGAGACGGCGTGCTGGGGGATCTCCGTCGTCGCGTGGTACCAGCGGTCGCCCAGGTGGCGCACCTTCAGGTTCTCCTCCAGCAGGCGCAGCACCAGCGGGGCGGCGGCGCCGAAGGCGGGCACTTCGCCGTCCGCCAGCGGCAGCTCCTGCGCGGCACAGCGCAACTGCCCGGTGAGCACGTAGGGGTTGTCCATGTCCACCACCGCCTGCTCGATGGGCCGCGCGAACAGGTACTCCGGATGGCGCATCACGTACTGGTTCGCCGGGGTGTCCAGCCCGACGAGCACCACCAGCGCGTCGTCGACCCCGCGCCCGGCGCGCCCGCCCTGCTGAAAGAAAGCCGCCAGCGTGCCGGGGTAGCCGACCAGGATGCTGGCATCCAGTCCGCCCACGTCGATGCCCAGCTCCAGCGCGCGGGTGGTGCTCACCCCGAGCAGGTCGCCGGCGAAGAGGCGGCGCTCGATCTCCCGCCGCTCCTCGGGCAGGAAACCGCCGCGGTACGGCGCGAGGCGGGAGATCAGCCCCGGCGCGGTGTGCCGCAAGGCGTCGCTGACATAGCGGTGGATCAGCTCCGCGGTCATCTTCGCCTTGGAAAAGGTGATGGTGCGCACACCGCGCTGCACCAGCGCCGCCATCAGCTCCTGCGCCTCCACGTTGGCGCTGCGCCGGCTGCGCGACACGCGGTGGCGGAGGACCGGCGGGTTCCAGAAGAGGTAGCTGCGCACCCCACGCGGGGAGCCGTCGGTATCCAGGCAGGTGAACGGCTGCCCGGTGAGTGCTTCCGCCAACCCCCGCGGGTTGCCGATGGTCGCCGAGCAGGCGATGTATTGTGGCGCGCTGCCGTAGTGGGCGCAGAGGCGGGCGACGCGGCGGAAGAGGTTGCCCACGTTGGAGCCGAAGATGCCCGCGTAGACGTGCAATTCGTCGAGCACCAGCAGGTGCAGCCGGGAGAGGAAGGTGGCCCAGCGCGCGTGCCGCGGCAGCATGCCCGCGTGGAGCATGTCCGGGTTGGTGAGGATCACCCGCGCATGGTCACGCAGGGAGCGGCGGGTGGCCGCGGGGGTGTCGCCGTCGATGACGCCGGTGAGGATCTCCAGCCCCGCGTCGTGCAGCGCCGCCTGCAGCCGCCGCGCCTGATCCTGGCAGAGCGCCTTGGTAGGGAAAAGCAGCAGCGCCGTGGCGGTGGGATCGCGCGCCAGCAGGTCGAGCAGGGGCAGCGTGTAGCACAGCGACTTGCCGCTGGCGGTGCCGGTGGCCACCACGACGTGGGCGCCCCCCTGCACCGCATCCCAGGCGTCGGCCTGGTGGCAGTAGAGGTGCGGGATGCCGCGCGCGGCGAGGAAGCGCACCGCCACGTCCGGCAGCGGCACCGCCGGGTCGGCATACCGCGCGGCACGCGCAGGCTCCGCGCGCAAGTGAACCAGTTGGTCCGCATACGTGGGGGCGTGCAACAGTTCCTCTACAAAGGCGGCGACATCCATCAGGGTGACGGCAGGCGGGTGAGCAACTCGGCCATGGTGACCAGGTCGAGCAGGTTGTGGTGCAGGATATCGACGAGGGCGGCGGCGTTCTCCGTGCGCACATAGGCGTGGTAGGCGTCGGGGATCTCGCTGCCGGGGATATCTCCCGTGCGCGCCCGCCCGCAGACGTGCAGCTCCAGCGTCTGCAGCTTGCAGTTGGGCAGGCGGCCCTTCCAGTGGCGGCGACAGACGTGCAGCAGGTCGAAGTGGAGCAGTTCCGGCCCCAGGCGGATGCGGTGCGCCGCGGCGCGCACGCGTACATAGGGCAGGTCGAAGCTCTTCCCGTTGAAGGTAACCAGCAACCGTTTCGTGCGCATGAGATCGGCGAACAGCTTCGTCACCGCCGCCTCCTCGCCGTAGTGCCGGGCCAGGTATTGCCGCGCCACCAGCTCCTCGCCCTCCCAGGTCAGCGTGCCGATGAGGAAGAGCGGGCTGGAACCGAGGCCGGTGGTTTCCAGGTCGACGAAGAGCAGGTCCTCCGGCGCGACGGGGGCGCCGTGGGCGGCGAAGTGGTGCTGCAGGGGGGAATCGGGCGTGGTGAGCAAGCGCTGCAGCGAGGCGAGCGTCGGCCCCCAGTTGCCGCCCAGCTCGCGCACGACCGTGGTGACGACGAAGGCGCGCCCGTGGGGCTCCACGGTTACTTCCTCCCCGGTCACGGCGTCTTCCAGGCGGACGATCTTGTCCAACTGCAGCGACCCGAAGGTCGGCGGGGCGACGGTGTGCGGCAGCGTGCGACTGAACTGGATGGGCTGGCGCGACAAGGGCTCCACCGACGGCACGGCACGCGTCACTGCCCGCGGCGCGTCCGCCTTCGGCGGCTTCGCCAACGGGCCGCCGTTCAACGCTTCCAGCCGTTTCCGCAATTCATCCGAGCGCGAGCCCATGTTCTCCCCAGTGCTGCAAACAGGTGCTCTCATTATAACACGGATCGCGCGCGTTGTCGGCAGTCCGTCGCGCTACACCGCTTCCACCAGCAGCAACTCCGAGGTCAGCGCGCCGGCCAGCCGAATCGTCAGCCCCTGCTGCATCAGCGTCACGCCGTCCACCTCGCAGCTCTGGCCGGCGTTGTCGAAGGTGACGCGATAGCGACGCGCGCAATCCAGGCCGCGCAGGCGCACGGTATACTCCGGCGTGGTGGGCGCGGCGAGCTGGAAGAGGCCGCAGATGGCGCGCGTGCGATCGGCGGAGGCCAGCTCCAGCACGCCCCACCCGCGCGGCTCGCCGCTGGCGACGACGGGGGTGTGGTGGTAGATGCGGCTCTCCGTCTGGAAGGGGCGCACGAACTCTTTGTACAGTGCGACCAGGTGGCGCATCCGCGCCAGCATCAGCGGGTTCCATTGCGCGCCCAGCGGGAACGGGAAGCCGATGGTGGGACGCACGAAGAGGAGCAGGCGCGCCTGGAATTCGAATTCCGCCGTCGTGTGCCCGCTCTGCCCACCGAGCAGGCGGTCGACGTGCTCGGGCGGCAGCGCCATGGTCATGCCATTGGTAATAGAGAACGCGCGTGGGGCGATCTGCCAGTCCGTCACCCAGGTATGGCTGAAGCGACGCACCATGCCCAAATCGGTGCGCGCGCCGCCACTGGCGCAATTCTCGAAGACGACCTGCGGGAAGCGCGCGCGCAGCCGGTCGTAGACCGCGTATTGCGCCTCGTAGTAGCGCCAGAAGGCGCTTTCCACGTATTCACCGCGGCGGGTCTGCGCGAAGGCCAGCCCCGAGGTGTTGTAGTCCAGCCGGAAGAAATCGAGTTCGTTCTCCTCGATCACCCGCGCGATCTGCGCCTCCATCCAGGCGGCGGCGTCCGGGTTCGTCAGGTCGAGCTGGTCACCCAGCCGTCCGGGGCCGTCGTGCGCAGCCGCGAGCCAGTCGGGGTGCGCTTTGGCGACGGCGCTCTCCGGGGCGATGCGTTCGGCGTCCATCCACAGCCCCCACAACATGCCGTGGGCGTGCACCTTGTCGCGGAACGGCGCCAGGCCGTCCGGGAAGCGTTCGCGGTCCACCGACCAATCGCCCACCGTGTTCCACCAATGGCTGTTGGGCTTGGCGTACCAACTGGCGTCGATGAAGAAGAGTTCCGCGCCGAACTCCGCCGCGGCGTCGATGGCGTGGTGCACCTGCGCGACGGTGATCTCCAGCTCCGGCCCGATGCCGCTCTCCACCCAGCCGCCACGGCCCCGGGGCTGCGCCATGATGACGCTGCGCCTGACGTGCGCGTGCATGGCGTTCACCGCCGCGTCCAGGTCGCCGAAGGTCACCCCCAGGTGCAGCTCCGGCGTGGTGATCGTCTCGCCCGGCGCCAGCACGCGCTGCGGGGCGGGGGCATCCGGCCCGACGGCGAAGGTGAGCACGGCGGGGGCCTCCCCGTCGCCGCCGTCCAGGTCGAAGTCAAAACGATACCCGCCCGACCAGGCGAATTGGCCGATGAAATGCTCGCCCGTCGCGTTGTTGCGCAGCACGAAGAGGGGATGGCGGTGCCGGTCGTGGCGGAAGCGGCCCGCCACCTGATAGCCGGCCTGCGGCAGATCGACCCACTGAAAATCGCCTTCATGCCCCCACGTGGTGGCGCCGAAATAGCCCAGCGAGTACAGCGCGGCGTCGGCGGGCAGGTGGGCGCGCCAGCGCTGGGTGCGCTGCAGCACCCCGCTCCAACTCGCTGCCGTCGCCAGCGCCGCCGGGCGCTCCGCGGTGTTCGTCACTGCCAGCCAGCGGGTGAGCACCGCCGAGCCATCCAGCCCCGTGTGCACCTCCACGGTGATCGGGCGCACGGCGTGCCGCAGCGTGACGATGGTGTGAAGCTGAAACGGACGCGGCATGGCGGGGATGGGCTGATCGTCGTCACGGCGCTCGAAGGAGACCCACTCCCATGCGTCGCCGAGGAATTGCCCGTCGATCTCCAGCCGGAACGCCTGCGGCAGCGGCACGTTCGTCGGGTCGATGCGGCCGTCGTAGAAGTTCACAAACCCCGCGCCGTTCCACCCGCGCGCCACGAAGCGCCCCTTCGTCAGCGACTCCTCATACACCACCATGCCGGTGCGATAGGTGAGGATCCTCTCCTCGCCGTCGGCGACAATGACATCGGACCAGCAACCGTTCGTCTCGAGCGACATAGCAACCCCCGTCGTTCCGTAGCGAGATAAGCATAGTTTAGCACGGGTGGGGCGCGGTGTCAGCAGGGGCCGCCTGAGACAACACGGGGGCGCCGTGTGGCGCCCCCGTATGCTTCGCGTTCCCCCGATCGCGAAGCTGGTTACCGCACGACGCGTAGCGCGGCGGTAGATGGCAAAGGTAGGGTGGTGTGGTGCGGATGCCCGGTCGGGGTCGGCTTTTCGCGCAGGCGCATTACCAACGACATGCAGGTCTCCCGTGGTGCAAGGGGCGCGGTGCCCGCGAACACGTGCATTCCAGCGGTTGGCAGGCGAGTGGGGGGGCTCACCGGTAGTCCAAAGTTAATATACCCGGCCTATGCAAGAAATGAGCGAACGCTCGGGCCAACTTTCTTGCACTATTGCGCCAGGCAATCCATATTGGGGGTCGTGTTTAGCGGACGCGCCCTGAGCGTATGATAACTCTGATAACGCCCGACTCCCGAGGTGTGCACCCGATGACGCCCATGTCAACCAAACACGGCCCGATCTTCCCCGGCGGCGTCACGTATACGCAGGAAGAGATCGCGCGCTGCTGCCACCTGGTCACACACCTGACGCGGTCGGTGGTGCTGGGGAACCATCAGGTGATCCTGCGCGCCTTCGGCCCCGTATTACGCTCAGCGACCCGCGAGCACCAGCACCCGCTGTACGAGGGGCAACTACTGCTGCACGGGATGGCGGAGTGCTGGACCGCGGGGCAATCCCAACTGGTGACGCCCGGGCAGGTGACGCTGCACGCACCCGGCGTACCGCACCGGTGGCATGGCGTCGGCGGCCCGTTCCTCCGTCTCACGCTGCAGTTCAGCCTCACCCCGCCGTTGCCGGTGCGCCCTGGCACGCCGTGGTCCACACACCCGCCGGCCTTTGCCGCGCTGAGTACCATGCTGGCGGATCTCACGGCCTGCCCGCCGGGATGGTCGGCGCGCGTCACGCCGCATGTGACGCTGCTGCTGGCGCACCTGCTGACGCTGACCGATTGGTCGGATGCCGACGTGCCGGGCTTCACCACCGGCGCCGCCTTCCTCTACCCTGAAGTTTTGATAATTTCGCCGCGAGCGCTCGGTCTTCCTCCCGCCAGCGATAGTGGGTCCTGCGTCCGCTCCGTGTGGGGGCTGTCGCTCGGTT
>CAIYQO010000223.1 GCA_903928345.1 uncultured bacterium | reverse complement strand
TAGCCTGCCGATTTATCGGCAGGTCGAAAAACAGAGGCTACAGCCTATTTCGTATTGACAACCAAGATCGCGTACAAATGATGAGTGACATAATGCCAACCAGCAGAGCATATATCCCATCACTTACATGCTGACCCGATCGTATCTCTGCTAGACCAAATATACAAATGCCCAGAAGCACAATGGCACTCGCGGGCATCGATATTACCACAAACCACCACCACAGACTAAATCGCTTCATGGCGACCCTCTATTTTGTTTTCGTAAGCACCGTCATTATAGTATACGGTAATAACTACCGTCATTGTACATTATACACCGACGCCGGCGGTACGCTACGTCGTCGTCGGGGCCTGCAAAATGTCGGCCTTCTCGCGGGCGAGCAGCACCACGACGCGCTGCCCGGCTTTCAGTACCGAGTTGGGCGCGAGGAAGTGCAGGCTCTCGTCGAGCAGCGGCGCCACGCCCAGCTCTTTGCCGCAGGCGTGCACCGTACGCCCCACCAGCGGGGAGTCGGGGTCCAGCGCCAGCCGGCTGATGAGCACGGTGGTGTCACCGGCGCGGAAAGAGGTTTCCACGTTCGGGTAGAGCGCGGCGTCCACGAAAGCGGGCGCCGCCACCACCGCCGCGCCGAGCACGAAGTGGAAGCCGAGGTTGGTGAAGGTCTCCGCCAACTCGGCGTCCGGGGTGAAGACCACGATTTTGCACCCCGGGCGCACTTCGCGGGCGTGCAGCGCCACGCTCAGGTTGAGCATGGGGTCGTGGGTGGTGGTGATGAGCACCGCCGCGTCCGCCAGCCCGGCCATCTCCAGGATCGATTTGCGCGTGGCGTTGCCGATGATGACCGGGAAGATCGCGCGGGCGGAGGAGACGTTTTCCCCGTCGTCGCTGGCCTCGATCGCCACCACGTCCACGCCCAGGCGGTGCAGGTCGTGCGCCACCCGGTTGCCGGTGGCGCCCAGCCCCACCACGATGGCGTGGTCGCGCAGCTTCACGCGCCGGCGGCCCATCAGGTACTCCATGCGCGCGGTGAGCACGAAGTCGGCAATAAGGGTGTACAAATTGGCGATCAGCGCGGCGCCGCCGATCATGAGCAGGATGCCGTAGACTTTCAGCAGCGGTGTTTTATCCGCCAGGCTGATATCGCCATAACCGACGGTCGACACGGTGGTGATGACAAAGTAGAGCGCGGTGAGCGGGGGGAGTCCCATGCTGAGGGAGAAGACCACCGTGCCCACCAGGATCAGCAACGCGGTGAAGAAGACCAGCCGCCAGGTGACGGCGTTGAGGTTGCGCAGCCGGGCGAGGATCTCCGTCCACACGCGCCCCGGATGCAGGACGCCCCAATCCACGCGATGACGCTTGCCCGCCCCTTTGTGCAAGTGGTGGATGCGCTCGTGCGGATGCACCACCCGCGCGTGCACCGGCGACTCGGCGGGCGAGGCCGCCAGCGCCAGCGTTTCGCCGTCCAGGTGAATGCCGCGCGCCTCGGGATGCTCCTCCGCGCCGTGGTAGATCATCAGCACGCGGCCGTCCACTTCGAATTCGGCGAGCAGCCCCATCCCGGTGGCGGCGGAAACGATGGCCGGGGAAACGAGCACCGAACTGCTAACTGAAGTTTAGATAAACCGTCCGCGGCTCTTTTTTCCAGATGGGTTTTCTGTGCGCATCTTCCTCTAAGCATGTGGGCCGCCTGTCCAGTATGGAT
>CAIYQO010000222.1 GCA_903928345.1 uncultured bacterium | reverse complement strand
GTGGCTGATGGTGATCTACGGCTACACCCAGCACGTGGGGCTGGCGGAGAACGTCCTCGACCACCGCCTGAACTGCCGCACGGTGTACATGAACCCGATCAACCGCTTCCTGTACCTCAACATGAACTATCACGTCGAGCATCACATGTTCCCGCTCGTGCCATTTCACGCCCTGCCGAAGCTGCACGACGTGGTGAAGGCCGACATGCCGACGCCCTATAACGGGATCATCGAAGCGTATCGCGAGATCGTCCCGGCCGTTTTGCGCATGGCGAAAGACCCCGGCTTCTATATCAGGCGCAAGCTGCCCACCGCGTCTAACCCCGCGGAAGCGCCCTCGACCGCGATGATTTTCACGGCCACGGGCGCCATGGCCGCAGCAGATGGGTGGATCGAGGTGTGCGTGAGCGACGCGTTGAAGCGTGAGGACGTCATCCGCTTCGACCACGAGGGCAACTCTTACGCGATCTACCGGACGGCGGATAACCGGCTGTACGCCAGCGACGGCCTGTGCACACACGGCAACACCCACCTGGCCGATGGCTTTGTGAAGGGGACGCTGATCGAGTGCCCGAAGCACAACGGCCGCTACGACATCCGGGATGGATCGCCGCAACGTCCGCCCGTGTGCGTCGCGCTGAAGACGTATCAGGTGCGCGAGCAGGAGGGTAAGCTGTTCTTCAACCTGAAGTCCGCTGGCGGGCTGGGGGTGATCAAGCCGCCCACGACCTACACCTTCCGCGTCGTCAGCAATGACAACGTCGCGACATTCATCAAGGAGTTGGTGCTCGCCCCCGAAGGCGATGCGCTGAAGCTAGACTATAAACCCGGCCAGTACCTACAATTCGACATCCCGGCCTACCCCGAACGCACGCTGAAAGACGCCGATGTCCAGAAGCCGTATGCCGACGTCTGGCAGGCGCACCACGTGTTCGACTACGCGGCGGCCAACCGCGCCGCGTGCCGGCGCAACTACTCGTTCGCGACCAACCCGTCTGCCGATAAGGATGTGCGCTTTAACGTGCGCATCGCGACCCCGCCGCGCGGCCAGGACTGCTACGCGGGCGTCGGGTCGTCGTATGTGTTCTGGCTGAAGCCGGGCGACCGGGTCAGCGTGATCGGGCCGTTTGGCGACTTCCTGATCAAGAACACGCAACGCGAGATGGTGTACCTGGGCGGCGGCGCCGGGATGGCTCCGTTGCGGTCGCACCTGGCAAGCCTGTTCGAGACCCAGCAGACGGAGCGCCGGGTGAGCTATTGGTACGGGGCGCGCGCGCTGCAGGAGCTGTTCTACCAGGACTACTTCGAGAGACTGGCGCGCGAGAACCCCAACTTCTCGTTCCACGTCGCCTTGTCGGAGCCGCAGCCGGAGGATCGGTGGACGGGGAGCACGGGCTTCATCCACGAGGTGCTGCAACGCGAGTATCTGAATACCCACCCCGACCCGACGGCAATCGAGTATTACCTGTGCGGGCCGCCGCTGATGATCCGGGCGGCCACGGACATGCTCAAAGAGCTCGGCGTGCCGCCGGCGCAGATCGCCTACGACGAGTTCTGATCCGCAGGGGCGAAAAACGCAAAGACGAGGGCCACCTGGCTCTCGTCTTTGTTGCGGCATGCCGCATGCGGCGCCCGCGAAGTGCGGGTCAGCGACTCACTGGTTGACCGGCGTCTGGAAGTCCCATTCGATGGTGAGATTGACCAGCCGCTCGTCCTGCGGGCATTCGGCATCCACCTCGCACACTCGCACGGGTTTGGTCACCCAGCCCAGCTTGTGTTGGATACGCAGCATGTGATTCTCCACGGTGTACTCGCGCATGATCACATCGATGGGCTGGTCGTCGCGATAGGTGCGCATGGCAAGCTCAAGAACGAGACAGCCGCTTTGGAAGGTGTTGTCGCGCACAAGCACGGTCACGACGCGGCGATAGGCGTGGTTTACGACTTCCATCTCTTGCGGTATGCCAGAATAGTCTGCACCAAAAACGCAATCACCAGGGCACCCCAGGCAATCTGCTCGTACCAGGCGGACGAGGTGCCCAGCATCCCCAGGCCGAACAGGATGGCTGCGCCTAAAAGCGCGATCTGGGCGCGCGGACGCGCCAACACGTCGCGCAAGCGCAGCGGGGGGGATGCGCTTGCGCTTGCGCGACGCGTCTGCCATTGGCTGATGCTGAGGACGGCTAACGCGAGCATGCAGCCGGCGATCCATACGGCGTTCAGCGCAAGGGAGAGCCAGTCGATCATTGGAGAGATTTGGGATTAGAGATTAGAGATTGGAGATCAGGTGTCGTCATCGCCAAAGTGGGTGGCAGATGATGGGTGGGTGAGACGGTGGATGATGATCACGACGAGACCGGTGGCAATGAGTGCGGCGACGACGAACAGAATATCGATCAGGTTGAGCCCTGGTCGAGTAAACGCAAACGGGTCGTTGGGGTCGAACGCGGGTGTTGGCACGGATGTCGCGGTGGGCGACGGCGTCGATGATGGCGTAGCGGTGGGGACGCGCGTCGGCACATGCGTGGGCGTGGGTGACGGTGTTTGAGTCGGCGGAGGCGTGGCGGTGGGCAGGGGAGTCGCTGTCGCTACGGGTGTGAGTGTCGGGGTCGGTGTGTCGGTTGCTGAGGTGATCTGCGCAAGCGGCTGGGTCGATCGCACAACCCAGATGTCGCCGCTGCTGTTGCAGCCCACGACGACTGTGAGTGCGCCATTCAAGGCGATGTCTCGACAATCCGGGATATCGGTCGAACTATCCAACTCTGGGCTGGCGGGTAGAACCGCGCTGGGTAATGCAAACCAGGCGGTGCGATCCCACAGCGCTAACGCCGTGCCGAGGGCGCCTGGGGCGCTGTCCCTGTTGCGAAGAGGCGTTCCCAGCAGCCAGAGTCGATTCTGGTCATCGGACGTGAGCGACAGGCTGAGCGAGCACCACGGAGCGCCGGTTAATGCCGTTTGGGGCGCGTCCCACGTCTCGCCGCCGTCGCTGGAGCGGCGCTGTGTCAATGCACAACTGGACGCATCCGCACTACGCCACAACATCACGAATTCGCCAGCGCTGAAGGCGGCGGCGATGGGCAACTGCGCCTGGCTGGGCTGATCTGCGTTGAGGGACGGGATGGTCTGCCAACTGACGCCGCGATCGATCGAGCGGGCATAGCCTACGATGACGCCATTCACCTGCCAGGCCACTACCAGGCGCCCCGACGCATCACCGGCGATGCTGATGTCAGTATCCGTCATCACCGCGGTGAGGAAAAGGGGCGAGGACAATATCACCTGCTGGGGCGTCCAGCCCGCTTCGGTCGATGCGCGGTAGTACACGCCGGCCGGACTGCCCGGTCGATCCACGGTGCGCACGTAGGCGAGGTGGACCGTGCCGCTGATATCGCTGTAGGCATCCATGTCCGCCGCCGCCGCCGCGATCATCTCCAGGGGGCCCCAGGCGTTGTTTCTGTAGGTCACCGCATTGAGTTCCTGGCCGGCGGTGTACCAGAACGCGTGCACGATGTCTGCGCCGCCGGCGACCAGGCGCGTGCCCAATGGGGGCGCCACCGCCGGTTTGCCGGCGGCGATGGCTGGGATGGGGGCAGGCGTGAGCCAGCGCATATCGGCGCCGCCGCGCGTGTGCGAGTACATCTCGCCGATTTTGGCGTCCCACCAGATGGCGTGGATCGTGCCGTCGGCGCTAATGGCGACACTGGGGCGCGAGGCGGTGTCAGAGGAAGTGATGAGCGCGGGGGCGCTCCAAGCGATGCCGGCGGCTTGAACGGGGTGCGCTGGGAAGAGCACCGCGAGTAATAGGATTGCAAAAACACCTAGCGCCCGCAGATGGGATGGGTGTTTGATATCGATGCCGTCTGTCATGCCTTAGTTATACCGTGAGTTTGATGTTTAGGGCAACCGCGTAAGAGAGCAACCGCGTAAGAGAGCAACCGCGTAGGAGGGCAACCGCGTAGGAGGGCAACCGCAAGGGTTTGCCCCTACGCGGAGGGTGACCGGGTGAGGGTGAAGAGGCCGGTGATGAGGCCAAGGAGCATCCAGAAGAGGACGCCGGG
>CAIYQO010000221.1 GCA_903928345.1 uncultured bacterium | reverse complement strand
CGCCATCCATACTGGACAGGCGGCCCACATGCTTAGAGGAAGATGCGCACAGAAAACCCATCTGGAAAAAAGAGCCGCGGACGGTTTATCTAAACTTCAGTAGTATATACCACTATTTCTTAAATGCGATAGCAGAATTGTTAGATTAATAACTCTCTCCCGTCAAATTCTGTTAATCCGTTCTACCCATAATAATTGTCACCAATGTCTTTACGGCGGCGGGCCGCTGGCTGACGGTCGACCCCGCCGGCGCCGACGGTGGCGACAACCTGTACGCCTATTGCGGCGTGGACCCGGACGGATGCTACGCGGATAGCCCGCACGGCACGTATCTGTCCGCACCCAAGGGTCTCTGGGGATTTGTGCCGATTATTGGCTCCACCTGGAGTGCGCGACACAACTACGAATATGCGCTTGAGACAGGGGATAAATGGGGCTATGTCTGGGGAACCGTCGATACCGCGATGGCGATCTCCGATGTGTTTCTCATCAAATCATTCGTAACATCAGTCGGGAAGCTTGCGATCAGTGAATCAGGAAGACCATTAAGTTGGACATGGAATGCCGTGTCCAAACGAATTACAAGCCGGGGCCTTCGGGACGTTGCCAGACAACCATTCCATCATTGGGCTATGAAGCAAAAGACATTTGAAGAATTGTTGGCGAAACTCGGATTACCCGTAGAGAGGTTTGGCTGGATCAATAATAACCTGTTGACAACAATGAAGATAACAAGGGAGTCCGCTGGAAAGATAGGATTATCAGTAGGGCAATTACATAAAGCGCTTGATGGCGTCAGTGCAGTGCGAAGACTCCATGTAGCTGAGAGATTTATCTATGGAACTCCCCCATGGGTTAAATGGTTTTTAGCTCAATCCGAAGGCAAGATCGCCTCGCTTGCACATAACGCTATGGGGAGGAAGTGAGCGTATGATCGATCAGGTGGCATTCCCAGCGGTTGCATTCAGCCAATATTCAAACATCCATTATTTCAATAATGACGAGTTCTTTCGTAATGCTTGGTATGGTATTGTCAAAGCAGGTATTTATACTAACATGCTACTTGTCGATAGTAATGGAGAGTCATACACTATTAATCAAGTACGCATACTGGATGCTGATCACATTCTTTGGAAAATTCTAGATTATTTTGTGCCCCGGCGTGTCCGTGTCGAGATCGACGTCGTCCATACTGGGACAATGCCAAAAAAGGAGTTGAAATACCGCATTATTAAGTTATCGCGAATTGTATGTGCTGGAATGGATCCATCGGTGCGGAAAGATTTGTATCAGCAACTGAAATCCGCCGTCACATACGCAGATATTATCGACGTTCTCAAAGGTTGGATATAGGGCAACGAGGCGTGGACGGCCTACCGGTATGACGTGCAGGATCGCCTGTGCGAGGTGACGCATCGCAACGCCAAGGGGCGACTGCTCGCGCGGTACGCCGTCACGTATGACGCCCAGGAGCAGTGCACCGCGCTGGCTGCCACCGTGCCGGGCGTACCGCCGGGGTTACCGTCACCGCCACGACGTTCACCTACGCCTACGACGCCAACGGCAATGTGACCGCGTATACGGAAGTCGGCTTGCCGTCCGTGTCTACCGAATACGACGGGTTGGGGTGGGCGATCGCCGTTACCGACGGCGCCGGGCACATGAGCCGCGTGGAGTACGGCGATACCCGTTTTCCCTACGCCAAGACGATGGAAATCGGTCTCGACGGCCGGCAGACCGGCTACACCTACGACAGCCACGGCAACATCACGCGGATCGTCCGCTAGGCCCCGCGCGGCAACAACTACGGGGGCGACACGCCCCCATGTGCCACCATCGCGGTTGCCCATCGCCTTCGCCGAATACTGGCGAAGACAAACCGGTGTCCGTCAGTTCAGCCGACCGTACTCCACGATCTCGACCGTCGCCTCGATCTCCCCCTGTCGCAGGTAGTTCTGCAGGCGCAGGTGCAGCACCGGCGTGACCGCCGTCAACCCCTTGAGCAGCAGCAAGCCGTGCCGCGTCAGGAGATCCCGGGAAATCACCATCCCGTCCTGCAGCGCCGTGACGGGGATCGACTTCCGTTGCTCGCCCCCCTGCTGCGCCGTCATGGTGGCGCGCAAGGCCGCGACCAGCGACGGGTCGTAGGTGGCGGGCGCGGCGTCCAGGCGCGCCAACGCCGGCACGACCCCTTCGCCGCTGACGCGCGCCCGTTCGAAGGTCGTGGCGATGAGCAGCAGTTGGGCGCCGACGCGGATACGCTCGGAGGTGGGGGCACTCTTCCCCTGCCAGAAACCGGCGGGAAATTGCTGGTGGGCGATCATCCCGGCCACGTCGCCCATGCGGGGAATGTGCTGGAGCAGCGCGCTGCCGGTGGCGGGATATTGGGCCAGCATCGCCCCCTCCGACGCCGTGAGCGGCTCCCCGCGGAAGTATTTATCCACCAGCGGCTTGGGCAGCACGGCCAGGCCAATGGGCGCCAGCATGGCGGCGCATTCCACCTGCCAGAGATACGGCAACGACAGGCAGCGCGCCATCGCCACCACGGCACCGGTGACGCGCACCGACTGCGCATGCGCCGTGGGGTTGGTGGTGGCCAGGATATCGAGCAGCACGCGGATGCTGCCTTGGAGCGTTAGCTCGAGCAACTCCCGCTCGGCGATCACCAGGTGATATTGGCCGGCCCCCGCTTGCACGGCGAGCTGCAACCGATCCATTTGGAAGGGTTTGGTGAGGAAGCGGAAGACGGCGCCTTCGTTGACGGCGTCCATGGCGAGCTTCATGTCCGCGTAGGCGGTGAGCATGATGCGCACGGTGTCCGGGGCGCTCTCCCGCACGAACATCAGGAAACGCAACCCGCTGATGCCGGGCATCTGGTGATCGGTCATCACCACCGCAAAGGGCCCCTGGTGCTGCAGGCACTGCATGCCTTCGGCGCCGCTGCCCGCGGTCACCACCACGAATTGGGGCGACAGCACGCGCCGCAGCACTTCCAGCACGGTCTTATCGTCATCGACACAAAGTACGCGGTCGCTCATTTGTTCCTCGACTAGGCGAATGCGCTGAAGATGGACGGCGACACCGCGCGCTGGATGTCGCGAAAGTCCTCGATGTATTCCAGAAAGCACGCCGTCATGGCGGGGTCGAACTGGGTCCCGGCACCGCGGGCGATGAGACGAAGCGCTTCCTCTTCCGGCAGCGCTTCGCGGTAGAGCCGGTCGCTCTTCAAGGCGTCGTAGACGTCGACAAGCGCCGTCACCCGGGCGGCCGCGGGGATGGCCGCGCCGTGCAGGCCGTGCGGATACCCGCCGCCGTCCCAGCGCTCGTGATGCGCCAGCGCGATCGCCCGCGCGCGCTGCACCAGGGGCTGCGGCGAGTGGTCCAGGATGCCGGCGCCGATCAGCGTGTGCTGCTGCATGGCGTCGCGCTCCGGTGCGGTGAGCGTGTCGGGTTTCCCCAGCAACCGGTCGGGCAGGCCGATTTTGCCGATGTCATGCAGCGGCGCCGCCAGGCGCAACTCCGTGGCCTGCGCCGCCGGCCATCCCAAGCGCAGGGCGAGCCGTTCGGCAGACAGGCTGATGCGCCGGATATGCCCACCGGTGTCTTCATCGCGGTAATCCAGCGCGATGGCCAGGCGCAGCACGAGTTCCGCTTCGGCAAGGTTGGTCAGGTCGGCGGGTATGGGGCACGGACTCTCGGTCATTGCGGTTCTCCCTCTAGCCCGGATGATTCACGATGTGAAGGAATGCCGGGCCGGCTGAGGCATTATTCGAAATGTGATGAATAATGCGGGCTAGCGTCCCGGGGTCTCTGCCGGTGTCATGTCGAGCGCCTCACGTACCTTCCGGGCCAGCATTTCGCTGGTGAAGGGCTTTTGCAGCAGGATGACGCCGGTGTCCAGCACGCCGTGGTGCACGATGACATCTTCGGTATAGCCGGACATATAGAGCACGCGTAAATCCGGTCGCACCGACGCCAGGCGGTGGTACAGTTCCAGCCCGTTGATGCCGGGCATCACAATGTCCGTCAGCAGCAGCGCGACGTGGCGTGCCCGCGAGGCGAAAAGGCGCTCGGCATCCTCCCCGTCGTTGGCGATGTAGACGGTATAGCCCATGCGGCGCAGCATCCGCGCGGCGATATCGCGGACGGCCTCCTCATCCTCGACGAGCAGGATGGCCTCCGCGCCGGTGGTGAGCGGTGTGGCGGACGCCGGGCTGAGTGCAGCGGGGGTCGTCATCGGTGGGAGGCACAGGGTGAAGGTGGTGCCTTGCTCGGGCACGCTGGCCACCGCGACGCTGCCGCCATGCTGCTTGATGATGCCATACACGGTGGCGAGCCCGAGCCCGGTGCCTTTGCCGTTCGCTTTGGTAGTAAAGAAGGGCTCGAAGATGTGCGCCAGCACTTCCTCACTCATCCCGACGCCGGTATCCGTGACCGTCAGCGTGACGCAAGCTTCCGGCGGCGCGTGACGCTCTACCGAAACGCGCATATCGTTGACGGTGGTAATGCTCAGCGTGCCGCCGTGCGGCATGGCATCGCGGGCGTTGAGCGCCAGGTTGAGGATCACCTGTTCGAGTTGCCCGGCATCCGCCTTCACGGTCGGCAGGTCATGCCCCAGCGTCACCCGCAGCGTGATATCTTCACCGAGCAGGCGTCGGAGCATCTTCGTCGTCGTGTCGACCAGCGTATTCAGGTCCACCGCGCCCATCACCAGCGCCTGGCGCCGGCTGAAGGCCAGCAGTTGCCGCGTCAGGTCGGCCGCGCGGAGCCCCAGCCGCTGCACTTCCTGCAGATCGTCGCACAGCGCGGCATTATCGGGCACCGCGCAGAGCGCCAGATCGGTGAAGCCCAATATGCCGGTGAGGATATTGTTGAAGTCGTGGGCGATGCCCCCCGCCAGGCGCCCCACCACTTCCATCTTTTGCGCCTGCAGGAATTGCGCCTCCAGATCGAGCACGTGGGTGATGTCGCGCTTCACGGCCACGAAGCTGATGATGGTACCCGCGTCGTCGCGCACCGGCGAAATGGTCGCGTCCTCGGTAAAGTGCGTGCCGTCCTTCTTCTTATTGACGAAACGCCCCTCCCAGGTCTCCCCGCGCGTAATTGTTTCCCACAGGGTGCGGTAATACGCGTCGTCCTGCAGACCGCTCTTCAGCACGCGCGGATTCTGCCCGATCACCTCGGCGGCGGTGTAGCCGGTGACGCGCTCGAACGCCGGATTGACGTACAGGATGAGGCCGGCGGTGTCGGTGATCACCATCACCTCCGCGGCCTGTTCGAAGGCGGTGGCCAGCCGTTCGCGTTCGGCTTCGACAACCTTGCGTTCCGCTTCCCGCGCCAGGTTGTCGAGGGCGAAGCCGATGTCGTAGGCGGCTTCCTCGAGGAGGCGCACCTCTTTATCGCCGAAGAAGCCGATTTCGTCGGAGTAGAGCGCCAACGCGCCCCATACGCGCCCGTGCGCCAGAATCGGGAAGCCCGCCGTGCCGTGCAGCCCATACGGCGCCGCCGCCGTGCGCCACGGGGTGGTTTGCGGATCAGAGAGGAAGTCGTTGCAGACGTATGACCGCGCCTCGCGTACCGCCGTGCCGATCGGGCCGTGTCCCTCCGGGGTGTCGTCGGTGCGCACGTGAATCTTGCGCACATAGTCGGCGGCGGGCCCGGCGATCGCGACCGGCACGATGCAATGCGTCTCGGGATCCGCGCGGCCGATCCAGCCGGCAATGAACCCGCCTTCCTCGACCACGGCACGGATAGCTTCCGTCAAGAAGCTGTCCGCATCCAGGGCGTGCACCACTGCCTGGTTCACGTGCGAGAGCACGGCATACAGACGCGTGAGCCGTTGGATTTCCTGCGTGTGCTGCCGCCGCTCGGTGATGTCGGAATAGAAGACGGCCGCTTGACCCGCGTGCGGAGAGTAGGCACTGACTAACATCCAGCGATCGCCGTTGTGCGAATACAACTCGCGGGACACGGGATCGCCGGACAGCGCCACCGCGCCCAGCAAACGAATCCACTCCGGATCGGGATAGGGCAATACCTCGCGATAGCGGTGCCCAACCAGTTGCTCGCGCGTCATTTGCAGATAGCACAACACCTGCGGGTTGACATCGACGTAACGCCAATCGCACGGTTCCCCCTGCGCGTCGGTGATGATATCAACGACGAACATCGACTCCTGCATCGTCTCGAAGAGTTCGCGGTAGCGCGCTTCGCTCTCGCGCAGCGCGGCATCGGCGTGCTTTTGCGCGGTGATATCGCGCCCCGCCACCACCGCCCCGACGATGGCGCCCGCGGCGTCGCGAATCGGGGCGAAGCTGTAGCTGCCGACCCACGTCTCGCCGGTGTCTTTGCGACGCAGGTGGTATTCGGTATTCGTGACTGTCTCACCGCGCAGTGCCCGCGGCACCGCCCACTGCGCCACCGGCGCCGGCGTGCCATCGGGAAAACAGACGTCCAGGCTGTCTAGGTATTCCATGAAGTTGCGGGCGCAGTCGTCCTTGCCCGCAAAGCGATGGAAGGTCACAAACGCCTCGTTAAAGTTGATAAAATCGCCTTCGACATCGGAAATAAAGACGGCGTCGGTCATGCTCTCCAGCGCCGCCTCCAGCTTGGCACGGCTGGCTTGCAGCAGCGCCAGGGTGTGTTCGCGTTCCGCATTGTGGCGATACTCCACCGACACGTCGCGGAAGACCAGCACTACGCCGATAATGTGCCCGTCGGCGTCGCGGATCGGCGCGCCGCTGTCGGCGATGGGGCGTTCGGTGCCGTCACGGGCGATGAGGAGGGTGTGATTTGCCAATCCCACCACCACGCCCTCGCGCAGCACACGCGTCACCGGGCTTTCAACCGGTTGGCGCGACCCTTCGTTGACGATCATAAAGACGACGTCAAGGGGTTTGCCGCAGGCGTCCGCGTGCGACCACCCGGTAAGCGTCTCCGCCCCGGGGTTGAGCAGCGTCACGCGGCCCCGGGCATCGGTGGTGATGACCGCGTCGCCGATGCTGCGCAGCGTGATGCCGAAGCCTTCCGCGTCGGCGCGGCGCGCGGCCTCGGCGGCGTACAGCGCCTCCAGGTGCGCCCGCCGGGTGCGCTGCCAGAAGGAGAAGCCCGCCCCGGCCAGCAGTGCGCAGAGCACCAGTATCAACGCCAGGGTGGCCAGCGCGTGGAAATGCCATTCGGCGAAGATTTCCGCAGCATCCACCTTGGCGATCATGTACCAGGTAGATTGGGGCACGGGCTGGATCACCGAAACTACATCGACGCCACGGTAATCCGGTCCCTCCACCATCCCCGTGTGCCCCAACACCGCCTGCACCGCCGGGATGCGCGTATTGGTAAGGGGGATGCGCAACTGGAAGGCGGCAGCGCGCTGGAAGCGCAACTCGTTGAGGAAAAGCGCATCCTCGCCGTCGCGGCGCACCAGCAGCGTCTCGGCGGTGGGGCTCGGGGTCGGCCAGGATTGGATCATTGGGTACAGGTACTGCGCGGCGTCAATTCGCATGACGATGGCACCAAGGTAGCGCCCGGTCGTCGTAAAGAGTGGTGTCACGACCCCCAGGTGCGGCGTCGGATTTGCGGGCGTGCTGGTCAGCTCCGTCAGCAGCGCTACCCGGGCGTGCCGTGCCTGGGCGATGCCGTCCACATCCGTCGGTGACATGGCGCCGGGGCGGGCGTTGAGACTCAGACGCACGGCGTCGGCTGCATCGACCAGCAGCATGCCAGCGTAATGATAATCGCGCTGCAGAGCGTGAAACCGCGCGAGCAGCGGCGCGGCATCCGCCGACGCGTTGGTGGTGAAATACCGCGCGACGCCCTGGACGAACAGCGGGGAATCACGCAACTCGTGGGCGTCGCCCAGGCGCTCGTCGCGCCACGCGGTGATCTGCTCGACCTTCAACTGCGCGATGCCTTGCAGCATCGCCACGGCCTCCTGGCGCAGGCGGTGTGACTGCGCGGTGAAGAACCAGGCGCCGGCGAGCAATATGACCAGGATCGCGCCGCCGAAGAGCAATACCAGGCGGTGCGGGGACGGTGGCGTGGGCATCAGCGGGTTTCCTTCGGCACGGGCGGCGCCGCGTCATTCGCAAACAGGCCAGGGGTGTCGCGCAGCCAATCGAGGAGCTGGCGGATGCTGTCACGCTGCCGCCGGGCCTGCGCCTGGATGACTTGCAAGGCGTGCTGCGACGCTTCCGGCTGTTCCAACGCCACTTCGGCCCACCCCAGGATACAGGTAAGCGGGGTGATCAGGTCGTCGGTGAGGCAGTCCAACAGGTCGGCATGCGCCAACTCGTCGCGTGCGGGCGCGCACATCGGTAGCACTGATTGCGCCATGGTTTCCCCCCCGTGCCGCAGGACCGCAAGCCGTGCGGTATTGTAACAGGCTATCGCAATGATACCCTGTCGGGAGGAAAACGTCTGTCAGGAAAGCTTGATTCCGCTGGCTTGCTTTGTGTCAGGAAACCCTGACACTTCACATGCGTTTATCCGTCGGCGTCGATGCCGTGCAGCAGGCCTAATCGCACCAGCGAGGGGATGTCGTGCACATTGAGTTTTTCCATCAGGCGCGAGCGGTACGTCTCCACCGTTTTTGGCGACAGGCTGAGCGATTCGGCGATCTCTTTGCTCGATTCCCCGACGATTACGCGCTTCAGAATTTCGTGTTCGCGCGGGCTCAATTGCGCCAGCGGGTTGGTCGATGTTTGTGCTTGATACGCTTGCAGAAAGTTGTCCACCAGCAGCGTGACGATCATCCGGCTGAAGTAGCGCCCGCCCGCGGCCACGGCGCGGACCGCCGCCACCACTTCGTTGCCGGCCACTTCCTTCAGCACATACCCGCTCGCGCCGGCGCGCAATGCCTGGTAGAGGTAATCCGGGGAGGCGTGCATGGAGAGGATGAGCACCTGCGTCGCCGGGTGCGCCGCGCGGATGCACCGCGTAGCCTCGATGCCGTTCAGGCCGGGGAGGGCGATATCCATCACCACCACGTCGGGGGTGAGGGCGTGCGCCTGCGTGATGGCGGCATGCCCATCCGCGGCAGAGCCGACGACCTGGATGTCGAGTTGCGCGTCCAACAGCAACTGCAACCCATCACGCACCACGGCGTGATCGTCCACCAGCATGACGGTACTACGCATGAGTCTGCTCCTCCACGACTACCAGCACGCGCGTGCCTTGCCCGGGTTGCGCGTCGATGTGCACTTCGCCGCCGATGGCCCGCGCGCGTTCCTGCATAATCATCAGGCCCCAACCGGCTTGCTCGCGAACGGCCGGGTGCGCCGCCGCGAAGCCGACGCCGTCGTCGACGATCGACAGCCGCACCAGCGGCGCCGTCTCCAGCGTCACGAAGACCGTGGCGGCGTGGGCATGCTTGGCTACGTTTGTCAGCGCCTCCAGGGCAATGCGGTAGAGCGCCGTTTCCACGGTGGCGGGCAGGCGGTGCGCTTCCGGCAGACCGTCGAATTCGATGGTGATGCCGGTGCGGGTGGCAAAGTTGCCGCACGCCCACTTCAGCGCGGCGTGCAGGCCATAATCGTCCAGCATTGAGGGGCGCAGCTCGAGCATCACGGTGCGCAATTGCACCGTGACTTCCTCGACCAGCCGGAGCGCGTCGGCGAAGTGGCCGTCGAGACGGGCGTGGGAGGCCGGCGACAGCCCATCCCGGATGGCGCAGAGCATCATGCCCAGCACGCTGAGGTTTTGTCCCACCAGGTCGTGCAGCGTGTGCGCCAGCTCCTGCCGTTCGTGCTCCTCCAGCTCCGCCAGGCGCAGGGCCAACCGGCGCAGTTGCTCGCGTGAGTGGGTGAGCGCCTCCTCCGCCTTCATGCGGGGGGTGATATCGTCGAACACGGCTACGATCTCGCCGGACGACAGCTTGTAGATGTGGTTCTCGATCCAGAGGGTTAACCGCCCGTAGGTATATTCCGTCACCGGGTGATGCTGCGGCATCCCCGTGCGCCAGGCGGCGTGAAATTTCTCCAGCAATCCGGTGGCGCCGATGCCGGGGAGCACCTCGTCGATGGCGCGCCCGACGACCTGGTCGGTCGGCATGTCACTGATCCGCTCGGCCATCGCATTGCGTTCCTTGAAGAGGAAACGGTTCGTTTCGGCATCGTAGGTGTAAATGGTGACGCCGCTGGTGATCGTTTCAAAGAGCTGCCGGTAGCGCGTCTCGCTCTCACTCAACGCCAGCGCCAGCGTCTGCCGCTGCACCTCCGAACGCAACTGCTCACGTTGTTCGAGCAATTGGTGCAGGGTCGTGATATCCCCCTGTGTGACCACCGCGCCGATGATGCCGCCGTCGGGGGCGCGCAGGGGGGCGGCGGTCGTCGACACCCAGAGGCGGCGTTCCCCGACGTGCGCCATCATGATCTCGCCGGGGGTCGTCTCGCCGCGTTGCAGCGCGCGCCCTACCGGTGATATGTCGTAGGTTACCGGCGTGCCGTCCTGGCGTTCCAACCCAATCAGGCGCAGCCGCTCCGCGGCGGGACGCGCGCGCTCGGCGGGGGAAAAGGGCAGCAGGCTTTCCGCGGCCGCGTTACAGCGGATCATGCGGCTCTCCGTATCGAAAATCATCACGCCGTCGGCAAGCGTATCGAGAATCGTATCGAGTTCCGCCACCCGCCGTTGCAATTCGCTTACCAGGTGTTCGTGCGCGGTGATATCGATTTGCGCGAAGACCGCGCCGTAGACCTCGCCGTCGGCAGAGAGCGGAATGGCCGTGATCAGCAAGCGGTGTGTCTCGCCGTCCCCGCTGGTGATCAGATACGGCACCTCGCGCACGATCTCGCCGTGAAAAGCGCGGTTCGAAGGGATGTTCGCCGCCGTGAAGGGCACGCCGTCCGGAAAGCGCGCCCGCAGGCGCCGCGCGGTCTCTTCGCGCAACGTGGTCGTGGGATCGAAGCCGAAGAGGGAAACGATGGAAGGATTCACCCGCAGATAGCGCCCCTCCCGGTCATGGACGGAGACGAGGAACGGCAGCGCGTTGAAGACGGCATCCAGCTCCGCCGACCGGCGTTGCGCCTCGACCAGCAGTTGCGCACGCTCCGCTTCGTGGTCGATCTGCTCGGTGATGTCGATGAAGATTGCGGCAAACTGCTCCGGTGCGGGGCTGTAGGCATACACCTGATAATGGCGCTGCAAGCTGGATGAATAGTGCGCAAACTGCACCGGTTGCCCTGTCAGCGCCACCCGCGCATACTCCTCCAGCCAGCGTGGGTCTTCGCCGGGCAACAACTCATGCAGCGTGTGTCCCACCACCGCGTCCCGCGTCAGTCCGGTTAAATGCTCGAAGGCGGGATTGATGTCGAGGTAGCGGAAGTCCACCGGTTCCCCCGCGTCATCGAGGAGCAACGCGCAGAGGGCAAAGCCCTCGGTCATGCTGTTAAACAGCGTGCGGTAGCGCGCCTCGCTCACGCGCAGCGCCTCCTCCGCACGTTGACGGTCGGTAATATCATACGCATAGCAATTAACGTAGTCCTCACCGGCCGGCCGAATCGCCGTGATGGTATACAGGCGTCCGTGCGTATCGGTGAACTCCGCCTCGATGTGGGCGTCACGCGACGCGGCCTTGCCGACCAGCGTCTGCAGCGTGGTCATGAACGAATCGTCGGCGATGGTGGCAAAGGCATCGAGCAGACGCTGGGCGGCGGAATTGGCGTAGAGCACCGTTTGGTCCAGCGCGAGCCGCAGCACCGGGGCGGGATTTTCTCCCGGTATCTGCGCCAGGCGCCGCAGGTCGTCTTCCAAACGCTTGCGCAGGCTGATATCGGTGAAGGTCGCGACGCCGCCGCTGTATCGGCCGTCCGCCATACGGATCGGGGCGGCATTCACCGAAAGCCAGATGGTGCCGGTGGGAGGATGTATCACCTGGATCATGCCTTGCACCGTTTCGCCATGCAGCACGCGGTAGGTCGGAGCTTCTTCTACCGTAATGGGTTCGCCGTCCGCGGAAGTAAAGGCAAAATCGCGGATGCGTTCGGGAACTGAGGCGTGCATGTCCGCGGCGGGGGTGGCAAAGATGCGTTCCGCACTCGCATTCATACGCACGATTTTGCCGTGGGAATCGACGATGGTCAATCCATCGACCATCGACTCGAGGACAGCGTCCAGTTCCGCCGAGTGCTGTTCCGCCTCGGTCAGTAACCGCGCATAGCGCGCCTCGCTCTCCCGCAGCGCCTCCGCCATGCGCGCATGCTCGGTCACTTGCGCTTCCAGCGCCGCGCGGGTGTGCGCCTCTTCCTCGCGTGCCAGGAATTCGCGCCGTCGCCCGCATTGCCATTGCCACCCGCAGGCGATGGCAATGGCGACGGCCACGGCGAGGGTCAACACCGTGGTCATGCCGATGGGCAGCGCCATGGAATGCCCGGCCAGGACAATGACCATTTCTCCGACACTGAAGACGACGGCCAGCACCACCTGGTTGGCAAAACGCATCGGCAACGCCAGCGTGAAGACGAAGGCGGCCAGGAGCGCGACCACGATATGCGCCACGAAGGTCTGCGGGCGCAGGGTTGCCGCCGCCAGGAAACATGCCGCCACTGTGCTTCCCCAAACGAGCAGGCGCCGGTCATAAACACGGTAGTCGGGGATACGGGGCAGGATGTGCCAGAGCAGCAGCGAGTAAGCGCCCAGCAGCAACCGCACGCTTCCCAGCAGGAGGAACTGCGGTAGCGGGTCCGAGAGCAGATAATCGGTCAGGGCGAACCCGAGCACCGGCACTAATGTGAGTAGCAAGCACCAGCGCCCCAGCACGATATCGCGCGCCAAATGCGCGCGCCGGAAGCGCTCTTCCTGCGCGGCGTCGAGCCCGCATGTCAGCCATCCCGTGCGCATCGCACCGCCACCCCTGCCGGCCCGCTTCCCCGCTAGGCGCTCACCGGGGAATGCAGCCACCGATTCTCTGGCGTATTATGCGCGGAAGGGGAAATATCTGTAAAGCAACCCCGGCGTCGCGCGGTGATTCATCGCTGGCACGCCCCGATATCGCACGCGCCGGTGGGGAGCGCGGTGCCGAAGAAGTCGCGCCCACCGTTGTCCGGAATCGCCATCCCGCGATTGCGGCACGGGGAGGCTTTGTCGAGGCGGAAACCGTCGCACGCGGCCAGGCCCAGCGCCGCGCCGGGGTGCACGAAGCGCGGGTCCGCCAGCAGCTTATCCGCATCCGTCACCGTCGGGATATGTCCGAAGAAGCAGTTGTGGCTGAACTGCGGCAGCGTGCCGTATTTGCACGGCGCGGTGGCGCTGAAGATGTTGTTGCGGTAGACGGTGTCGGCCTGATCGTTGACCACCAGTCCGTCGGCGGTGTTGTTGTAAAAGACGTTGTTATACACGAAGACGTTGCCGTGGTGCACGTCCAGCGTGGTGCCGCCGCCGCAATTCGTGTGCCCGTCGTTCACGCTGATGTTGTCGCGCACGGTGAGATCCTTGAACTGCGCAATCGTCATCACCAGCAGGAAGCCCCCGCCGTTGTGGTGGCTGTAGTTGTACTGCACGCACGGCGAGCCGGTCTCCCCGCCATCGATGTCGAAGGCCGTCGAATCGCCGTAAAAGGTCTGCCCCTTGGTCACTTGCACCTGCGTATAGGCCACCTCGTTGCGCGCTATCACGGCGCTGTCGCAGGCCATCGTCCAGATGCCGGCGATGTATTGAAAATCGTTGGCCAGCTTGCCGGCGTAGTAGCAGCGGTTGCCGATCAGGCGCGGACTCGCGGCCTGCTGCACGATGATGCCGTCGGCGCCGGTGCGATTCACCAGGTTGTCGCGCACCACCACGTTGCGGTTCTTTACCGTGGAGTTGGAGAGCATCAGGATACCGATGCAGTGCACATCCTGCACGGTGCAGCCGTCCACCAGCACGTCGTTGACCGCGGTGGGCGGTTTGGTCGGCGGGTCCTGCCAGAGGCTCACGCGGATGCCGGCGTTGTTCCATTTGTCCACGCCCCATGCGGCGATGCCGTTGACGTGGTGCACGAACAGCCCGTGCAGCGTGATGCCGGCGCACACGTTGTTTACCACGTGCACCAGTACGCCGCTGCGCACCGCCGGGGTGGCGCCGTCGTTGGTGATCTCCAGGTTGTTGACCGTCCAGTAGCTCACCTCGTCGAGCACCAGCGTGTTTTCCACGAAGCCGTTGCCGTCGAGGCGCGGCAACGGGCCGGCGCCGTAGGTGTCGAGGGTGATCGGCTGCCCGGCTTTGCCCGAGCCGCGCAGCGCCAGCGTCCCGCTCCACACCTGCCCGCGCTTGAAGAGGAGCTGGTCGCCCGGCGCAAAGGTCATCACGCTGACCCGCGGCAGGGTTTGCCACGCGGTGGCCGGCGTCGTGCCCGCGGCGTTGTCATGCCCGGCCAGCGCGTCCACGTAATACACCGCGCCCCACGCCCCCGATATCCCCATGCCGCACAGCGCGCACAGCAATAATAGTCGTGTCAACACGCACCTCCGCCACCGGTCGAATTCCCGCCGAGTATAGCAGGCGGCGGGGCCGGGGGCAAACGAGGAGTGCCGCGGTGCCCGGCGAAGTAAGAAGAACGGCAAGCGGGAGCACCGTTGCCGCTATTACCGGAGGAACCCGAGATGACCAGCCGTGAGATTGTCCGTCGCGCCATTCTGTTCCAGGGGCCGGAGCGCCTGCCCCGCCATTTTCCGGCGCCCTATGGCTCCGACTTCGCCTTCGCCGGGATGAGCCCCTCACCGGATTGGTTTGTCGGCACCGGCACGGACGAGTGGGGGTGCGTGTGGGAGAATGTCGGCGCCTCGATGATGGGGCAGGTGAGCGTGTCGCCGCTGCGGGAGTGGTCGGATATTGATACCTTGCCGATCCCGGATGTCACCCAACCCTCCCGCTGGACGGGGTTGGCGACGGCGCGCGAAGAGGCCGGCGACCGCTTCCTCATCGGCCACGGCACGACGCTGTATCATCGCGCCACCTACCTGCGCGGCGTGGAGAATCTGTGGATGGACCTGTGCGATGAACCGGCGCGGGTCGAGGAACTGCTCGACATCCTGACCGAGATGAACCTGGTGGCCATCGAGCACTACGGCGCGGCGGGGGTAGACGGCTTTTTTCTCGCCGATGACTGGGGTCTGCAGGACCGACTGATGATCGCCCCGGCGCAATGGCGCGCCTTCTGGAAGCCGCGTTATGCCCGCCTTTTCCAGGCGGCGCACGACCGGGGCATGCTCACCTTCCTGCACAGTTGCGGGTACATCGTGGAGATTCTGGATGATCTTATCGAAATCGGGCTGAACGTCGTCCACATGGATCAGCAGGAGAATATGGGCCTGGAGCTGCTCGGGCGCCGTTTCGGCGGACGCCTCGCCTTCTTCAGCCCCGTGGATATCCAGCAGACGATGTGCCACGGCTCGCTGGACGACATCCGCGCCTACGCCCGCGCCATGGTGACCACTCTCGGCCGCCCCACCGGCGGTTTCCTGCCGCGCTGGTACGACGACGTGGTCGGCGCCGGTCATACCTGGGAAGGCGTCAACGCGATGTGCGAGGCGTTTCTGGCCGCCGGCGGGTAACACAACGCGGACCGGCGCGGCAAGGAGATCGGCGCGGCGCGGAGAAGAAGAGCACTTGGACAGACCACCGGCCTGCACCGAGTCGAAAGGGGTACTGCGATGACCGATCTGCTGCTGATCCGCAAGGCGATCCACCTGGAGCGTTGCGGAATTTTGCACGATGCTCCCTTCACGCCCGCGCGACTGGCGGCGGACTGGGTGGTGCGCGGCGGAAACTGGTCCGTCGAAGACGGCTGGCTGACGGGCAGGAATCCGTTGAACGCGGCGGGGATGGTGACCTCCCGGCAATCCTACTTCGGCAACGTGATGCTGGACTTCACCGCGTGCACCGTACCGCCCTCCACGCACGATATCGACTGGATGTGGAGCGGCAGTTGGGACGAGACCACCGGGGCGCGCGGCGTCGGGTATGTCGGCGGCATGGAAGGGTGGTGGGAAGGCAAAGTCGGCTTCGAAAAGACCCCCACCTATCTCCCGACGATTGCCACCCCGCTCTTCGACTTCGAACCCGGGCGCGCGTATCACATCCAGAGCGGCAGCATCGACGGGCACGCGTTTATCTTCGTGGATGGCCGCCTGCTGCTGGAATTCCTCGATCCCGACCCCATCGACACAACCCGCTACGGCACTATCGGCTTCGAAGCCTACGCCAGCCACATGCAACTGCGCGACCTGGTGGTGCGACAAATCGCCTGGTCGGCACGGGAGCAGGCGTATCCGGAGGTGTGAACGATGGCAGCCGCGGGCGGCGGCAACGGGGATACCCGCGTGTGCCCCCGACGATTCAGGACCAAGCGCCCCAGCTCACACGAAAAAGCCCGCGTTTTGACCTCAAACGCGGGCTTCAACGTGGCTGCCGAACAGGATTCGAAACCAGCCCGCGTAGCTAACATACGCCCAATAACACTCGTTGTTGAGCGTGAGCTGGGAGGGGTGTAGGTGTCAATTGCCATCATTTTTCACTATTAGGGTTGCAAATGGGTTGCAAGGGTTGCATCGGTTGCATCGGTTGCATCGGTTGCAAACCTGATATCCCCCGACCCTCACCCAATAATACGCCAACGATACCAGCCGGTGGCAGAAGATCAACGACATGCTCCGGGGTGCGCTCCTTGTCGGAGTGGTCTCGGTCTGTGAGCAGCGCTCATTGGGAGCAATTGGTGACTGGAAGTTGGGGAAGTTGCTTGATGTAGCCGAAGTTTTCACGCGTCTTCCCACCACAGCGTGAGTCCTGCATGCCGCGGGGATTCCTTCCGCGACCGGCGCTCACTCCCCCCTTCTGCAAATCTCCGCACAATTATGACTCGATTGTGACGGAACTGTGATAATTCGACGGTACCGTACTACCATCACGAGTTTGCGGTGCGATCTTCGCCAGGAGAGGGACGAGTATGTATACAGCCAAGCTACGCGACCTGCTGATGAACGAGAACGGGTTTGCCTTCGACCCGTCGACGGGCTACACGTACAACGTCAACCCTGTCGGCGTCGAGGTGATCGGGTGGCTCAAGGAGGGGTGCGACGAGGCGGAGCTGACGCGACGCCTCACCGCGGAGTACGACGTCGACGCCCCCACCGCGCAGCGCGACCTGGAGGCCTTCCTCGGCGCCTTACAGCGCAACGGCCTGCTGCCCCAGCGCGAAGAGGTTCTGGTATGATCACCGTTGCCGTCACCGGCTTGCACGCCGGCGAGAACCCGCAGCCGGGCGTCGGTGTGGTGCGCAGCCTGCGCCGTCGCTTTGCCGATCTCCGCATTGTCGGCTTGGTCTACGACGTGCTGGAGAGCGGCATCTACCGCGACGACATCGCCGATGTCGTCTACAACATCCCGTATCCCTCTACGGGCCTGGAGGCGGTGCTCGGGCGGTTGGATTACATCCGCGCGCGCACCCCGTTCGATATTCTTATTCCCACCCTCGACGCCGAGATTCCCGCCATGCTCAAGCTGCAGCACGTGCTGGCAGCGCGCGGGGTACGGATGCTGCTGCCCAGTCCGGAAGCGATGGCCGCGCGGCAAAAGAGTGAGCTGCCCGCCCTGGCCACGGCGTGCGGCGTGCCGACGCCGAAGAGCCGCAAGGTGCTCGACGTGCCCGGCGCGCTAGCCGCCGCCGAAGAGCTCGGGTACCCGCTGTTCGTCAAAGGGCCGTACTACGAGGCGTACAAGGTGGAGACCGTGCCCGCCTTGCTGGAGCATTTTTACGCCCTCATGGGGCGCTGGGGCGGGCCGATCATCCTGCAGGAGGCGATCGTCGGGCAGGAGTTCAACGTGATGGCGGTGGGGGACGGCGACGGCAACGCCGCCGGTTTCTGCACCATCCGCAAGATGATCGTCTCGTCGCAGGGCAAGGGGTACGGCGGCATCGTGATGCGCGATCCGGCCCTCACTGACGCCGGGCTGGCGCTCATCCGCCACCTGAAATGGCGCGGGCCGTGCGAGCTGGAGTTCATCCAGGACGAAGGCAGCGGGACCTACTACCTGCTCGAGATCAACCCGCGCTTCCCCGCGTGGGTCGACTTCCCCTCCACCATCGGGCACAACATGCCCGCGCTGATCCTCGACGCGCTGCTGGACGGGCGCATGACGCCGCTGGCCCCGTGCGAGCCGGGCTACTTCTACATCCGTCACACCGAAGACCTGACCTGCCGCGTCACCGACATGGGGCAGTTGACCACCTTCGGCGAGTGGGCGTGCCGCGCGACGGTGCCGGCGTAAGGAGGACACGATGGGCATCCGCTTTTTCACCCCGCCGACGGTCGAGCGCAACGTGCCGGGGATGATGAATAAATTTGGCTACGGCGCCGACGCCCGCATCTGCGACCGCATCGCCGGCGTGGCGGTGGACGACCTAGTGCGCGCGCACGGCTCGCCTCTTTTTGTGTTTGATGAGAGCGTGCTGCGCGAGAAGTACCGCGCCGCCCACCGCGCCTTCAGCACGCGCTACCCCGCCGTACAGTTCGCCTGGTCGTATAAGACGAACTACCTGCGCGCCGTGTGCCAGGTCTTCCACCAGGAAGGCGCCATCGCCGAGGTGGTCTCCGACTTCGAATACGCCAAGGCGCGTGCGTTGGGGATGCCCGGCGCGTCGATCATCGTCAACGGGCCGTACCACCCGGTCGAGTTCCTGCGCCTGGCGGCGGCGGAGGGGGCGAAGATCCACGTCGACAACTTGGATATGCTGCTGGCGCTGGAGTCCATCGCCGCCGAACTCGGTCGCACGCTGGACGTGGCAATCCGCGTGAATATGGACACCGGGTTGCAACCGGCGTGGACGAAATTCGGTTTCAACCTGGAGAACCTGGAGGCCTTGCGCGCCATCCGCCGCATCGGCAACGGCGGGCGGCTGCGGCTCACCGGCCTGCACGCGCACATCGGCACCTTCGTGCTGGAGCCCGGCGCCTACCGCGTCGCGGTGACGAAGCTGCTGGCGCTGGCGGACGCGGCGCGCACGGAGAACAGCACGGCCATCGAATACCTGGACCTCGGCGGCGGCTTCGCCTCCAACAACACGCTGCACTATCAGTACCTGCCCGGCGAGCAGATGACGCCGTCGATCGACGAATACGCCGAAGTGATCTGCGACACGCTGCGCAGCGAGCTGCCCGCCGGCATGCCCGCGCCGAAGCTCTTCCTGGAGACGGGGCGCGCGCTGGTCGACGAGGCCGGCTACCTGATCACGACGATCCGCGGGCAGAAACGCACCGCCGAGGGGCGCCGCGCCTTCATCGCAGACGCCGGCGTGAACCTTCTCTACACGAGCAACTGGTACAAGCTGCGCGTGATGACGGCGCGCGACGCCCGCGGCCCGCTGAGCGACGCCATCCTGTACGGCCCGCTCTGCATGAACATCGACGTCATCCGCGAGCACGTGCAACTGCCCCCGGTGAGCGTCGACGACCACCTGGTGCTGCATCCGGTGGGCGCCTACAACGTGACGCAGTCCATGCAGTTCATCACCTACCGGCCCCGCGTGGTCCTCATCGACGAAGCGGGTGGGGTGGAGGTGATCCGCGAACGTGAAACGTTGGCCGACGTGGAAGGCCCCGAGCGCCTGCCCTCCCGCCTGAAGCGCGTATAGGAGACATGGTGAAACGACCTTCCCCCTGGCTCGAGCTGGTCAGCGCCGTGCTCTACGGCTACGCGATCATCTTCTTCGCGCGCAGCCGGGCGCTCGGGCTGGTGTTGCTCGCCGCCACCTTCCTGGCGCCGCAGTATGGCGCGTTGGGGCTGGCGGGCGTGCTGGTTGCGCTGACGGCTGCCGAGGTGTTGGGCTTCGCGCGTGAGGAGACGCGCAATGGCGCCTATCTTTTCAACGCGCTGCTGGCATCGCTGGCGCTGGCGTGGACCAACCAGGCCCACCCCTTCGGCGCGCCGCTGCTGGCGTTGCTGCTGGTGTCCGTCAGCCTGCTGGCGCTCTTCCTCACCGTCTTCCTCTCCGCGGCGCTGGCGCGGCCGTGGGGCCTGCCGGCGATGAGCCTGCCCTTCGTGCTCGTCGCCGTGCTCCTCTGCCTGCTGACAACCCACGGCACCGCCGCCGCGCCCGCCTACCTGCTGCCCGAGCCGGCGGTGGGCCCGGCGCCGGTGCTCGCCTTCCTGCGCGCGTGCGGGGCCATCTTCTTTCTGCCCCACGTGCTGGTGGGCGGGGTGGCGTTCCTGGTGCTGCTGACGCACTCGCGCCTCGCCGCGCTGTACGCGGTGCTCGGGTACGCCGTCGGGTACGCGGTGCTGGTCGCCTGCCACGCCACGGCGGAGGCTCCCGCCCTCGGCTTCAACTTCATCTTCTGCGCCATCGCAGTGGGGGGCATCTTCGTGGTGCCGTCGCGTGGCAGCCTGGCGCTGGTGCTGCTGGGGTCGACTTGGACCGCGCTGCTGGGCATCGGGTGCACGACGGCGATGCACGGGCTGGGCATCCCGCCCCTCGCCTTACCCTTCAACCTGGCGGTGCTCACCCTCCTCGCCGCGCTGGGGTTGCGCCCCACGCCGCGCCACGCCTACCTCACCCCCTTCGCGCCGGAGACGCCCGAGGCCAACTACCACCGCTTCCACGCCGAGGCCCGCCGCTTCCCCGACGCCTTTCGGCTGCACCTGACGCTGCCCTTCTTCGGCGAGTGGACGATCACCCAGGGGGTCGACGGCGCCCTCACCCACCGCGGCGCGTGGGCGCATGCGCTGGATTTTGAGATCGTCGACCCCGACGGCCGCCGCTACACGGGCGACGGCAGCACACTGACCGCTTACCACGCCTACCGCGCCCCCGTCGTGGCCCCGTGCTACGGCACAGTTGTGAAGGTGGTGAATGACGTGGAGGACAACCCCATCGGCGGCAACAACCTGGACGCCAACTGGGGCAATCTGGTGCTCATCCTCACCGACACCGGCGTCTACGTGCTCCTCTGCCACCTGGCGCAGTGGTCGGTGGCGGTGGTAGAGGGTGAGCGCGTGGCGCCGGGCAAAGCCCTCGGGAAATGCGGCAACTCGGGCCGCTCGCCGGTGCCCCACCTGCACCTGCAGATGCAGGCCAGCGACCGCCTCGGCTCGCCGACGATCCCCTTCATCCTCTGCCAGTACGTCGAGGGGCAGGGGGCCGAACGGCGCTACCGCACCGCGGGGCTGCCCGCCGCGGGGAGCCGCGTGCGCCCGGTGCTCTTCGACGAGACGATGACCTCCTGCTTCGACATGGTCATCGGCCGCCGCCTGCGCTACCGGCTGCGCGACGGGGGCGAGCGCGAAGAGACCCTCACCGTCACCGTGGACGACACCGGCGCCTACGTCTTCACCGCGCCTGCCGCCGGGGCGGTGCTCACCGCGCGCATCCTCCACAAAGTATGGTACGTGCTCGATTATCGCGAGCGCCGGCGCAGCCTGCTGCGCGACTTCTGGCTGGGCCTGAGCCGCTGCCCCCTCACGACCGAGGACGGCCTGCGCTGGACCGAGCGCCTCGACCCCGCGCCGCTGCTGCCCCCGCCGCTGCGCGTGCTCCTCGACTTGGCCGCGCCTTTCACCGCCTTCCCGGAGATCGTGGTGGAGCACGTGCTCACCACCTGCCGCGGACGGGTAGGCGGCGGCGAGGCGCTGGCCCGCATCGCGACCACCGTCACTGCACCGCGCGGGCTGGCGTGGGCGCTGCGCGGCACGCCGCGTCGGGTGGAGCTCACCCTGGGCCCGCACCACGGCATTCTGGGCGGGTCGGTGGTGCGTGGGGACGGCACGCGGGTGGAGATCGAGCGGCTGGAGGAGCTGGAACTGCAGCCGGCGGGGAGGGCGGGATGAAGCTGCTCCTCTGCCTGGCGCTGCTCCTCCTCGCCTTCGCCGCGCGCGCCGACCGCTGGCATCCGTATGTGATGCCGTACTACGAGCAGATCCGCTACGGCGACAGCGCCTTCAAGGATCACGCGCAGGTGGCCGGGTGCTACCTGGCGGTCGGCGACGGGATGACACAACTGGTCGAAGTGGATGCCGAACGGATGGAGCTTACGCGCATCCGTCTGCCGCTGTATCACCAGTGGGACACCACCGTAGCCTATACGCGCTACCCCTCGGCGGCGTGGCGCGTGCGCCTGGGCGGGCACTACATCGACGCCGACGACCCGGCGACCGACACCGGGCGCACGGCGTTCCTCGGCGCGACGTATACCCGGGGTGCGGGCGAGGTAGGTTGCGACGCTTACCTCTCCGACTACCCGCGGGCGCGCCCAGCGCTGACGATCCTGCAAACCTCGCCCCACGTGGGGGTGACGCTGACGCGCGGGCGGGCCATCTGGCACGCGGTGCTGACGGCCCACGCCATCCGCACCGAGGAGATGCCCGGCTTTCGCGCCGGCACGCGTCTCTCCGGCGAGGGCGCGTTGACCCTCGACGCGGCGGGGTGGACGCTGCACGGCTCCGCGTGGGCGGGACGGCAGCTCTTTGCCGTGCGCAACGACGGCTTCACCGTCTACAACGTGGCGGAGGAGCACCTGGCCGGCGCCGTCGCGAGCGTGTCCCGCACGGTGCGCGGCGCGACGGTCACGCTGCAACTGCAGCACGAACGCTGGCACGACGCGCTGCGCGACGACGTAGCGTATTCGACCTCCCTCCTCGGCCTGGTGGGCGTGGGGTGGTAACGCGAAAGGAGACTTTTATGCAGATGCGATGGTGGGTGCCGCTTCTGCTCCTGCTGGCGCTGGGGGCGGCGTGTGCCGAGAGTATCGAAGAGAAGACGCAGCGCTGTTTCGCCGTGTCCTACACGCAGGAGGCCGCGAAGAACTACGCCGGGGCCATCACCGCCCTGGCCGACGCGCCGGACAGCTACGTCGTGGAGCTGCGCCTCGGCTGGCTGCACTACCTGAAGGGCAACTACACCAGCGCGGAGACGCACTACAAAGCAGCGGTAAAGAAGAACGCCGACGCGCTGGAGGCCAAGGTCGGCTACCTGCTGCCCCTGCTGGCGCTGGGCAACTGGAAGGAGGCCGAGAAGATCGCCCGCCAGGTGCTCGACGTCGACCCCGGCAACTACTACGCCACCCTGCGGCTGGCCTACGCGCTGCGCTGGGACAAGAAGTACGACGACGCGCTGGAGCTATTGGCGCGCCCGCGCAAGCGCTACCCCACCGACGTGAGCCTGCTGCTGGAGGAGGCGCTGAGTCGCTCCGCCAAGGGCGATCGTGAGACGGCGGTACTGCTCTACAACCAGGTGCTGTTGCTCGACCCGGACAACACCCTCGCCAAGCCATTCGCCGATGAAGCCGGCCACGCGCAGCGCGAGTGCTTCAACGCGTCGTATAAATGCGAGGCGAATAAGGACTATGCCGGTGCGCTGACCGCCATCGCCGCCCAACCCGCCGAGTACCTGCCCGAGCTGCGCCGCGGCTGGTTGTGTTACCTGAAGGGCGACTACCCCACCGCGGTGACGCACTACCGCGCCGCCATCGCCGCCGCGCCCGAATCGCTGGAGGCCCGCGTCTACGGCCTGCTGCCCATGCTGGCGGCGGAGGACTACACCGAGGCCGTCACCATGGCCGAGAGTGCCCTCGAGCTGGACAAGGAGCACTATCTGGTGAACCTGCGCCTGGCTTACGCGCTGCGCCTGCAGAAGCAGACGGCGAAGGCCGTGACCATCGTCAACCGCCTGCTGCCGCGCTTCCCCACCGACGTGAGCCTGCTCACCGAGCAGGGGCTCGATGCCGCCCTTGCGGGGGATAAGACGGACACCGCGCGCATCTTTCACATCGTGCTCATGCTCGACCCGACAAACGCCACCGCCAAGGCGCAACTCGGGATAAAGTAAAGCGAATGGTGATCCGTCTGTGACGGAATTGCGACAATCACCGGTTACACTGGTGAGACCACCGAGAGCATACAAGGGGGGCTATATGCGTTATCTCATTCCGGCCTTGTTCGTCGCGCTGCTGCTGGGCGGTTGCGGCGGCAACAACGGGCTACCGGGCACAGCCACGCCGACGCCGACGGGCGTCCTGAACGTGGACATCAACTGGCCGACGCGCACCACGCGCGCCATCCCGTCGCTGGCCAACAGCATTTCCATCGAAGTGACGAACCTTATCGGCTTCGACTCGGTGCAGACGGTTAACAGGCCGACCAGCGGCACCTATTCCACCGTGAGCTTCGCCACCGTCCCCGCCGGCACCGTCACGGTGACCGCCACGGCATACAGCGGCAACGACAAAACCGGCACGCTCCTCGCCTCGGCGAGCGTCTCCGCCACCATCACCCAGGGACAGACGAGCACAGTCGGCATCAACATGGCCTCGACGATCACCCAGGTGGTGATCAGCGGCTACACCGCCACCACGCTGAACAAGGGCGACACGGTGACGCTGATTGCCACACCGGAGAACGCGAGCGGGCAGGCCGTGCCGGTGGCCTCGGACGCCATCACGTGGATTTCCGACAACTATAAGGTCGCCAACGTCAGCACTGCCGGTCTGGTGACCACGGTGGGTGTCGGCAAGGTGGACATCATCGCCACCGAGCGCGAGTCGGGCATCACGGCCTCCGTCACCTTCACCGTGCAGTCCAACGGCACGCTGGCGGTGAACCTGCTCAACCCCACGCCTACGCTGACCCTCTCGCCGACCACGGCGTACGTCTACGCGGGGGGCGGCCAGCGTATCACCCCCACGGTCGGCAGCGCACCCAATCCGTACTGCACCTGGTCGGTGCAGGAGACGGGCGGCGGCAGCGTGGATAACCTGGGCGTCTACACCGCCCCGAGCACCGCGGGCACCTACCACGTGACCGCCAAGGCGGTCGCCAGTTCCGCTGTGACCGCCACAGCCACGGTGAACGTCTACGCTACGACCCTCACCGACCTTGGCAATCTGGGCGGCACCAGCAGCATCGCCACCGGCATCAACGCCGGCGGGACGGTGGTGGGGTATTCGCAGAACACGGCGGGTAACTACCATGCCTTTCTGTGGACCGCCGCCGGGGGCATCAAGGACCTGGGCACGCTGGGCGGGCTGTGGAGCTATGCCTACGGCATCAACACAGCCGGTCTGGTGGTGGGCGCGGCATCCGACGCTGCCGGCTACTCGCACGCCTTTTCCTACACCACGGCGGGCGGCATGAAGGACCTGGGCCTGCTCACCGGCTACCCGAACAGCGCCGCCTATGCCGTCAACGACAACGGGCAGATCGTCGGCTCCGTCTACGATGCCACCGCCAACACCGGCCACGCCATGTCGTATACCACCGCGGGTGGCATGACGGACATCGGCACGCTGACGGGCTACACGTGGACGCAGGCGATGGGCATCAACAGCGCCGGCACCATCGTGGGCATCGCGAAGAACGTATCTGCGAGCACCAACCACGCCTTCTCTTACACTGCGGCGGGCGGCATGAAAGACCTGGGCACGCTGGGCGGCACCAAGGTGGGCGCGGCGGGCATCAACACCGCGGGGCAGATTGTGGGGTACTCGAACGACAGTTCCGCGACCGGCCACGCCTTCCTGTATACCACCGCGGCGGGCATGACGGACCTGAAAAGCCTGTCCTTTTGCTACGACAGCTTCGCCAACGCCATCAACACCGCCGGGCAGGTGGTGGGGGAAGCGTACGACATCAACGCCAACGCCCACGCCTTTATCTACACCGCCACCGGCGGCCTGATGGACCTGGGCACGCTGACGGGCTGCGTGAACAGCTACGCCAACGCCATCAACGACAGCAGCCAAATCGTCGGCGGCGCCGACGACGGCGCGGGCCACTACAAGGCCTTCCTGTGGAAGTCCGCGACAATTCGCAGCGCCGGTACGCGCGCTACGACTCCTGCGGTTGTGCAATCCGTGCGCACCCGACCACTCACCCACCGCGCCGGGTTCTTCCCGTTGCGCTGACACGGACATGAAACACCAGGGGCCGGGATTGCATTAGTCACCCCGGCCCCTAGCGCACTCTCTCTATGGGTACGGCATCCAGCGGTACATATTGAAGCACCGTCGTAGCTCCTGTCCCACGAACTCCTCGTTCGTACACCGGTATCCTCCGCGGGGGATTTGTTTGTTTGTTCTCGGATTTCATCGCCACCCTTATACAATAACCCGCAACGTGCCCAACGGCTACCGATCACTGATGACCATCAGCGCTTATGGCAAGGCTTCCCCATCCAACTCCTCGTAGATCCCCGCGAACTGCTGCAGCGCGGCTTCCAGGTTTTCGACGATGGCGGCGGCCAGCACGTCGGGGGGCGGGAGGGCGTCGGAATCCTCCAGGCTGTCGTCCTTGAGCCAGAAGAGGTCGAGGCTTTCAGGAAGCGCTTTTCATCCTTGTCCAGGGTGTATGACCGGGTGAGATAGTCGTGTGCGGCCAGGAAGAAGCCGCCGGTGCCGCAGGCCGGGTCGCAGATCGTCTGCCCCGGCTTCGGGCGCATCACCGCCACAATCGCTTTGATGAGCGCGCGCGGGGTGAAGTATTGCCCGGCGCCGCTCTTCACGTCCTCGGCGTTTTTCTGCAGCAGCCCCTCGTAGATGTCGCCCTTCAAGTCGATATCCAGCCCGCTCCAGATTTCCCCGCCGATCAGCTCGATCAGCCGGCGCAGCTTGGCCGGGTCCTGAATCTTGTTCTGCGACTTGCGGAAGATCACACCGAGCATCCCCGGCTCCCTTGCCAACCGCTCCAGCAGGTGCCGGTAGTGCGTTTCCAGCGCGTCGCCGTCCCGACCGGCGAAGCTCGACCAGCCATACCCCACGGGGATGCCGGACCCCCGCCCCAGATACTGCTCCTGCTCGTCGGCGATCTTCAGGAAGAGCAGGTACGTCAACTGCTCGACGTAATCGCCATAGCTCATGCCGTCGTCGCGCAGCACGCTGCAGTAGTTCCAGAGGCGCTGGATGATGGTGGTGGATGATTCGATCAAAAGGACAAACCTACAGTCACGTGTTAAACCCTCAGGCGGTCGCCGCGGCTAACGTGGTGGGGGACGCTCTGCGGGGTAAACCTCGGGAGTAGGGCAGGGGAAGAGGAGCGGGGCGGGGTTAATCCCCGCCCTTTCCATTTGGTACAACTCCCCTGCCCTGAGTTGTACCAATGACCTAAACGAGTTGTACTATCGGCTGGCATTGTACCAGGGTGAGGGGGTCGGGGAGTTGTACTAGAGGGCACTCGCGAGGGGCTCACGAGGAGGGGTTGTACCAAATTCGTACTAATCGGGGCTGTCAGGCACAAAAAAGCCCCGCTTTGAACTCAAAACGGGGCTTACAGGTGGCTGCCGGACCAGGATTCGAACCTGGAACCCCCTGATCCAGAGTCAGGTGCGCTGCCAATTGCGCCATCCGGCATCGACGGGGAGTAGTATACGTGAAGCGGGCGGCGGCGTCAAGGGGTGGGGGAGGGGGCGGTGGGGTTTTTGGGGCAGTTTGGCGACGTGGGGCGGGCGTAGTCGGTCACTTCCACCCGCACCGTGCCGGCGTCGGTCACCCCGTAAGCGTACGCTTTTCCGCACAAGACGCGCGGCTGTGCCGCCATTGCCGAAGGAAACCGCCGTTGCCGGCTAATTTATGGGTAGCAGGCAGCGGACGGGGGGCGGCAATGGCGGCACACGCGTTGGGGAACGGGCGGCATGACGGGGCGTATCGGGGATCGGTGCATCTGCCGCGCACGGAGTTCCCCATGCGCGCCGAGTTACCGCGCCGCGAGCCGGAGATCGTGCGCCTGTGGCAGGCGATGGACCTGTACGGCGCGGTGCAGGCACGCACGCAGGGCGGCGCCCCCTTCATTTTGCACGACGGCCCGCCGTTCAGTAACGGCGACATCCACCTGGGCCACGCGGTGAATAAGATCTTAAAGGACGTGGTGGTGAAGTTTCGCACCATGCAGGGGTACCACGCGCCCTTCGTGCCCGGGTGGGACACCCACGGCCTGCCCACGGAGATCCTGGCGGTGCGCAGCTTCAGCGTGGAGCGCCACGCCATCGACCCACTGACGCTGCGCAAGCGCTGCGCGCAGGCGGCGCGCAAAGTGGTCGACCGGCAGCGCGCGCAGTTCGAGCGGCTGGGCATCCGCGGCGACTGGGACCGCCCCTACCTGACGATGCAACCCGGCTACGAAGCGGCGGTGCTGGAAACCTTGGCGGCGCTGGCGGAGGCGGGGACGGTGTACCGCGGCCTCAAGCCCGTCTTCTGGTGCACCACCTGCGAGACGGCGCTGGCGGAGGCGGAGATCGAGTACCGCGAGCACGAGGCGCCCTCCGTCTACGTGGCGTTTCCGGTGCGCGCGCTGCCCGCGGGGGTCTTTGCCGGCATCGACCCCGCGAAGATGTCCGCGGCGGTGTGGACCACGCAGCCGTGGACGCTGCCCGCCGGGACGGGCGTGGCCGTGCACCCCGACGCCCTCTACGTGCTGCTGACGGACGCGGCGGACGACGAGGGCTTTACCTACATCGTGGCACAGGCGGCGGCGGCACGTTTCGCGGCGGCCACGGCGATGCACGAGCCGACCACGCTGGCGGAGGCGCGCGGGGCGGCGCTGGCGGGCGCCGTGTGCCGCCATCCGCTCTTCCCGCGTGACGTGCCCGTCGTGACCGCGACCGCCGTCGCCACGGAGAGCGGTAGCGGTGTAGAGCACGTGGCGCCCGGCCATGGCACGGAGGATTTTCTCACCGGTCTTACCTACGGCCTGCCCGTAGTGCAACCGGTGACGCCGGACGGCCTTTTCGGCCCGGAGGCGGGTCCCTTCGCCGGCAAACCGATCTACGCCGCGCAGGACGATATCCTCACGCGGCTGGACAAGGACGGCACGCTGCTCGCCTTCGACACCATCCTGCACCAGTACCCGCACTGCTGGCGCTGCCGGCACGCGGTGATCCAGCGCGCCACGCCGCAGTGGTTCCTGGCGGTGCAGCCGTTGCTGGCACGGGCGGAGGCCGCGGTGGACGCCGTCACCTGGCTGCCCGCGTGGGGGGAGGCGCGTATGCGTGACCTGCTGCGGCAGCGCCCCGACTGGTGTTTGTCGCGCCAGCGCGTGTGGGGCACGCCTATCCCCGCGGTCTACTGCACCGCGTGTGGCGAGGCCATCCTCGACCCGGCGGTGGTGCGCCGCGTGGCGGAGGTGGTGCGCGCGGAGGGCGCCGAGGCCTGGTTGCGCGCGCCGCTGGTGCGTTTCCTGCCCGACGGCTTCGCCTGCCCCCAGTGCACCGGCACGGACTTTCGCAAGGAGACGGACATCCTCGATGTGTGGTTCGACTCCGGCTGCAGCGCGCTCGCCCAACTCGACGGGCCGGCGGATCTCTTCCTCGAGGGGCACGACCAGTTTCGCGGGTGGTTCCAGGTGTCGCTGCTCATCGCGTTGGCGGCGGGGCGGGAGACGGCGCCGTACCGCACCGTCTTCGCCCACGGCTTCGTGCTCGACCGCACCGGGGGGCCGCAGGCGCGGGCGCGGCTCATCGACCCGCAGGAGGTGGCGGAGCACTACGGGGCGGACATCCTGCGCCTGTGGACGGCTTCCGCGGACCTGCGCGCCGACGTGGCGATGTCTGACGATAGCCTGGCGCCGGTACAGGAGACCTACCGGCGTTTGCGCAACACGGTGCGCTTCCTGCTCGGGAACCTGGGCGATTTTACCCCCGCGTCGGCGGTGCCGTACGACGCATTGCCGGATCTCGACCGCTGGGCGTTGCACCGGCTCAACGTGCTGGTGCGCGGGGTGACGGCGGCGTATGAAGCTTACACCGTGCACCACGTCGTGCGGCTGCTCAACGAATACTGCACCCACGAACTCTCCGCGTTCTACCTGGATATCGTCAAAGACCGCCTGTACCTGGCCGCGGTGGATGACCCGGCGCGACGCGCGGCGCAGACGGTCCTCCACCAGCAGTTGCACACGCTGACGCGGCTGCTCACGCCGATCCTGAGCTTCACCGCGGAGGAGATCTGGCAATACCTGCCGCCCGACGGTTTGCCGGAGAGCCCGCAGCTCGCGGCGTGGCCCATTCCCGACCCGGCGTGGTGGGACGACGCTCTCGACGCCGACTGGGAACGCGTGCGCGCCGTGCGTGCCGCGGTGCAGAATGCGGCCGCGGGACGCTTCTCCAACCTTTTTGCTGTAAAAGCCGTGTTATATGCAGCAGGAGAAAGCGGTCGCTTGCTCGAATTGATGACAGACACCCTTGCAGAGATCCTGCGGGTGGCCGCCGTCGAGGTGGCACCGCGTGACGAGGCGCCCCCCGAGGCCGTGGTCGGCCTGGCGGGCGAACTGGCGGTGGTGCTGCAGGCGGCGCCGGGATCGGCTTGTCCGCGCTGTCGGGTCTGGCGTCCACGCTCCGGCGTGCCGCCGCACCCCGCGCTGTGCACCCGCTGTGCCGGGCAGGTGCAGGCCCAGGGCATGACCGCCGCCGCGACACGCCGCAAACGCGTTTGAGGTCGTGCGCGCAATGGTACACTGAGCGAGATTTGGGGAGAGAATCAGGATTCACGGCACGCCGTATCCGGACCTACCATGCGGGGGAAACGAGGACCGGAATCCTGACACCCGTACACGCCGCAGGGATGAGAACGTGAGAAAGGGGATAGTCATGGCCACCGCGCAAAACACCACCGCCCGCATGAAGGGCATCAAGAAACGGCTGCAGGAAGAGCGAGAGCGCCTGGAGGCCGAGCTGCACGAGATCGTGGAGCGTACCGCGCACACGGCTGAGTTGGAGCAGGCGGCCGAGCTGTCCACCTATGACGATCATCCGGCGGACCTGGCCTCGGAGACCTTCGAGCGCGAGAAAGACCTGGCCCTCGAAGGAAATATCGAGGATCTGTTGGATAAGGTGAACACCGCGCTGGAGAAGATCGACGACAGCACTTACGGTCTGTGCGATTCCTGCGGCGTGGAGATCAACACCAGCCGCATCGAGGCGTTGCCCTGGGCCTCGCTGTGCTTGAACTGCCAGGATCGGTTGGAAGGACGCTGAATCGGTGCTTCCACGCTTCCGCGCCCTCGGCGCGACGATCGGCCTGGCGGGATGCATCGCCGCGCTCGATCAGTGGGTAAAGGGGATGATTCTGACCGCATTGCCGCAGGACGGCGTGCGCACGATCATCCCCGGCGTCTTCGATCTGTCCCACCGCTTTAATACCGGAGCCGCCTTCAGCCTCTTCGCCGGGGCCGGCATGCCGCTGCTTATCTTCCTCAACGTGGTGGTGGCGGTGCTCTTCGTCTGGCTCATCTGGCCCTTCCTGGGGCGCGCGCTGGGCGTGCTCGCGGCGGGGTGTGTGCTGGGCGGGGCGGCGGGCAATGTCATCGACCGCGTCTTTCGGCATGGCGTGGTCGACTACCTGGAAATCCACCTCAGCCCCACCTACACCTGGCCGACCTTCAACATCGCGGACAGCGCGGTGGTGATCGGCGTGGGCCTGCTTATCCTGCTCTTCCTCCTCGACCGGCGCCAAGCGCCCGCGCCGCATGAAGCGCCAACCCCGGAAGGACCCGTGTCATGAGATCCGTGCTCCTGCAACTGCCACCGCCGTCGTTGGCGGTGGGCCTGCTCATCTTCGTCGCGCTGGCGGTGGGGATGGGCGTGTGGCTGGTGCTGCAAAAGCGCCGCGGCCCGCTCACGGCGGACCAGTTCACCACGGCCGTCGTGTCGCTGGTGGTCGCCGCGGTGGTGCTCTTCATCCTCAGCCGCATGAATTCCATCCGCATCAACGCCTACGGCACCATGCTCATGCTCGGGTTCATCGCCGGCATCACCGCCGCCATCCGCCTGGGGCGGCGCCGCGGCGTGGCCGCCGACCGCCTCATCGACCTTGGGCTGTGGGTGCTCGTCGGGGCGCTCGTCGGGGCACGCGCCATGTATCTGATCCTGACGCCGGGCTCCGGGCCGTTCCTCGACGTGCAGACGGTACTCAATCAGGGGCTGGGCGGCTTGAGCTTCCACGGCGGCTTGCTCGGGGGTCTGCTCGCGGGCAGCGCGTATATCTTCTTCATGAAGCTCCCCTACTGGCGCGTCACCGACTGCCTGGCGCCGGGCATCGCGCTGGGCTACGCCATCACGCGCATCGGGTGCTTCCTCAACGGGTGCTGCTTCGGCAAGGCGGCCAACCTGCCGTGGGCGATGAAGTTCCCCGACTCGCCGGAGCTTTTCGCGCGCGTCAACACCGTGCACCCCACGCAGCTCTACGCCTCGGCGATGGGCTTTGCGATGTTCGGCATCCTGCTGCTGCTGTCGCGCGGCAAGGGGCTGGGGCGCGCGGGGCGGCTCTTCATGACCTTCCTCATGTTGGAGGGCGTGGAGCGCTTCGTGATGGAGATCTTCCGCTTCCCGGCCCCGGGCGACAACGCGCTCTTCACCCTGGCACAGAAGGCCAGCGTTGCCATCATCATCCTGGCCGTCCTTGGCTGGATGTGGCTGCCCAAGCGCCCCGCGGTGGACGAGACCCCGGCCCCGCGGCCGGCGGCGGCGAAATAGCCGTGGCGGACGACGACATCACCCTCACCGTGACCGACGGCGGCGCGCGGCTGGACGCGTATCTGGCCGCCCACGCGCCGGAATTGTCCCGCGCGCGCGTGCAGGCGCTCATCAAGGCGGGGGAGACGCGTGTGAACGGGGCGGCGGAGAAGGCCGGCTATCGCGTGCGCCCCGGCGACGCCATCACGCTGCACGTGCCCCCGCCGGCGCCTCCGCTGAACGTAGCGCCCGAGGCGATCCCGCTGGACATCCGCTACCAGGACACCGATCTGCTGGTGCTCAACAAGCCGGTGGGGCTGGTGGTGCACCCGGGGGCGGGCAACTGGTCGGGCACGCTGGTCAACGCGCTGCTGCACCACGTGGGGGATCTCTCCGGCATCGGCGGCGAGCTGCGGCCCGGCATCGTGCACCGGCTGGACAAGGATACCTCGGGGTTGATGCTGGTGGCGAAGCACGACGTGGCCCACCGCGCGCTGGCGGCGATGATCGAGCGGCGCGACGTGACGCGGGAATACCTGGCCCTCGCCTGGGGTGCGCTGGAGGCGGACACCCACACCGTGGACGCGCCCATCGGCCGCCACCCGGCGGATCGGCAGCGCATGGCGGTGCTGGCGGGCGCGGAAGAGCACCACACGCGGCGCCGTGCCGTGACCCACTTCACCGTGCGCGAGCGCCTGCGCCACGCCATGCTGGTGCATGCCAAGCTGGACACGGGGCGCACGCACCAGATACGCGTGCACCTGCAATACCTCGGCTACCCGGTGGTGGGCGACCCGCTGTACGGAGGCCGCGTGGCGCGCAAATACCTGCCGCTCCTCACCCCCGCCGCCCACGCCGCGGTGGAGGCCCTCCCCGGCCAGGCCCTCCACGCCTTCCGCCTCACCTTCCCGCACCCGCTGACGGGGGAGATGCTGACGTTCGAGGTTCCGCCCCCGGCGACGTTCCAGGACGCGCTCGACGCACTGCGGGGGGAGTAGGGGGGCAATGGAAAATGAAAAATAGAAAGTAAAAAAGGCAAAGTAGCGTTCCCGCCACTTTGCCTTTTCCATTTTTCATTTTGTACTTTTCATTCCCGTCTCATTTCACCAGCTTGAACGACTCCACGCAGTCATCGAAGGCCTTTTTGTACTTCGCGTAGGTGTCGGGCAGGGCGGTGGTGTTGATGACGAAGGCGCGTTTGTTGTCGACGATGACATAGCGCAGCATCCCCAGCGTGAGACCGTCGGTGGTGCAGCTATACATGAACCAGTGGGCTTTGTAGCCGTTGACCGTCACGTCGCCTTCGCCCAGGTCTTTGTAGTTGGGGAGCGAATCGGCGAGGGAGCGCTTGCTGAGTTCGGCGTAGTCCGCCGGTGCCATGTCGGTGTCCTGCGGGTCCACGAAGACGTAGAGCGACTCGTAGACGTGATCCCCGCTGCGTTCGCGCTGGCGGGTGAAACAGATCACCTTACTCGGCATCTTCGGCCACGTTTCGCGGGTGACGCCCCAGCCCACCGGCGGAATCATGGAGAAGCCTTCCACGCTCCACGTGCGGCGCGTGGGCGGGGGCGGCAGCGTGGCCGGGTCTACCTGCAGCGCCACCGAGGCGAGGACCGCGTCGAACTCCTTGGCATTGCCCGCCTCCGCGTCGCGCGGCGAGAAGCAGGCGATGAGCAGGATGCGCCGGTTATCGGCCAGATAGTAGGCCTGGCAGGTCGCCGCCTGCCCGCCGAAGGCGGTGGTGCCGCGGATGCAGGGGGCGGGATGCCCGCCGATGGTGCTCGTGCCCACCGTCACGTTGGTCAGGCTGGGCAGCTCCGCGGTCAGGCGTTCGCGCACGAACTGCGTGATGCCGGCCGGCGTCCGACCGGCGGGCAGGGTCAGCATGCCGAGGGCCACCGCGGCGAAGTCGTCCGTGGGGTGGGTGCGTACGCGTTGCAACAGGCCTATTTTATGCGGGTCGGACCATTCGCAGACGCCGGCGCGCCAGCCGTCGGGCAGCGTCACGCTGGTAAACTGCTCGGGGATCGACACGCGTCCCGGGGCGGGCGGGTCCACGCGCGCGGGTTTGGTGGTGTCGAAGCAGAAGGTCATCGCCACCGCGCGCAGCAGCGGGGCATCCGTCTTCGTGAGGGCCGTGTCGGTGTGGTACTCGATGATGAAGGCGGAGTCGTCCTTTTTGCAGATGAAGGCGGTGTATTGCTGTGTCAGCCCCGTGGTGTCCTTCAACCGACCGTTGAAGATCACCGCCGTGGCGCGCAGGCCGCACAGCGAGCCGGTGGCCGTGTTTACCAGGGTGAAATCGGTGTAGAGCTTGGGCAGCGTGGACTCGTAGTACTGCGTCACGCTATCCAGCGAGCTGTCCGTCGCGGTGTGCAGCGTGCCGACGGTCAGGCCCACCGTGTGCGACGTGCGCAGGCTGCCGATGACGCACCACCCCGCCACGTCGTGGGTGCCGTCGTGCTCGAGGACATCCCATCCCGTGGGGAAGGTGATGGTGTAGCCGGCGTCCGGGTGCAGGAAGACCGTGCCATCCGCGGTCGGCACCGTGACGGCCCAACTAACCGCCGCCCACAGCAGCAGCGCCACCAGGGGAATCGCTCGACAATCCATGTAATGCACTCCTTCGCACGGTGATCCCGGCGCGTTCACGCGGCCTTTTTCGTTAGACAAGCCTGGCGCCGATTTGTTCCCCCCATTATCCCAGCGCTTTTTCGATGCGTTCCACCACGGTGCGCACGGTGGCGACGCGGGCATAGTGCTTGTTTTCCGCGGCGATGAGGTGCCAGGGCGCGTTGTCGGTGTGCGTCTCGCGGAACATATCCTCCGCCGCCTCCACGTACTTGTCCCACTTCTCACGGTTGCGATAGTCTTCGTCGCTGATCTTCCACGTTTTGAAGGGGTCGTTCTCGCGCTCCTTGAAGCGCCGCATCTGCTCGTCCTTGTTGATCTGCATCCAGAATTTGATGAGCACGGTGCCGTCGTCGGTCAGGTAGCGCTCGAAGTTGCGAATCTCGCCGTAGGCGCGCTGCCAGGCTTCCTTCTTCGCGAACTTTTCCACCCGCTCCACCAGCACGCGGCCATACCAGGTGCGGTCGAAGATCACCATCTCGCCGCGCGCGGGCAGGCGCTGCCAGAAACGCCACAGGTAGGGGTAGCGCAGCTCCAGCTCGGTGGGCGCGGCGATAGGCCACACGTGCACACCGCGCGGGTCGAGCTTTTGCGTGATGCGCAGAATGCTGCCCCCCTTGCCGCTGGCGTCCCACCCTTCGTAGGCCACCACCACCGGCAACCCGGCCTTGCGCATCTTCTGCTCCAGCCGCAGCAGGCGAAACTGCAACGCGTCCAACTCCTTGGCGCAGGCGTCTTTATCCATCTTCAGCGACAGATCAACGGTTTCCAGCATAGCGACCTCCTGGATTGGAATGTACCATTGTTGCGTTTGGCGGCGCGGTTGTCAAATGGGGGGGGACGGCGCATGATGCCGACGAATAAGAGCACTACGGCGAGGAACAGGCAAAGGTAGGGTAGGAGGAAGAAAAAACGCGTATAAAGCGTGCGCTGAGTGAGGGGGTAGATCCGCGCCCATGTCACGGCAGAGGCATGGTTGGGTAGCGCGGCTATCACCTCGCCTTGCGGTGAAATGATCTGCGATACCCCCGACGAAGTGGCCCGCAGCACCCAACGCCCGACTTCCGCGGCGCGCGCCTGCGCCATACGCGCGTGTTGCTCGTGTTGCAAATCGGACCAGCTCTCCGCGTCGAAGGTAGGCACCACCAGCAGCTCCGCGCCGTGCTGCACCAGTTGCCGGCTAATCGACGCGTAATCGAAGTCGTAGCAGATGGCGATGCCCAGGCGGCCTGCCGGGGTGGCGAAGGCGGGGGATACGTCGCCCGGCGTGACGCCGCCTTCCATCCCCTGTACCGGATGCCGTTTGCGGTACGTCCCCAGCAGTGTGCCGGTCGGCGCGACAATGGTAGCCGTATTGAAGTGTCGCGTCCGGTCGCGCGGGTCGGATGCCATACTCCCCAATACCAGCGTGCAGGGTAGCGTGCGGGCGCACTGTTGCACCTGTGCCCACTGCGCGAGGTGCGTCGACAGATCGCCGGCAGCGGACTCGCGCCAGACGACCAAATCGGGGTGCACTGCCCGTGCGGCGTAGGTTAGCGCGAGCAGGCAGGGCAGGCCGCCATGTTCGTCCTGCACCACCAGAGCCGTCAACGGGGGCGCGTCGCCGTGCAGGCGTACCGTGTTGCGCAGCGGCAGCGCTACGCCTACCAATACGGCGAGACCGGCCAGCACACCCATCGCGCTGATCCGCCGCGTTCGCTGGTGGTAAGGAGCGTGAAGAGGGCGACATTCGCCAGCAACAGCGTCAGAGTCACTCCGTATACGCCGACAAGGGGGTACAACGCCAATCCGCCCGGCCATGTTACCTGCGTTTGTCCGAGTTGCGCCCAGGAGAACTGGTAGCGCCAGCCTTCGCAGCGGAGGAAATCTGCCGCCACCCAGAGCACCGGCAGCGCGAACAGGTGGACGGTTACGGGAAGGCGGCGTTGCACGATGCACGCGGCGCCGAGGAAGAGCGCGAAGGGCAGCGCACCGAGTAGCAGCAGGTACCACCCCATGCTTTCGCTGAACAGGCTTTGCAGCCAGGGTATCGCCCGGCTGAGGTAGACCATCCCGAAGACCAACCCCAGCAGCACGGCGCCGAGGGGGTGCGTCACGCGGCGCAGGGCGAACCACAGCGGCAGCAGGGAGCACCACGGCACCCACCCCCACGCCAGGGGCGGAAATCCTGTCGCGGAGAGCAACGCCGCCGTGAGCGTCAGCCCGACCGTGATGGCGACGCGGAGAGACGGATACGCAGCTTCCCACCGGCGCACCGTCGCCACCATGCCTGCCCATTTCGCCTTCATTCCAACACCGCCTCCCCCCAGTGCGCCGGGCGCAGGAGGGATTCGAGGTAGGTGTCGTAGGCCGTCATATCGTCGGTGGCGTGGGCGTGCCAGGGGAGGCGGATGGCGCTCGCTTTGCCGTCGGGAGTGGCGAGGATGACGGAGGCGTCCAGGCGGAAGCGTGCGCCGGGGTGCAGCAGCAGCGGCGCGCGGACGGGCACGGCCATTTCCACCACGTAGCCGCCGGGACGCGGGTGCATGGCGACGGTGCCCTTGCCCAGCGACGCCACGCGGGCGAAGGTGATGTTGCCCTGCCCGGTCTGGTAGGTCACCGGCGCGCGCTGGCTGTCCGGCATGTCGGGGGCGAGCAGCGGCAGGAACTCCTCCGCCGCGCCGTCGCCGGCGGGGGAGGCCACCACGCGCACGTCGCCGGGGCCGGCCACGGTGCGCGCGGGATCGAGGGGGCCGTAGCTCATATCCACCGCGGCGCCGCCTTGAAAGGCCAGGGTGGGGGAGGAGGCGCTCGCCCACGGGGTGTCCGTCGTCACGTCGAAGGCGGCGACCAGGCCGCCGTTGTTCCACGCCAGGTACACCTTCGCGCGCACCGTGTTGCCGTCGCGGATCTCCAGCGGCGTCACGCCCTTCCACTCGTCCAGCACGCCATCCAGCTTCACCGCGTCGCGGCGCAGGTAGGGCAGGTGCGCCACGCCGGACTGCGTGCGCTCCGCCTGCACCGCGGCGGTGAGGCCCGCCGCCTGCGCCGGGGTGATCGTCAGCGCGCCGTGCTGCCGGTGCATGGTGTTCCACCCGGTGATGCGATACACCGGTGTGTTGTTCTGCCCGCCGCCGAAGAGCAGCACGTCGCCCGGCGCCAACCCCGGCACCGTGCTCCCCGCGGGCACTTCATAGAGGGTGTTGCCGAAGTTTTCGCCGCACAGCGTGTAGGCGCGCGCGGGGGCGGCTTTCAGGTCGGGGTTTTCCAGCAGGTTGCCGACCCACAGGCCGTCGCCGTCCCACACGTGCAGCATACTGTTGGCGTAGTCGCTGGCCACCGCGCAGTTGTGCACGCTGCCCAGCGAGTAGAAGGTCATCACCTCGCCCGGCGCCGCCGTGCTGCCCGCCGCGTGGACGCCCACCGCCCACAGGCGCTTGCTCGTGCGGTCGAACTTGACCACCTTGTTGCCGCCCACCCCGGCGCCCGCCCCGACGCCGAAGGGCTGGAAGACGTGCGTGCCGAAGGCGCCGAACAGGTTGCCGTCGTGGTCGAGGGAGACACCCCACGTCTGCATCTCGCGGAAGCTGTCGGGGTACTTCTCGGTGAAGGTGAGCTTGTCGCCGAAGGCGTAGAGCGGCGTGCCGCCGGGCGTCCACGACGCCACCTTGATGATCGTCACGCCGGTGCGGTCGCCCCATGTGTTCACGCGCGGGGTGTAGAAGGTGAAGTCGTCGGCATACCAGGGATGGCCACTGCCCCACACCTCCGGCGCCACCACGCCGCGTATTTCGTCCGGGGTGGCGAGGCCGTCGTCGTTCAGGTCGGCCCACAGCACCAGGTTGGCGTTAGACGCCACAGAGGCCGGTGTTTTAAAGCCCTCCGTCACGATGGGCAGCTCGGGGCGGCCTTTGATGAAGGCCACCGTCTTGGGCACCAGCCGCCGGTGCGCCTCGTCCACCATGAGGATGCACGGGAAGCCGGTCTCCCGGCAGAGGTAGGTGGCGCCGTCGTGATGCCGCACCTGCCAGCCGCTGTGCCCGTGATAATGGTTCGGCACCATCCCCTCCGCCAGGCCGGCGTAGGTATAGACGGCGTAGACCTGCCAGACGTGTGTTTTATAGTCCACCTTCGCCTGGATCAGGCTGCCCCAGTGCGATTCCAGCCACACGCTGGTGGGGTCGAGGGGATCGCAGACGCCAATGTTGGCGTATTGCTGCCCGCCGTACCATTCATGCAGCAGCGTGCCGTTCTTGTCGAAGTGTGCCGTGCGGCGCGGGGCGGTCCACGCCTCCACGACGTAGAAGCCGCCCTGCCCATCGGCGGCGATGTCGTCGATGTCGGCAAAGCCGGCGGGGTCGTAACGCCCCTCACGCGGGCGCCCGCCGGGCGTGCCGTAGCTCTTCACGAGCTTGCCGTCCGCGCTGAATGCCTTCACCTGCTGGCTGGCCCCGCGCTCGGCCACGAAGATCACGCCGTCGCGGCTCACGTCCAGTCGCCAGGGGTCGGTGAGGCCGGTGATGAGGGGCTTGGGGGTCTTCTCCGCCCGCGTCAGGGTCACCACGGCCCCCTGCGAGATCACCAGCACGCGGCCATCGGGGGCCACGGCCACGCCCAGCGGCTCCGGCACCGCGGCTTCGTCGAGGACTTTGCCGGTGTCGGGATCGAGCCAGCGGATGGCGTTGTGCGCGCGGAAGGCGACGACCAGCGCGCCGCTCCCCGCGGTCAGGTCCATCGTCAGGCGGGTGTCTTTGCCGTTCTCGCGGTCGGCGGGGTCCCAGATCACATCCCAGCGCGCGTCATGCTTGCCGGCGGCGTCAAAGCGCTGCACCACGCCATTCTGTTGCAGCAGAAAGGTGCGCCCATGGTCCACCGCCAGGCTGTAGCCGCCCATCCAGGCGTCCAGCCAATTGTCGACGCTCCACAGCCGCGTGCCGTCGGGGGTTTGTTTGATCAGCAGCGGGTCGCCCTCGCCGCAACCGCCCGCCACCAGCATCCCCGCGTCGTCGGCGGCTACCGCGCTCACCGCGCCGTGATTGCCCGGCCAGGTGTCATAGGCCGGCGTGGGGTTGGTGCCCAGCGTGAGCAGGTACTCGGCCTTCAGCCCCTGCGTGGTCAGCAGCTTCCAGGTATACGTGCCCGCCGCCACCGGCTGGCCGTCGTCGTCGCGGCCGTCCCACATCTCCGTCTGCCGCCCCTTGGTGCGTGGCGCCGCGTGCAACAGCTCGCGCACCACTGCGCCGGCGGCATCCGTCACCACCAGCGACACCTTCGCGTCGCGGTCGAGGGTATACGCCACCGGCACCCCCGCGCCCCATGCTCCTACGGCCCAGCCCAAACACACGCCCAGCACCCACCACTTCATCGCAATACTCCTCATCGGTCAGTACCGCAATGATACACCGCCGTGCGGGAGAGGGGAAGCAGGAATAAGCAGGCTTACGGAGGAAGGATTGCCCGTGGCCGCACCGAAATACCACCGGCGATGCCCGGTCGCGGCTTCATCCTGATGGGGAGTGAGGGTTGCCATGTCTGCTCGACAGAAGATGACCAAGCTGGAACGCACGCTGGCGACGTTCCAGCACCAGGCAACGGATCGTGTGCCCCTGTACGATTTGATGCTCAATGACGACTGCATCGAGTATTTCACCGGGGTCTATGCGCCGTATGGCGAGGACGGCAGCCGCGTGCAGGCGCAAGCGGTCGATCGGATGCTGGATATGGCCCGCGGGGTCGGCTGGGGGCCGCGCCAGTTGCCCGCCGACTTCTATACCGCCGATCCGAAGCTGCGGGCGTATGCGCGCTACAGCGACCTGCGCGATCAGCATGTCCCGTTTGCCTCCCTCGACGCGGCAACCGCATGGCTCAAAGACCTGAACCGCGAGGCGGGTAAGTGGCGGGAAACCACCGACTTGCCACGGGAGGCCGAGAACACCCGGCAAGCGTTCGCGCGGCTCTACAGTTGGATGGAAGCGGACCACGTGGTTTGCTGTTTGCGGGAAAGCGGCATGGGCCTGGATTGGATTCGCGCCCCGATCGGTTTGGAATATTTCAGTTATCTCTGCGCCGATGCGCCGGAATTGATCTCCGAGCACCTGGAATTTGTGACGGAACGCGAAGTTGCCATCATTCATGCCATCGCGGACCCGGCGATCTCCCCCTGGGCGCTCACCTACGGCGATATCGGGATGAAGAACACGTTGTTGCACTCGCCGGCATGGCTGCGGCAGGAGTTCTTCCCGCGGCTCAAACGGCTGAACGATGCCTATCATGAACATGGCATCTACTGCCTGTTCCACTCGGACGGCTATCTCATGGAGATACTGCCCGATCTCATCGCGGCAGGTATTGACGGGTTGAACCCCATCGAAACGGTGGCCGGCATGGATATCGGCGAGGTGTATCGTCTGTACGGCGATAAGCTCTTCCTGACCGGCGGTATCGATATGAGCCAGTTGCTCTCGCACGGCACACCGGAGGAAGTCCGCGCGGTGTGCCGGCAAGCGGTCATCGACGCGCCCCGCGGCTACTTCATGGGGTCCACGACGGAGATTGACAACAGCTCACGGCTGGAAAATGTCCTGGCGATGATCTCCATGAGCTGGGGATTCACGCCCCCCGGGGCAACGCCCGATATCCTCGAGCAAATCCGGCGGCGTAAAGACCAATCCCGCGGAAGCTAAGGCGACCATTCGCTGCTCTCCGGACCGCCGGCGAAAAGCCTGATGCCACTATATCGATACGCTCGAGGCTTTGGCCGGACGGCCGCGCTTGCGCGGTGCCGGGGCGGCGGGCGCTTCGGCGCGCAAAGCGGCGATCTGGTCGTCGAGGATATTCACCTTCGCGAGCAGGCGTTCACGGCGCTTGGCCAGCGTGATAATTTTGCGCGCCGCGGCCTTCCCGGTCTGGGTCAACTGGCGTTTCCGCTGGCGAAGGTGCACAAGGCTCTGCTGGATATCATCCAGGGTCATGGTGGGGATGTCAGGCATCGTCATACTCCATATACATGTTAACGTTCTCTGCTGTGCGTAGTGTAACACGCGCGCGAATAGATCGCAAATTCCCGCACGCACACCTTTGCGAACGTGTCCCATACACTCCGGTCGGAATCGGACCTATCGGTGTCCTACTGGAATAGCTTGCGCCCTGCCGGGTGTTGGATGCAGAGCGCACACTTCGGGGGGCAGATTATGTCGTCATTGCCGTTTCGCCAGATTCATCTCGATTTTCACACTTCGGAAGCCATCCCCGGCATCGGGTCGGAGTGGGACCCGGCGCATTTTCAGGCACAGTTGCGTCGCGGGCATGTCAGTTCGGTTACCGTGTTCTCCAAATGCCATCACGGCTGGTCCTATCACCCGACCGCGGTGCCGCTGAGCCGGATGCATCCCCATTTGTCCTTCGATCTCATGGGCGCCATGATCGAGGCGGCGCACGCGATCGGTGTCAAAACGCCGGTGTATCTGTCCGCCGGGTTCGATGAAAAGCTGGGGCGCACGCACACCCACTGGCTCAAGTTGAGCCCGGACAAAAGCGAGGCCCTGGGGCGCTGGCAAGAGGCGAGCTATCATTCCTTCTGCATGCGTTCCCCCTACACGGACTACCTGACGGCACAGGCCGTCGAGGTGGCGCGCAACTATCCGGCGGATGGGATCTTCCTCGATATCGTCGGCCCGTATTGGATTTGTGGGTGCCAGTGGTGCCTGGAGGCGGCCCATAGCCGCGGCCTGGATATGCGCGACCCCGACGTGCAACTATTGATCGCCCGCGAAAGTTACGTGCAGTATGCGGAAACGATCAACGCCGCGGTGCACGCCGTCGCCCCCGGCATGCGCATCTTCCACAACGGCGGGCATATCCCGCAGGGAGAGCGCGAGATCGCCGCGCTGAATACGCACCTTGAACTGGAATCGCTCCCCACCGGCGGCTGGGGGTATGACCACTTCCCGCGCTCCGCCCGGTATGCCCAGGGATTGGGGATGCCCATGCTGGGCATGACCGGGAAATTCCACGGCACGTGGGGCGAATTCGGCGGGTATAAGCACCCCGCGGCGCTGCAGTATGAAGCCGCGCAAACGCTGGCGCATGGCGCGTGTGTGTCGGTCGGCGACCAGATGCATCCGTATGGACGGCTGGACGAAGCGACCTATGCATTGATCGGCACCGCGTATGCCGAGGTAGAAGCCAAAGAACCCTGGTGCACCGACGTCACCAGCGTGGCGGATGTGGGCGTGCTGTCGGTCGAGGCGCTCCAGCGGCTGTATCCCGAGCTGAAACCCGTCGCGAAAAGCTGCGACACCGGCGTGGCCCGCGTCTTGCTGGAGGGCGGCATCCTCTTCGATGTCCTCGATCTGCAATCGGATTTCTCGCCGTACCCCGTGCTGGTGCTGCCCGATGTCGTCCCGCCTGACGCGGCGCTGGTCGCGCGGTTAGCGGCATACCTGCGCGCGGGCGGGCGGTTGCTCATCACCGGTAGCAGCCTGCTCGATACCGCGCACGGCGCCTTCGCGCTCGATCTCGGCGCGCGTCCCGTGGGTGCGGGGCCGATTACCCCCTCGTTTATCCAGCCGCATTTCCCGTTGTCCGCCTGGGAACCGGCCGTCTTTGTGGTCTATGACGCGGGACAACGCTTGGAGGCGACCACCGGCACCGTGCTGGCGGAGCGGCAGGAGGCGTTTTTCCAGCGCGATTACCTGCATTTCTGCTCGCATCAGCACGCGCCCAGCACCAAAGAATCCGCCGGACCGGCCATGGTCCAAACGGACAACACAGTGTATCTGGCCTATCCGGCCTTCCGCCTGTATGCGGAAAAAGGGCAAACGGTGCTGCGGGAGATCGTGCTGCATGGCCTGCATGCCCTCTTGCCGGCGCCCACCTTGACGACCAACCTGCCCATGCAGGGACGGCAGACCGTGCAGCGCCAGGCGAATGGCCGCACCATCGTCCACCTGCTCTATGCCACGCCGGCCAAGCGCGGCGAGATCGAAGTCATCGAGGATCTCCCCACGCTCCACGATGTCACACTCACCCTGCGCCTCGCTACCCCGCCGCGCCGCGTCTACCTCGCCCCCCAGCAGACCGACCTCCCGTTCACGGTGCGCGACCACCAGGTGCACGCCACCGTGCCGGAGATGACCGGGCATCAGATGGTCGTGTTTGAGTAGGGGGCATCCCGGGGGGAGCGGGAACGCCTTTCGGTCTGGACGGTGGGTGCTCAAAGCTAATAGCCGCCCGGAGGCAGTTAATCGATACAAAATATGGGTAGATGACACCCAAGCATACGGTTATAAAGGAGTCTACCATGCCGCGCTTCGTGCATTTTGAGATCCACGCGGACGACCCGCAACGCGCCCTTAGCTTTTACCGTGACGTGCTGGGCTGGTCGTTCGAACAGTGGAACGGTCCGAATGAATACTGGATGGCGACCACGGGCGGGCGGGAAGAGCCGGGTATCAACGGCGCCATCATTCCGCGACATCTGGGGCAGGCCACGGTGAATACCGTCGAAGTATCGGACATCGACGCCTTCGTCACCAAGGTCACCGAGCACGGCGGCAAGCTGGTCGGCCAGATTAACGAGATCCCCAATGTCGGCCGCGGCGCCTACTTCACCGACACCGAAGGCAACGTCTTCGGCGCCATTGAGTTCTTAAAGGAGTGCGAGGAGTAAGGGGCGCTCGGGAATTTACCAAAGCAAAACCGCCCGGAGGCGGGTTGCGGAGGGGGGTATTCGCGATAACGGCCCGCCTGCGCCCTCGTGCCTCGGGCTACGGCGGGCATGCATCTGCGCAAAAGCCTCGGCGTGTTCGCCGAGGCTTTTGTGGATATGAATGGTGGAGGAAAAGTATCTGAAATCGAACGCTCATTCAGAGATATGGTTCGAGTGCCTACCAGATGGATAGGCAAACAGACTCTCAGTGCAGAGAAGATGGCCGAAGTTATCGGCAACTTGGCTTCACTGACTCTTCCACGCCGCTTGGGTAGTCTTTATTATTGTAGCTGCTCACGCTTCACGCCACGTATTGCTCACCTGATTTGACCGCCCGCGGTCCGGGGCTATCCTCCCGGTGACCGCGGGCGGTGGGGTTCGTCAGGCGAACTCGGTGTCGAGCACCTCCTT
>CAIYQO010000220.1 GCA_903928345.1 uncultured bacterium | reverse complement strand
TCCGTCGGGTCACCCCGCCTCGCCGTTAACGAGCACGCTGCCCTATAGAGTCCGGACTTTCCTCCCCGAGTTAACTCGGAGCAACCACCTAACCGACTCCGCGGAGTAGTATACCAGAAAATTTTGAATTCTGAGTTTTTAGTTTTGAAGTATCGCCGGTCTACTCACCCCATCTTCGAACCGTAGATGTTCCCTAATCCAAAACTCAAAATTCTGCCGTCCCCGTCCTCTGGTCTCACCCGCGCGTTCCGTGGTACGATAACCGCATGGCGGAGACACGGATATTCACCGGGCGGGGCGGCGCGCCGGGGCGGGCGCGCGGGGCGGCGTTTACGTATCGCGCGGGCGCGGAAGTCGACGGCGTGACGCTGGAGGCCCTCTTCACCGCGGCTGCGGCGCGGCTGGACGCGATGCTGGCGGAGGCCGACGACACGCTGGCCCCGCTGCTCGAAGCCCAGCGGCTGATGCTCGACGACCCCGAACTGCGCGACGGCGCGGCGGCGGGCGTGGCGGACGGTTTGTCCCCCACCGCGGCGGCGCGCGCGGCGGCGGAGGCGCTGGCGGCGGTGCTGGACGCCGCGGAACACCCCTATTTTCGCGAACGCGCCATCGACGTGCGCGCGCTGGGCGGACTGCTGGCGGAAGCCGCGCGGCCCCTGCCCCCCGCGGGCGCGGTGGTGTTGGCGGAAGAACTCTCCCCGCTGGACACCGCGGAGTTGGCGAAGGCGGGCGTGTGCGCGCTGGTCACCCGGCGCGGCGGTCCCACCTGCCACGCGGCCATCATCGCCCGCGCGTGGGGCATCCCCGCCGTGGTGGGCGCGCCTGTGGAAGCGTTAGAAATTCCTGACGGCGCGCCGGTGCTGGTGGACGGTGACGCGGGCCACGTGACGCTGCATCCCGGCGCGGAAGAAGCGAGTGTGGCCGCAACGGCGCCCCACCTGACGCGGCGCGTGCCCGTGTATGCGAACATCGGCGACGTGGCGGAAGTGGCGCGCGCCTTGCGCGACGGCGCGGAGGGGATCGGCCTGCTGCGCACGGAATTCCTTTTCCAAAATCGCGCGACCGCCCCCACGGAAGACGAGCAGGCGGCCGTTTACACGGAGATCGTGCGCGCCATGGACGGGCGGCCCGTGACGGTGCGCACGCTGGACATCGGCGCCGACAAACCCGTGCCCTTCCTGCCGCTAGAGGCGGAGGCCAATCCGCAGCTCGGGCTGCGTGGCATCCGGCTCTGTTTGCAGCGGGAGGAGCTGTTCCGCACGCAACTGCGCGCGCTGGTGCGGGCCGGGGTGCGCGTGATGCTGCCCATGGTGACCACCCCTGCCGAAGTGATCACCGCCCGCGTGCTATTGACCGAGGAAGCCGCCGCGCTGGGCTTGCCCGCACCGCCGTTGGGCGTGATGATCGAGGTGCCGATGGCCGCCCTCGCCGCGCCGGAACTGGCCGCGGTGAGCGACTTCTTCAGCCTGGGTACCAACGACCTGCTGCAATTCCTGCTCGCCGCCGACCGCCAGCACGCGGGCGTGGGCTACCTGTACGACGATGACCCGCCCGCCATCTGGCGCCTGCTGGCCTTCGTCATCGACACCGCGCACGCCGCGGGCCTCCCCGTCGGCGTCTGCGGCGAATGGGGCGCCGACCCCGCCAAACTCCCCCGCCTGCTCGCCCTCGGCCTGGACACCCTCAGCGTCGCCGCCGGCGCGGTGCAACGGGTGCGTGGGTGGTTCGGGGAGATGACGTAGCGAAACCACAGATTTTCACAGATGATTGCTGCGCAATACTTAAGCGGTACGTCTTCCTAAAAACACGTCATCGAATGCTTTCCCCGTGACCAAACTCACAGGTAGACGTAATGGCAGCGTTAAAAATCTGTGCAAATCTGTGAAATCTGTGGTTTCACCCCGTCGTCTTTTCCAGCTCCTTCAACGCCGTTTCGATGACCTGCGCATGGCGCTCGGTGTCGGTGATGAGGGTTTGCATGAGACGGCGCAGCTCGCCGGTGTCGGTGGCGAAGATCTCCATCAGGTGCTTTTCCAGGTAGGAACGCTCGACGAAGCGCGCCGTGGTGAGGGGATGCTTGCGCGCGCGGTGCGTTTCGTCGTACAGGTATTCCGAGAAGCCCTGGTACACTTCGGGACTCGCGTGCCGTTCCTCGGCCTGCAACTGCCCGGTCTCGGCCATCGGCGTCAGGTCCGCCACCCACCCGGCATGACGCTGTTCGTCCTGCTGCAGATGCGTCCAGAACGCCGCCATCTCCGGCAAGCGATCGGCAAACGCCCCGTATAACCCGGCAATCTCCCGCTCGATCTCCTCGAGCATGGCGATCACCCACTTCGTCCCACGTTCATCCAACATCCGATGCCCCTGTCGCTGGCAGTATACCTGTCGTACCGTGAAGATGCAACCGCTCCCGTCCGTAAGCCCGGCTTCACGAGGGAACCACAGATTTCACAGATGATTATCGCGCAATCTGTGTCATCCGTGGTTTCCCGTCTCCCGTCTCCTATTCGAACCGCACTTCGCCCCACAGCGCCGGGGTCAGCATGATCTCGCTCGGGACATCGCTGACGATGCCGGTGGCCTGGTTCGCCCAGTAGGTGCGCACCATCGTGGACAACCCGGCGGAGTCGGCGCTGAGGATGCCGAAGTCCGCCTTGTACCCCACCCCCTTGCGCGGCACGACACCGAGGGCCGCCCACGGGACGATCGCCTCCACCGTGTAGCCGCGCGGCGAGCGCGTGATGGAGATATTCGCGTTAATGCGCTCGACTTTGTCCACGTATTCCGTGCGCCAGGGCGAGGCGAAGCCCGTCCGCTCCGCCGGCGCGGTGCCGGGCACGCGGTGCCGGTAGAGTACGGCAATGGGTTTCCCCGCGAAGGTGGAGATGAGCAGCCGCACATCGCCCGGCGCGGGCACGGTGCGCCCCGCCGGCGCCGCGGGATCGAGCCCGAGCTGTACGTCCACCGAGTCGCCCGTTTTAAAGAGCATCTTCCAGTCGTCGCCATGGTTCGCCAGCGGGCCGTTGTTATCCACGCGGAAGGCTACGAAGAGGTTCGTCGCGTCAGCCATCGTCGCAAAGGAGCCGCGCGCGCCCAGCGGGGTGAACGCCGTGTCCGTCCAGTCGTCGAGCAGGCCGTCGGCCTTCATCGGCCCGTTCGGCGGGCCGAGGGTGAGCACCTTCGGCACCTCCTTCGCCGCCGTGCGCAACGCTTGGCGCACGCCCCACGCTTCGGCGGCGGTCACGTCCGCCGCCGTTACCGTCAACGGGTGCCCCTGCCGCTTCAGTGTATCCAGCCCCAATACCTCCACGATGCTGTTATGGTTATGCCCCGCCACCAGGTAGTATTTGCCGTCGCTGGTGCGCACGTAGTCGCCGCCGAAGTGCTCTTCGCCCAGGGTCACGTTGTCCAGCGACATGCCGCGCGTGGCGGTGGGGAAGTTCCAGCTCAGCACGCCGGGCACGCGGTAATCGTGCCACAGTGTCGCCGCCAGCAAGCCGTCGGCGGTGAACAGGTACCATTCCCCCTTGTTGCCGCTCAGCATCAACGTCTCCCCCACCCCGGGGATCGTCTCCTGCCCGATAAAGCCCAGCCCGCCGATGAGCTGCCCCGGCTGCGGCGAGGAGGCGCCGTGGGAATCGTGAATGCCCACCCATGTCTGCGGGTAGCGCCACGGCACCGTGCCGTCGGGCGCGAGGGCGAGCACGGGCCGCCCGTTCACCAGCACGCGCCCGTCGCCATCCACCGCGGTGGCGTAGATATTGTCCGACGGGAAGGCGGGCAACGGCTTGGCGGCAAACGGGTGGTAGATCGGCGCGCCGCACACGGTGAAGCCGTCCGGACGCAGCAGATAGGTGCCCATCGCCACTTCCAGCTTGTCATTCACCCGGTTCGGCCAGTAGCCGGGGGTCAGGCGCACGCCGGGGTCGCTCACCTGCACCTCGTCCGGCTGCGGCACACCGTCGCCGTTGGCGTCCGCCCAGGTGAAGCTGCAACGGTTGAGCGTTTTACCGGCGACCAGCGCGTGCAGCGCCGGGTCGGTCGTCAGGGGCGTCCACTGTTCGGCATCGCCCACCGCCGCGCACGGCTGCACGCGGTTCACCTTGAAGATGCCCACGCAGAGCAACTCGCCGTTCGTGCCGTTGACGCCCGGGTCGTTCACCATGTACTGCCGACCGTTGAGATAAATCGGGTGGTCGGCCTTCGCGCCGGCGAAGGCGGGCAGGTCGCGGCAGAGCACGTTGCGGATGTTCCACGCACCGGTAGCCCAGTCGAGGTGGTACTCCACGCCGTTGTAATAGAAGCGCGACTTGTCCCGCGGATCGAGACAGCCGCCCCCGCCGTACTGCGCCGGGCCGATGAGTTCCTTGACGAACTGCCCCGTGCCCGTCCACACCGAGGTGCGCTTGGGCTGGTAGTCCGATTCGGCCACCCACACCTGCCCGCGCGCGTCCACCGTGATACCCTGCGGGTTGGCGATGCGCCGCTGGTCGTAGCTGCCGAGGACGCGCCCGCCCGGGTCGCCGATGGTGCGCAGCAGCTTGCCTTGCGGCGAGAAGACCTTCACCACGCCGTCTTTGCCGTCCGCCACGTAGAGGTTGTTGTCGGCGTCGAACGCCAGCCCGCGCGGATCGTCCAGACCGGTCGTCACCAGCGGCGTCACCGTGCCTTCGGGCACATCCATGCGCACGATCTGCGTGCCGGAGACCAGCACCAGGTGGCCGCGGTTGTCGAAGTGCGGGAAGCGCGGCGCCGCCACAGGCAGGTGGGTTTCCCATTTGCCGGTGGCGATGTCCACCACGCTTACGCGCTGGGTGGGCACCTCCGCGTTGGCGGGGTCGTCCCCCATATGTTGCAGTACGATCACCCCGCCCAGCGCCACGTGGGTCGGCTGACCGCCGGTGGTCGCCTCGATGTCCGCGTTCTCGTTCACCCACGGCGCCGCCACGCGCAGGCGCACGGCGACGGCGGTGACGTTCTTACCGCAGTCGAAGTAGTCGTCGCTGTAGGCGGGGCGCCAGCGCACGGCGGGGGTCACTTCGCCCAGCGTCTGCCACGGCCCGTCCGCCGTCGCGCGCACCGCCACCTCGACGCGCTTCGCGAAGAAGTTGAGGAAGCCCAGCCCGCGGAAGACCTTCGCCTCCGGCCAGGTGAGGGTTAGTTCAGCCGGGTGTTCGGGGGTGATCGGCGCCGTGGCGGTGACGTTCCACGCGCCATTCGTCACCGTGCCGACGTTCGCCGCAAGCTGCGCGCCGGCGGCGATGTTGGCAAAACGCCGCCCGAGCAGCAAGCCGCCTTCCACGCGCGCCTGCCACGGCTTGCCGTCGCCGGGGGCGCGCTGGGTGAAGCGCAAGGCGCGGGTGACCAGCCCTGGGGGCGCGGTAAGCACGGTCAGCGCTCCGGGTTGCGCGGCGGGCAGCGGCAGCCACTGCTCGTCCTTCGCCACGTCGCCGTCGGCGCCGGGACGCAGGTAATACGCTTCGACCCCGCGCGGCAGCACCAGCGTGCCCACCGGCTGCGGGGTGACAAAGGCCAGCTTCAGGTGTTGCGCGGGGAGGGTCGCGGACGCCGTCTGCCAGGTCAGGTGCGCCGGCACGTCGCCGCCCGTGCGCCACAGGCCGAGTACCGAACCGCCGTAGAGGGGATTCACCGGGCTGGTAGCCTTCTCGTCCAGATTCTGCGTGGCGATGCCCGAGCGCAGCCAGGAGCGTTCCGGCGCGTTGAAGGACAGGTACATCTTCCCGCCGCCCGCCGCGATGCCGCTCAACCCGCCGGTGGCGCCGTTGCCGCTGTCGAAGGACAATTGGGCCACCCTTCGCCACTTGAAGGTCACCGGATCGATCTCGTGCACCATCAACTGGTTGCCGATCCACCCGCCTTCGCCCGCGGCGTAGACCTTCGCGCCGTCGTTGGCCAGGTAGCCCGCGCCCGCCGTCTCCAGCCACTTCGTGCCCCAGAGCTTATTGCCGTTCAGGTCGCACGCCAGGATGGTGTGGCCGCTCTCCGCGATCACCGCGCCGATAAACACTTTGTCCCCGATGGCGGTCACGTCGTTGGGCGGCACGTGGTCGGCCAGCCAGCTCCCCGGCCCGGTCTGATCGCCCCAACTCGCGCTCTTCCACCACGGCGGGGTGCCGGAGTCGTTCACCGTGGCCTGATACGTCAGGTGCAGCGGCTGGTGGGTGAGCACCTTCACCGTATACGCGCCCGGCGCCACCATCGTGCCGGCGTCGTCGCGGCCATCCCAGCGCTCCACCGTCGGCCCGGCGGCGCGGTCCACCTCCGCAACGAGATTGCGCACGCGGATGCCCTTGGCGTCGTCGATAGCCAGCGTGAGCTTGCCGGCGTACGGCATGGTGAGGGGAATCTTAATCGGCGGCGGCTCCACGGCCACCTTCGGGCGCGCGGGGACCGGCAGGTCGGCAAGGTCGGTGAAGGCCATCACGCCGCCCAGCAATGCCACGCGGCGCGTCTTGTTGCTGGTATTGACGACGTCCGGATTCTCCTCCGTCAGCGGCTCGGTGATGCGGATGCGCAGCGCGCGGGTCGTCACGGGTTTCGCGAAGCGCACATAGGCGTCGGTATACGCGGGGCGCCACCAGATCGGCCACGCCAGCGTACCCGCGGGCGTCCAGGCCGTCTCCGGCGCGGTCGCCGGGTGCCCGACGGCGTCCGTGGCCAGCGCGTCCACTACCAACGTTTTAGCGAAGGCGTTGAGGAAGCCCACGCCGCTGAACGTCTTGGCCGTCGGCCAACTGAGGATCACCCATTGCGGATGCGCGGGGGAGATGTCCTCCGTCGCCGCCGCCTTCCACGTGCCGCCGGTGAGCAGGTTCTGCACGCGGGTGGCTTCCACCAGGTTGGCGGCGCCGGTCGGCGCGCTGGAGGCGTAGGCCTCCGCTTCCGGGGTCAGGTTGTGCAGCCGCGCCGCCAGCACCAGCAACCCGCCGAAGCCCGAGCGCGTCTTGGCGCCGGGCGCGGGGGGCTCGTGGAAGGTGAAACGCAGCGCGCGGGTGGTTACTCCCGGCGGGAAGGGTTGCACGCGCAGCCCCGCCTGCCCCTCCGGCAGCGCCACCGGCGTCCACAGCGTGTTGTCCTGCACGTCGCCGGGGAAGGCCGCGCCCGCCTTCAGGTAGCTAACGTCGCCCCCGCCCCCGAGCAATGTGCCGATGGGCAGCGGCGTGGTGAAGGCCACCCGCAGGTAGCGCACCGAGGCGTCCGTCTCGTCCGTCAGCCAGCTCGAGTGCGGCGGCGCCGGCGTCACGATGCGCAGGATACGCGCCAACCCGTCCTCCCGCGAGGCCGCAAAGGTAAACCCACCCTTCGCCGCCGTATTCGCCGGGAACTCCGCCGTATTGGCGGTATCCAGGTTCTGCACCGTCAGCACGGAGGTAAACACCCCCTCCGCCAACACCGGCGCGGCGCACAGCACGAGGAGCAGCAGCAGGAAACGCATACGCATGGGAAAACCTCACGAGGATAGTGGCAATCTGCCTTATAGTATACCGGTGAACGGGAGATTGGGGAATGGGAGAGCGGGAGAAAGGGGTAGCGATATGCCGAAAATGGGCACGCGACCGACACCCCACCAGGTCGGTGGCACAGCACTGTGTGGAAGCCGGCGACCGCCGCGCTCCGGATGCGGGAGCCTGCATTCGCCCCTGAGTGAAGATGGATGTATTCGCTACGGCTTCAGTCGCACACGGGAATCGGGCGAAATCAATCCGACATGCCCATCGACATATGAAACCACTGCTTTGCCGTTGTGGCGAAAGATGATGTCTGCCTGGGTGGAAAATGCATAATTCAATTCTGGGTGGCAATCCGCGGTGAGTACCGTCGTTTCCGGTGATTCTATCTTCGCCAGAGGCATTTTGCCATATTCTGTTTTCGGGTCGGTAAGATTGGCGTTATACCCGTAACAATACTCCCCCTTTCTTTGTGCGGGGCAACATTGTACGCCTTCATCCATACATAAATCACCATGCCAAGTCCCGGGATCTGGAAGCTCATTGTTATTATCCTGCGCGTACATTAATGATGCGGTCACAAGCTGTTTCTGATTGTTAATGCAGATGATATCCCACTTGCGCTGCCGTTGTGCGAGATATCGCGGCACAAGCACCTGTATTGCAACTGCCGCAATCAGCAACGCAGCAACAATCGCTATTACGCCGATCACCAGGCCTTTGCGTCTCATTAAATACCTGCTTCGTCCTCAAACCCGCCGCGCTCCGTGATCGATAACCTGCATTCGCCTTCATCAAGGAGGAAGGCTACCATCCTTGATGAAGGCGAATGCAGGTTCCCGCTCCCGGAGCGCGGCGGGCGCCGGCTTCCACACAGTGCTGCTGGCAGACCTGTGCTATTACCCGCGCACCGGAGCGCCTTCCACTACTTCCATAGCGATCTGCGCCCAGCGCCACAGGCGTTGCGGCTCGTACTTCACGGTGCTGATGTCCTTCAGGATGAGTTCCAGCGGGCAGCCGTGGCGGGCGCAGGCGTCCACGGTGGTCTGCAGGTGGTTGCGCACCTCGGCCTCGTCGAAGGTGAACCACGCCAGCAGCGCCGGGTTCGGCTTGCGCGAGTAGACGTAGTCGCCGCCGATTTCCGTCGCGCCCAGCTCCTCGTCTACCCACGGGCTCATGCTGATCTTCCGCACGTGCGGGATCTTCCGCACCTCGGCCATCTTCTTGTCCAACGGGTCGCAGCAACCATAGTATACTAGCCCGAAGCGCTCGAAGAGCGGGCGGCACACCTCCACCTCGAACTCCTCGAACATCGCCGGGGAGACGGTGGAGAACATCTGCGCCAACCCGAACATCCAGATGTCCTGCGTGCGCGGTTTGGCGGGATTGAAGCCCGGCGCGGGCAGCTCGTCGGTATACGCGCCGGTGCAATGGATGACCGACTGCCCATGGCAGAGCAATCCCTGGTCGACCACCTGGTCGAGCATGCTCATCATCGCCTTCACCAGGCGCGTACCCAGCTCTTTCATATACTCAGGTCGGTCGATCAGCGCGTAGCACGCTTCCTCCACACTCATCCACGAAGAAATGGGGTCCCACACGGAGAGATACGGGTCAAAGCCCCACTCGCGCACCTCCAGCGTGCCGTCGAAGAGGCTGTGCGCCACCTCCAACCGGCGCGCCGTCTCTGCCGCGTCGTGGGTGATGATCGGGGTTTGTATTTTGTCCAGGTCGGCATCGGTCTCGAACTGGTTGGTATAGGCGTGCCCGACCACGCTGTTGGTGGGGTCGCCGACGGCGATCGTATCCTTGGCGCTCACGCCGAAGCCGGTGTTGCCGATGGCCTTGCCCACGCGCACGAAGGGCTCCACCACCATGTCCACCGGGAAATGCTTCCACTGGTACAGCGTCTGGCGCAGATTCCACTCGTAGCCGCGGCACTCGGCGTCCGCGCAGCGCATCGTCAACTCGTCCTCGACGTTCATCTCGTTCCAGCAGACCTGGTCGATGATGACCATCGGTCGCACGGGTTGCAGCCCGTTCAGCTTGCGCCACATGGCGCGCTTCTCTTCCTGGATGGGCAGGGCGGCGATGGCCGCCACGTCGGCCGCCAGGCGGCGGATGATCTCGCTATCGTGCGCGTTCGGCATGGGAAACCCCTTTCCGCGGTAGTCATCGATACGATAACAAAATGTTGTCGGGCGTGTCTACGCTTTTACGGGGATACAGGAAACGATTTGACGTTGATAGGGACAGCGCGGTAGCATACGGTATAGTTGAAGGTTGAATGCCCTGACGGTCGAGAACTTTTTTCATCTTTCAACTTGCAACCTTCAACTTGCAATTCGGAACACCATATGCCGCTCATCTCCACCCCATGGCTCCATATCACCCTCTGGGACGTGCTGCTCCTCCTCGCGGTGAGCGGCATGGGCATTATTCTCGCATCCCTGCACGACCCGCGCTGGAAGGCGCTGATGCTCTCGCTGCCCATCCCCTTCACCATCTCCTTCCTGGCGGTGGGGCGACCCGTGGATGCGACGAACGTGGCGGCGCTGTCGCTGCTGCTGGCGTATACCTTCGGCGTCTATGCGCTGCACATCCGCCTGCGCATGCCCATCGTGCCGGCCATCGTGGCGGCGGCAGTGGGTTATTGCGTGGCGGGCGGGGTGCTGGCGCAGATTATCCCGCGTTCGGCCGGCGCCTTCTGGGTCACCTGCGCGGCCACCGTGGCGCTGGCGGCGGTGCTGCACCTGCGCCTGCCGGTTATCGAGGAGCCCGGCTACCGCAACCCCCTGCCGCTACCCGCCAAGTGCGCGGCGGTGAGCGGCGTGGTGACACTGCTGGTGCTCATCAAGCAGATCATCCAGGGTTTCATGACGGTCTTCCCCATGGTCGGCGTCATCGCATCGTACGAAGCGCGCCACAGCCTGTGGACGAATTGCCGCCAGATCCCCATCATCATGCTCACCCTCACGCCGATGATGGTCGCCATCTACCTGGCGCAGGGGCCGTGGCGCTGGCCGGTGGGCGGGGCGCTGGCGCTGGGCTGGGCGGTGCTTTTCGCCACGCTGCTGCCAATGACCCGCGACGTGTGGGCGACGAATCCCACCCGCGCGTCGGCAGGAGGCGCCCCCGCCACCGCGAATAGAGACGTGAATCCTGAATCCTGACCTCCGGAGGTTCTCATGGCGAAAAAGCTGCGTTATGCGTTGATCGGCTGCGGCGGGTGCGGCGTGGGGAAACACCTCACCGCCTACGCGATGTATCCCGACGACGTGGAACTGTACGGCGTGTGCGACATCGACGCGAAGAAGGCGCAGGCGGCGGCGACGCGCTTTGACGTGCCGCACGTCTTTACCGATTACACCGCCCTCCTCGCCGACCCGAAGATCGACGTGGTGTCGGTGGCCACACCGAACTGCCTGCACGCGCCCATCGCCATCGCCGCGCTGCAGGCGGGCAAACACGTGCACGTGGAGAAGCCCATCGCCATGAGCACGGCGGAAGCCGAGGCCATGGTGGCCGCGCGCGACCGCGCCGGCAAGCTGCTGATGGTGGCGCTGAACAACCGCTTCACCGAGTCCTCGCGCTTCGCCAAGCGCTACATCGACGAGGGGCACCTGGGCGAGATTTACCACGCGCGCTGCGGGTGGCGCCGCCGCCAGGGGTACGCCATGCGCGGCACCTGGTTCGCCGACAAGGAGCAGTCCGGCGGCGGCCCGGTGATCGACCTGGGCGTGCACTTCCTCGACCTGACGCTCTTCTTCCTCGGCTACCCGGCGCCCGTCACCGTGGTCGGCTCCTGCTACGACCAGTTGGTGCACCTGAAGAACGGCAAAAAGCCGGTGGAAACGAGCATCCTGGGCGGCAACGCGAAGAAGGGCGCCTACTCCGTGGAGGACCTGGCCGCGGGCTTCGTGAAGCTGGCAACCGGCACGTCGGTGGCCTTCGAATTCAGTTGGGCCTCGCACATCGAGAAGGAAACGACCTACCTGGAGCTGCTGGGCACGCGCGGGGGTTTGAGCATGCACGACGGGGTGCTGAAGATCTACGCAGAAAGCGGCGGGCAACCGATCGATATCCTGCCCGGCGTGAAGAATACCAGCGGCTGGGGCGAAAACGAGACACGCCACTTCATCGACTGCATCCGCACCGGCAAAGCCCCCCTCTCCCCCCCCGAAGACGGCGTGAAGATGATGCAGATCATCGACGCCATCTACGCGTCGAGCGAGAGCGGGCGCGAGGTGGTGGTGCGGGAAACGGCGACCGTGTAATCGCAAATTTGGGAGCGGCGACCGTCTGATCGTAAATTTGGGAGGGCGAGCGTACCCGCGAGCCGCGAGTGAGGCATCCGTTTACGAACAAAGAGACGGTCTGTGCGTGTGAGCGTTCAC
>CAIYQO010000219.1 GCA_903928345.1 uncultured bacterium | reverse complement strand
TATAACGTTACCGAGCGCGCGACTGCCGTCGAGCTTCCAAACAGTGCTGTTGCCCCTGACTTTACCTAGTATCGAGCCGGACTCGCGCCCCTATTCCAAACAGCCCCCCGGAGGCGCTGCGCACCTGACTCTCTTACGCGGCCGCAATCTTCCAACTCCATAGCCCAGGGCAGCGCCCTGGGACGCCGGAAAACAATCCGTTTATATTGACCCCGTCCCAGGGCGCTGCCCTGGGCTATGGAGTCTCCCATATGCCGGAGGAGTCCGGCACTATATGTCAGTAGAAGGTGGTCACTTTCTTACGAGTGCTGCCGAACCTACCCTTGCCAGGGTTGCCCAGGCTCGACGCTTACAGCAGCGCCGGCTCCTGCAGCACGGCGTTCATCGCGGCGACGAATTTGGCGGCGACGGCGCCGTCGACGGCGCGGTGGTCGAAGGACAGGGCCACGCCCATCACCGACTTCACCGTCACGGCATCTCCCACCACGACGGGCACCTTCGTCACCGCGCCCACGCCGAGGATGCCCACCTGCGGCGGTTGCACCACGGCCACCAGGTAGGTGGCGCCGAACATGCCCACGTTGGAGATGGTGAAGGTGCCGCCCATACTGTCGCGCGCGCGCAGACGTTTCTTGCGCGCCAGCTCCGCCTTCTCGCGCACCAGGGCGTTGAGGGAGGCCAGCGGCAGCGTGTCGGTGTCGGGGAAGACGGGCACCAGGATGCCCTCGTCGCCGTCGATGGCCACCACCACGCCCACGTTCACGTTGGGCTGCAGCAGCACGGCGCCGTCCTCGAAGGTGGCGTTCACCGCGGGCACGCGGCGCAGCGCCAGCGCCACGGCCTTCACTACCAGATCGTTCACCGAGATCTTCGCCCCATCGCTGTTGCCGTGCCCCCCGGCGTTGAACTCCGCGCGAAAGGCCAGCGCGGCGGTCATGTCGATATCCATCATCACATAGGCGTGCGGAATCGTCGTCTTGCTCAGCACCATCCGCTCCGCAATCGCCTTGCGGATCGGGCTCAACGCCACCCGCGTCACCTCTGAAGTCGTTGTATCCACGTGTCTGCTACCTCCACTGGGGTATTTCGACGGGGCGAGACGGGGTTCCTACCCGGCGCGGCGCTGAGTTACCGTCCCGCGTGCAGCACGGCGTCGTCGATGGTGTAGAGCGTCTGGTCGCTGGCGGCGCCGGTGGCGGGGTGGAGGGTGCCGTAGACGGTGACGGGCCAGTCGGTGACGGGGAGGCGCGCGCCGTGGAGGGTGTTGAGTTCCACCACGTCGGCGATGCCCGGCGGGTTGCAGAAGAAGCACCCGCGCGGCTTTTCCGCCAGGTAGAACTGCGTGGAGTCGGCCCCCTGGTGCAGCGGCAGCAGGAACCCTTTCAGGCACACCGCTTTGCCGGTCAGCGCGACCACCGGCGCGGGGATCACGGGCTTGCCGCCGGCAGGCCACTGCCCCTGATGCAGCGCGGTCCAATCGAGCGCGGCATACACCCCCGCCGGCGCCGTGGCGACGTAGCCGGGCAGCTTCGGCCCCTCGAGATACGCCAGTACGTCTTTGCCGATCGCCAGCGCCACGATACCCAGCACGACGATCAACCCGATGCTCGTCGCCATCTTCCGCTGCTGATGAATATTCCGCGCCACGTAAGCTACCTCCGTCGCGACAAATGGGGACAGGCACGAATTTTCCGTGACCCTTTTCTCTGGGCTAACCCGTTTCCTGGAAAATTCGCGCCAGTCCCCATTTGTCGCTTACCCTATGCTCCCATTACCCGCAGGCCGCGCACGACTTCTGCAGCCGCTCCGGTATAACGTCGTGGCTGAGCAGATCGTCGAGGGTTTCGCGGGCGGCGATGAGTTCGGCTTGGCCGTCGTTGACGAGCACCACCGCGGGCTTGGTGAAGCGGTTGTAGTTCGACGCCATCGAGTAATTATACGCGCCGGTGGTCTGCACGGCGAGTAAGTCGCCGGACGCCACGTCGGGCAGATCGGCGTCGAAGATCAGGTTGTCGCATTCACAATGCTTGCCGGCGATGGTCACCTTCTGGGTGAGCGGCGCCTCCGGCTTGTTGGCGACCAGCGTGGAGTACTTCGCCTCGTAGAGCGCCGGACGCGGGTTGTCGCTCATACCGCCGTCCACCGACACGTAGCGGCGGATGCCCGGCACGTCCTTGATGGTGCCGATGGTGTAGAGCGTGGTGCCCGCCTCGCCCACGATGGAGCGACCCGGCTCCTGCAGCAGCAGCAGCGGGGGCAGGTCGTACTTCGCCAGCTCGTCGTGCAGGCCGGTGATCACCGCTTCGGCGTAGTCCTCGGCGCTGGGGGGCTCCTGATCCGGCGTGTAGCGCACCCCCACCCCGCCGCCGAGGTCGAGTTCGCAGATGGTGAGCTTGAGTTCGTCGCGCACGTGGGCGGCGAAGCGGATCATCATGCGCGCGGCCATCTCGAAGGAATCCAGCCCCATGATGTTGGAGCCGATGTGGCAGTGCAGCCCCACGATGCGCAGGTTGGGCATCGTCAGCGCCGTGCGCAACCCGTTCATGGCGCAGCCGGTGGAGATGCCCATGCCGAACTTGGTGTCGATCTGCCCGGTCTGGATGTAGCTGTGCGTCTGCGGCTTGATGCCCGGCGACAGGCGCAGCAGCACGTCCTGCACGCGGCCGCGCGCGGCGGCCAGCTCCTGCAGCAGCGCCATCTCGCGCTCGTTGTCCAGCACGATACGCCCCACGCCGTGGTCCAGCGCCAGTTCCAATTCCCATGGCGCCTTGTTGTTGCCGTGCAGGTAGGCGCGCTCCAGCGGGAATCCGGCTTTCAGCGCGGTATACAGCTCGCCCCCGGAGGACAGGTCCAGCCCCATCCCCTCTTCGTCCATGATGCGGCAGATGGCCATGTTGATGAAGGCCTTCGCCGCGAAGAGCATGAGCGAGGTGGGGTAGCGCTTCGCGTAGGCAGCGCGCAACGCACGGCAGTTGCCGCGAATCGTCGCTTCGTCCATCACGTACAACGGGGTGCCGAACTCGCGCGCGAGGTCGAGGGTATCGCACCCGCCGATCTCCAGGTGCCCGCGTGCATTCACGCGCTGCGTACCGAGCAACATAACGTCCTTCCTTTGCGCCAGGCATAAAAAACGCCGCTGGAAGTTCAACTTCCGCGGCGGGTCCACGCGACACAGGCCACGCGGCTACCCGCCGCCCGGTTTCGTCCCTGTATGCGTTTGCTGTGCACTGGCTGTTGGCATGTTTCGCCTCACGACCAGTATACAAACCCGCGTTTCCCTTGTCAAGGCGATGCCCTCGCATGGCGGGGAATGCAGCATAGAATATAGCCTATGTTGAAGTGTGAATACGGAAAAAGGAAATTCTATCATACTGAAGTTTAGATAAACCGTCCGCGGCTCTTTTTTCCAGATGGGTTTTCTGTGCGCATCTTCCTCTAAGCATGTG
>CAIYQO010000218.1 GCA_903928345.1 uncultured bacterium | reverse complement strand
TGCACGTATAGTTGCCAGTGGTGGCAATCAAGTATTCAGTGTATTGGCGTGCGGTGAGCATAGCAGCAACAGGGGTATACCCACTCACCAAAGACACCAAACATTACGATATCGTTATGGAGTAGCAAAGCGAAAGTCCTACTTGAATAAGGATCGGCTGATTTCCATTACCTACTGAACCCCGCGGGAGATAACCCATGTTCCACAACAGTTTCAACGCGAAGATGACCCCCTGGTCGCTGGTCGAGACGTCCGAGTGGATGCCGCCGGTGGCCTATCCGGCGCTCATGGGGTCGGGACGGCTGACCATCGGGCTGGATTGCTCGGGGCTGCAGGGGTTGCCCGACCGGCTGGCGGCAATGGCGGGCAGTTCGGTGGCGCCCTTCAACGTGACGCAGTCGGAGCTGTACGTGCTGCACGAGGGGATGATCAGCGAGCACCTGGCGCAATACGAAGTGCGCGTGACGGGGCAGGACGTGCCGCCCGGACTTCCGGTGTATGGGCTGCGGAAGAATTTTATGCCCCTCGGCTTCCTCTCGCAGACCTTCACGCTGGACGGCGAGACGTTTACGGATGAAGCGCTGTTCACCGCGGCAAAGCAGTGGACACGCACGTGGGATTTGCAGCGGGCGATCTTCACCAACCGTTTCCGCCTCGCTCGGCGCGTGTGGGTGGAGCTGGAGCTGTTCATGCCCCACGGCGGCGAAGAGGCGTGGCTGAAGCTGACGCGGCATGCGGGGACGGGCGAGGGCGACTTCCGCTGGGAGATGGCGCTCAACCTGACCACGCGCGATGGGGTGGCGTTGTTCGACCAGCCCGGCGCGGTGCAGACGGGCGCGCGCACGCTGACGGCGACGATCGACGCGGACTCGCGCTTCCGCCCGAACGAGCCCTACACCGTGCTTTACGGCGCTGGCGCGGCGGGGATGGAGGTTGCCATCTCGCCCGACGGCTGGCGCGCAACGCTGGCCGGCCCGGTGGGGGAGGAGCAGACGGCGTATCTGCGTATCGCCTTCCAGCGCCTGGCGGGAGCAGAGTGCGCCGAAGCGCCCGCGCGGCGCGAGATGCTCGAGGCCGCCACGGAGATCGTCAGCGCGGAAGCCTACGCCGTGGCGCTGGCGGAGCAGGAGAAGCACTACGGCGAGTTCTGGGGAAACACCGCCGACATCGTCGTCATCCCAGAGGACGCCACCGAGTTGACGCGCCGCTACATGCTGCATTTCACCGAGTACCTGCTCCACTGCGGCAGCGACTTCGCGTGCGGCGGCTCACCGCAGTTCGCCTTCATGCACCAGAACGGCTGGGGCGCGAGCAACTTTCACGACCAGCATTACGTGGTGGACGGGCTGGCGCGTGCCAACCTGTGGCCGGCGGCGGAGGCCCACGCGCACTGGCTGCGCCGGGTGATGCGCCCCACCGGGCGGGCCTTCCCGTGGATGATGAACTACGACGGCACGGTGACCGCCGCGCCGGAGATCGACCGCGCCCCCATGTCCGACGCCGGGCGCGCGCTGCTGGCGATGCGCCTCTATGAGCTGGCCGGGCAGGGGCGCGCGACGCTGCTGCGCGACACGGTTTACCCCGTGCTGCGCCGCGTGGCCGATATGGCCGTCTCCGACTGGTTCGTGGAGCGCGGCGGGCGCATGATCTTCCGCGGGGTGGAGCTGGACGTGATGGGTGACAGCACCGTCGAGCACGACGCCTCGACGGTGCTGGCCTTTCTCACCGTGCTGCGCAAGGCGGTGGCCTACAGCGAACGGCTGGGGGTGGACGCCGACCGCCGCGTCGCGTGGCAGCGGGTGATCGACGGCACCACCATCGACATCGTCGATGGGCGCTACGTGAATCACGTGGGCGCCGCGCCGGACGCCCACGCCAGCGGCTGGCTCTGCCACAGCTACTACATCGCCGAGGCGCAGCGCTTCCTGGACGACCGCGTTTACGCCGCCACGGTGGACTACAGCCATCGGCAGGTGGCGTGCAACATCCCGTGGATCGGCTTCGCGGTGGCGAGCAGCGAGCTGCGCCTGGGCCGCCCCAACCGCGCCGAGTCGTACATGATCGACCACCTGGAGGAGCGGCTGCACGGGCCGGGCTACTTCGAAGAGTGCTACCCCATCTCCGAGGCGGCGATTCCGCCCTTCGAAAGCGCGCACGGGTCGCACCTTACCTTCGCCTGCGAGCAGGTGGTGATGTCCGACTTCTGGGCGCCGCGCATCTTCGTCGGGCGCGGGCTGCCCGCCAAGCTGCGCGCGGCAGAGGTGACCTTCCGCCACCTGCGCGCGCGCGACGGCGTACTCGTCGCCGGCGTGTCCACCCCGCGCCGCCTGGCCGTCACGCTGCAGCACACCGGCGACCCGGTGGAGGAGGAGCTGGTGCTCACCATCCCTTGCGCAGCCGGCGTCACCTTCCGCGTGCTCCGCGACGGCACCGAGACCGCGCACACCTTCCACGGCGAAACCGTCTCCGTGCGCGTCGCCCTGACCCCGGGGCAGGTGACGGAGGTGGTGGTGGAGGGGTGACGGCGCCGGTCATTCCGCCCCCAGTCCCTCCATCAAATACCGCTCCCACGCCAGAAATGTCATGCCCGCCTGCTGGGCGGCGTAGCGGTAGGCGGGGTCGCCGATCACCAGGGGCTGATAGTCGGGGTGGCGGCGGTGGAATTCGGCCAGGCCGGTCAGGTCGCGCAGGGTGTAGTTGCCGCTCTTGATCTCGATGGCCCACTTGCCCGCGGCGCCGCTGACCACCAGATCGACCTCCAGGTTTTCCTCTCGCCAGTACGTCACCGTGTGCCCGTCGTTGATGGCACGCGCGATGCAGGCGTTTTCCAGCCAGTGCCCCCAGCGGCGCGGGTCGGTATGCGCGGTGGGCGGGTCGTCGTCGGACACCACCGCCAGGAAGGCGTTCGACAGCGGCACCAGCTTGGGCGGGGCGGCACGGCGGCGGAGTTCCGTCTCGGCGAAGCGCGGCAGCGCGGACGCCAGAAAGGCGCCCTCCAGCAGGCCCAGGTACTCGGAGACGGTGGCCAGCGCCCCCGTCTCCGTCAGGCTCCCGGCGATCTTCTGCAGGGTGACGATCTCCGCCGGATGGCCCAGGCAAATCGCGAAGACCTGCCGCAACAGCGCGGGCTTGCGCACCGGATGCAGCATGAGGATGTCGTTGCCGATGGCGGGGTCGATGATGGCGTCGCGCAGGTAAGCCTTCCAGCGCGGCGGAGTGGCGAGCAGGCCGATGCCGCCGGGGAAGGCGCCGTGGCGCACCACCGTCAGCGCGGCGTGCTCGTGGGAGTAGTCGAACGCCTCTACCAGGTCGCGGGCGGTCCAGTGGCGCAGGTTCAGCCGCTCGAAGCGTCCGGCCATGCTCTCCCGCGCCCCGCCGCTGACTTGCAGCGACGACGACCCGGATAGCACGATCTGCAGCGGTAACCGCGCGCGGACCGTCTCGTCGTAGGCGATTTTCAGCAGGCGCGACCAGTCCGGCAACCCCTGCACTTCGTCCACCAGCAGTACCGCCGGGCCGTGTTGCGCCAGCCGCACCGCCGCTTGCCAGCGCGTCAGCCACCAGTCCGGCAAGGCGGCGTCCGGCGCGTCGGCGGCCACGTACAGCGCCTGCGCGCCGCGCTGTGCGGCGATTTCCAGCAACAGCGTGGTCTTGCCGACCTGCCGCGGCCCGGTCAGCACCTGCATACGCCCCGGCGCCGCTTCCCCCAACCGCGCCTGCAACTCGCGTCGAATGGTAAAATATCCGCCGTCCATCGTTATACCTCGCTAATTATTACAGCATAGTGTAATAATTATTTCAGTATAAGTCAATAAATCGGCAATCTTACCCCCACAAATGACGGTTTTACAGATCCGGCCCCGCCTCCGGGTCCCCGCCCTTGTCGCCGGCGTCGAGGAAGCGTACCAGGCCCCAGAGGTCGGGGTGGAGCATCGCTTCGGCGGCTTCGTCGGAGATGATGGCGGTGAGCGGGTTGGCCCAGTAGCGGCGCTGCAGCACCTCGGTGCCGCCGGGGCCGCTCACCAGGATGCCCCAGTCCATCTTCAGCGCCAGCTCGTGGTGGATGGTCAGGCCCAGTGTCTTCAGCGGGATCGCCGCCTCCAGGCAGTAGCCCTCCTTGGTGTCGCCCACGGCGATCTGCACCTCGGGGCACTGCACCACGCGGTCGAAGGCGATATTGAAGACGTCCGTGTGACTCGCCCAGTGCTCGGAAGGTTTGGCGCCGGGGGCGTTGGCCTGGTAGAGCACGGCCACGGGCTTGCCGTCCACCATCGTCATCAGCAGGCGCTGGTCGCCGACCACGGGCGACGTGCGGTCGTTCTTCGCGTCGGGGTCGACGCCGATGTGCAGGTCCACCGCCGCGCCGGTCTTGAAGAGGCGCTTCCAGTCGTTGCCGGTGTTCTTCATCGGCCCGTTGTTGTCCACCATGTAGGCGACGTAGAGGTTGGTGTCGTCGTAGGCCATGCCGAAGCGTACGTCCCGGTCGATCTCGGCGCTGCTGTTTTCCCACTCGCGCGGATCGCCGTCTACCGCCACGCCTTGCGCCGGGTGGCAGGTGATCAGGCGCGCCTTCGCGTACAGGTCGTGCGAGAGCTGCTGCCGATTCCACGCCACCGCCTGCTGCAGCATCGGCGCGGTGACGGTCAGCTCGCCCTGTCCGCGCACGAACTTGTCCAGCCCATCCACTTCCACCACGCTCACGTGGTTATGCCCGGCCACCGCGTAGTACTTGTTGTCGGCGGTGCGGCAGAAGTAGCCGGAGAAGTGCTCCTGCCCCACGGTGATGCCGTTGAGTTCCAGCCCGCGCTGGTGTTCGCGCATCGACCACTGCTGCGTGCCGGAGCGCAGGTCGCGGAAGAGCTGCCCGGCGAGCAGGCCGTCGGCCGTCCAGATGTGCCACACGCCGCTGTTGGTATTCGTCACCAGGAATTCGCCCAGGTCGCCGGCGTGGGCCGTCTCGTGGCCGACCACGTCGAACTCCGCCACCACTTGCGCGGGGGTGAAGGGCTTGGCGCGGTACAGCGCGTGCACGCCCCAGCCTTCGGAGGGGTACGTCCACACCGTCTTGCCGGCGGGGTCGATCACGCGGTCGGGCTCGTCGCCGATGGCGAACCAGTTGCCGTTGGCCAGTTTCAGCAGCGAGGTGCCGGCCGGTTTCCCCACGCGCTTATAGATGGGCGCGCCGGCAGGCGTGAAGCCCGTCACTTCGTAGCGGTAGGCGCCGCCGGCATCGATGGAGAGGGACTCCTCGAAGCGGCCCGGCGCATCCGGGCGCTTATTGTCGTTGAAGAATTCCACTTCGTCCGCCTGCGCCAGGCCATCGCCGTTGCGGTCGGTCCAGGTGAAGGCGCAATCGCCCACCGGGGTTTTGCCCAGCTTGCCCAGCACGTCGGGGGTGCGCAGCGGCGGGAAGTTGCCCGCGCAGCCCACGGCGGCCACGCGCTTCACCTTGCCGTTCTCTTCCAGGTAGACCACCGCCACCGCCTGGCGGTTGAATTCCGGCCGGGTGACGAGATAGTTGCGCCCGCCGACGTGGACGGGCATCTCACCCGCGGGGGAATCGCCCAGCCACGTCATGCCGACGAGCTTGGTGGCGCCGGTCTGCCAATCGAGGCTGAACTGCATGGGGCCGTAGAAGATGCGCGTTTTGTCCTGCGGGTCGAGGCAGCCGCCGCCGCCGTAGGCGGTGTTGCCGAGTAGATCGCGCTTGAAGGTGCCGTCCGTCCCCCAGATGCTCACGCGCTTGGGCTGGAAGTCGTATTCCACCACCCAGAGCTGCTCCTTGGCGTCCACTGCCAGGTCCACGGCGCCGTGCGGAGTGAAGCGGTTGACGTCCCACGGACCGGCCACGCGCCCGCCCGGGGTGCCGATGGTGCGCAGCGCCTTGCCCGCGGGGGTGAAGACCTTCACCACGCGCTGGTCGGCGGCGCCGTCAAAGACATACAGGTTGCCGGCGTGGTCGCAGGTGAGCGCCCACGGCTCCTTCACGTCGAGCTTGAGCGGCGCCGTTTTGCCCGTCGCCGGGTCGAGGGCTGCCACGCCGCCGTCGGTGATGCCGTACAGCGTGCCGCCGCTGAAGGCCAGCGATTTGGCGTGCGGCAGCGGGAACTCCTTCTCCAGCTTCGCGGTGGCGCTGTCGTAGATCTCCAGCCGTTCCGTCGCCAGCAGATCCACCGGCGCCTCATCGCCCAGGTATTGCAGCGGGGCCACGCCGTAGATGTGGCAGCGGGTGGGGTCGAGGGTTTGCCCGCCGCGGTCGAGGCGTACGCCCACACAGCCGGCGCGGTCCTCTTCCTTCCACATCCACTGCTCCACCACGCGCAGGCGCAGCGCGCGGGTAGTCACCTCGCGGCCGAAGTCCACGTAGCCGTCCATGTAGCGCGCCCGGGCGTTGTTGTTCTGATCCGGCTGATAGTAGTAGCGCAGCAGTTGCTCGTAGCTCGCCAAGTGCGTCCAGTGCCCTTCGTCGTGCATATCCACGGGTGCGCCGGCGGGGCCGGTCCACGCGTCGATCTCCGTGCGCTTGCCGTCGATCTCCTTGATCGCCAACCCGCGCAGGTGCTGCGGCGCGTCCCAGGTCATCATATAGGTCGCCGGGTCGACGGTGGTGAGGGGCGTGGTGCGCTGGGCGTCCCACTCACCGGTGGCGGTCGGCGTGCCGGTACTCGTCGTCACCTTGCAGGTGGAGAACAGGTTGGCGAAGCGGCGACGCAGGATCTTCATCCCCTCCAGTTTCGCCTGCCACTGCGGGCCGATCGCCGCGTTGTCGTCGGCGACCGCTTCGGGATCGTCGGCGCGCTGGTCGGCGCCTTCGTCCTCCACGTCCGCCTCGCCGCGGTCGAAACTGATGCGCAGCGCGCGGGTGAGGGTATTCGGCGGCGCGGCGACCACCGTCCAGCCCGGCCCCTTGCCTTTGAAGATCTCCGTCCACTGGCTGTCGCGCCGCGGCAGCAACTCGCCGTCCTTCTTCAACACGCTCAGGTGCACCTGCTGCTTCGGATCGTCGGGCAGCGGGAAGACCAGGCTGCCGATCGGCACCGGGTGGGTGAAGGTGATCACGATGTGCTGCCGGATGCGCTTGTCGTTGGTCGATTCCAGATACGTCAGCCCGTTGCACCCCGGCGGGGTACCGGTGAGGCGGAAGGCGCGCAAGAAGTCGGCGCGCGGGTCGGGATCGTCATACTTGTTCGTCTTCGGCGGCACCGCGTAGCGAGGCACGCTCGTCTCCAGGTCCACGTCGGCGGGGGAAGCAGCGTTCTCCAGGTAGTCCGTGCCGGCGTCGATGGATAAGTACAGCTTGCCGTCCTTCGCCGCCATGCCGCGGATGCCCCGTTTCCGGGTCGCGGTGGCGTCGATTTGCAGCATGGTGTCGAGTTTTTTGTTCGGCAGCGTGAAGCGCCACACGTAGTCGGTAGCGCCGGCCCACGGCGCGGTGTACAGCGCCGCCCCGTCGCTGGTCATGAACGACGGGCCCGTCCACGCGATGATATTGCCGTAGCCCCAGTCCTTCTTGCCCGTGCTGTCGCACTCGATGAGGGAGACGCCGCTCTCCGAGCAGGGGGCGCTGACGAAAACTTTATCGCCCGCCACCGCCACCGCGCGCGGGGCGGAGTGGTCGGCCAGCCAGCCGCCCGGGCCGCTGGCGCCGTTGAGCCAGGCGGAGTTGTCCGGCGTGATAGTGTTGATGTTCGGGTAGGCGGTCATCTGGTACTTTTCCGACAGGCCGGGATTATAGATGAGCTTCCAGTGGTAGTTACCCACCGTGGTCATCTGCCCCGCCTCGTCCTTCAAATCCCACCCCAACGTCACGGGACCCGCCTTGTGGAATTCGCGCGCGGCCAGGTTGCGCACGCGGTGCCCCTGCGCGTCGTCGATGGCGGCGCTGATGTAGCCGTCCCCGGGCAGGGTGTAGGTGAACGTGCACGGCGGCTTCGTCTCCACCACTTCGTGCACCGGCACCGGCTTGTCGCCGAGGTCGGTGTAGGCCTGCAGGCCGTCGATGCGCGCGAAACGCTTCTCCTCGGTCTCGGGGATGACGAGCTTGATGCCGCGCGTGGTGATGGGGTTGAAAAAGAACCAGCGCCCGTCGCCGTCGTCGCGTGCGGCGCAGGGCAGTTGCGTCCAATCGGCGTCGCCGCCCACCGCCGGGTTGATGCCGGCCTGCCCCTTAAAGCTGAACACGGTGCATTTGCGGAAGTTGCCGGACAGGCGCAGCGCGCAGAGCGACCGCGGGGTATCCCAGGAGATGACGAACCAGGCAGGGAAGGCGGCGGAAATAATGCCGTGGCTCACGTGGCCGGTGTTGTCCGGCCCGGCGTCCTGCCAGACCCCCGCACCGTGCGGGATATTCGCCGCAATCATCGGGATGGGCGCGTGCAGGTCGCCGGAGAGGATGAAGTCGGCATCGCCGTTGGCGGTGGCGTCGGGCACCAGATTATACACGCGGGGCGCGAAGAGGCGCACCGTGCGCAGCCGCTCCCAGTCGCCCCAGTTGCGGTGCAGGGTGAGCAGCAGTGCCTTGATCGAGGCGCCGACGGGCAGCGTGAGCTGCTTCCAGCCGGATTGTGACGCGGGGAAGGCGCATTCGGTCCACTTCGCCGTCAGCGCGTCGGCGGGCAGCGCCTCCGCGGCGGGCAGGTAGGCGCACTGGGCATTACCCTGGATCAACAGCGCGCCGGGCGCGATGGGCGCCTTGAAGACGAGGAGGAACTGGCGCACGTCGCCCACTTCGCGGTTCCCCGTCGTCAACACCTCGTTGCCGCGGATGCCGAGCACGCTCAGCAAACCCGCCTCACTCGGCACGTCGCTCACCTTGCCGTCTACGTAAGTACGGCAGGCGGCGACATCCACGTCGTCGCCGCTCAGATGCAGCAACGGCGTGGGAATCGCCTGGCCCCACGCCCACACCGCCGCCAACAACAGGCAGCCCACCACCACTTCGCGCACGCGCATGATCCCTCGCCCCTTTGCAACAGGGTATACCGCTAATATACTACGCCGCGAAGGGGGGAGCTGGCAAGGTGGGGCGCATGGTTTCCTCACAACACGCCCCCGTCACGCGCGGGAGCGGCGCCGACGCGCGGGTGCGCCCCACATTTTTCTTTACACCGGCAGAAGGCGTCGCGCCGGAGGCGGCGAATAAGAACCGGGGAACCCCCAGAAACCCGGACGATCAGACGCAACAGTGAGGTGTTCTGTATGACCGCCACATTACGGCAAGTAATGCTCAGCCTGCTCCTCGGCGCCGCGGCGCTGACCGCCTGGAGTTTTCCGACCATGTACGGCGATACCGGCTTGGTGCTGATTCCCTCCGCCGACGTGGCGCAGGAATTGCGCGTCGACGCCGCCTTCGGCGTGATGCGCATGAGCGCGACGAACGGGGGGACGTACGGCTTCCCCATCCGCGTCAACTACGGCGCCACCGGCAACCTGGAGCTGAGCGGCCTGTTTAGCGAGTCCCACGGGCCCGCTCCGGGCGCGGAGAACGTGCAGGTCATGGGCGGCAGCGCCAAGTTTTCGCTGCACCAGGAGCAGTTCGAATCGCAGGTGCCGGGCATGGCCGTCGGCGCCCGCTTCTTCCGCATGGCACGCGGCGAATGGGGCGACACCGACGTGGTGGAGGGGTATGGCGTGATGTCCAAGATCCTCTACCAGGGCGGCGACATGATCGACACCGGTTACGTCATCCGCGCCCACGCCGGCGCGTACTACCGCTACTATAAGATGGACGGCGCCGATGCGCGGCCGTCCACCACCTGCTCCACCGTGGCCCCCTTCGCCGGGCTCACCTACCGCAGTTACACCGGCATGAGCGTGGCGGCGGACTTCATCCCGCAGGAGTCGCTGGTCTCCAAGCCGGACAACTTCGATACCATCCCGCACGCCGTTACCGATCCGCCGAACGCGGCCGCCTTCAGTCTGATGTTCCGCCAACCGCTGTCCGACAACTTCACCATTGAAGTCGGCCTCACCCGCCCCTTCGCCATCACCCAGGACAGCTCGTTCTACCTCGGCCTGAACTACCACTACGGCGAAATCTACTCCCAGGGTGAAAAGAAAACCCCGGTGCTGTTCTAAGCGTCGCGGTTCATGCGTGAAAATGCAAGACGGCCTGCGCGAGGGATATCCCTCACGCGGGCCGTCTTCTTTTTTCAGCCACGGCGCGCCCGCGATCCTAATCCCCCGCACCTTGCCCCCGCCACCCCCGCGGGGTACAATAGCGCGATGATCCTGCCCGAGACGCGCTGTCCGCGCGAAGTGACCGAGGAGTTGGAGGAGCGCATGCTGGCGCCGCAGGCCGCGCACGCGGCCCGCACGCGCGGGCGGTGCGTGCCCACCGCGCCTTGCCCCTACCGCACCGACTACCAGCGCGACCGCGACCGCATTCTGCACAGCAAATCCTTCCGCCGGCTGGCCGCCAAGACGCAGGTCTTCGTGGCCCCGCGCACCGATCACGACCGCACGCGCCTCACCCACTCACTGGAGGTGTGCCAGGTGGCGCGCACCATCGCCCGCGCGTTGCGCCTCAACGAAGACCTGGCCGAGGCCATCGCGCTGGGGCACGACCTGGGCCACAGCCCCTTCGGCCACGCGGGCGAGGCCGCCCTCGACGCCGTCTACCGCAGCTACGATCCCGACGCCGGCTTTCACCACGCCGCCCAAAGCCTGCGCGTGGTGGAGACGCTGGAGCGCGACGGCGTCGGCCTCAACCTCACCTGGGAGGTGCGCGACGGCATTCTGCACCACAGCAAAGGCGCGGCGGACTGGGCAGACGACACCGCGGCGGCCAGCACGCTGGAGGGGCAGCTCGTGGCCCTGTGCGACCGCATCGCCTACAGCTCCCACGACATCGACGACGCGCTGCGCGCCGGGCGGCTGGCGCCGGAGGATTTCCCGCCCCACCTGGTGGCGGCGCTCGGTCCCACCCACTCCTCGCGCCTCACCGCTATGGTGCACGACGTCATCACCGCCAGCCGCGACCTCACCGCCATCCGCATGTCCCCCGCCATGACGGTGGTGACCAACGAGCTGAAGGACTTCATGTATACGCACCTCTACTATGTGCGGTCCATCCCCTCCCACATCCGTGTGCGCATCGCCGAGTGCATCACCCGCCTCTTTCATTATTATATGGCCTACCCCGCCCTCGTGCCCGGCCTCGCCCCCGGCGCCGACCGCCCCACCGTCGCCCGCGCCGTCTGCGACCACGTCGCCGGCATGACCGACACCTTCGCCGAAGAACAATACGCGCGCTACGTAGCAGAGGAGTAACGCCGCGGGGGGTGTGGACGTAATAGAGGTAGCGAAAAGTCGGGACTGCCACCACTTTTCCAGGAAGCCGTCGCCGTATCTGCAACCTGGCAGGGCAAAGTGGTGGCTGTCCCGACTTTTCCGGTCGTTGACAGGAGGTGTCCCATGCGTCTCTCTCTGGTAGTCGTCCTCCTCCTCGCCGCCGCCGGCATATGGGCGGCGGGCAGTGCACCGGCGTATCCGGAGATCGCCGCGCTGGCACGGCGCACCGACCTGTCCGTCGCGGCGCGCGTGAAGGGGCTGACGGCCTACCTCGATCAGGCCGACACCCGCCTGCTCGCGTTGGAGGCGCTGTGCGGGTTGGACCAGACGGCGGCGCAGGCACAGGCGGGCCGCCTCTTTCGCGCCAAGGGGGCGACCGACGACACGCGCCTCGCGTTGGGGCATTTTTTGCTGGCGGAGTGCCGCGACCACGGCTTCGCCGCCGAATTCGGCCGCTACCTCGTGCCCGCCGTCCTCGCCGGGGAGAAGACGTTCCTGCAGGTGCAGGAAGAAGGCACGCGCACCGCGGTGGGCGAATACGCCTTTCTCGCCGCAGGGTTTATGGGCTACGACAAAGCCGACTTCGACGCCATGGCCGACGCGCGCACTATACCCGTGCTCATCTATTGCCTCGCCGCGCCCGACGAGGTGTATGCGAAGGACCAGGGCGACTTCATCCGCGGCAAACCCGGCACCTCCACGGGCCGTAACCTGGCCCGGCAAAACATCCCCCTCGCCCTCGCCCGCCTCCACGCCGTCGCCGCCATTCCCGCGCTGCAAGCGGTGGTGAAGTCGCACCACGATGCGAACCTGCGCGCGAATGCGGCTACGGCGCTCGCCGCGCTGACTGCGCCGACGACCCAGCCGGCAACGCATTGAAGAAAAGGGTTATAGAGTCAGGCCGAGATGTTGCGCAAGCATTTTCGCACGGTGATGAAGTATACTTATTATCGCTCGCCAACCCCTCCCGTGCCAACTCCGCCCAACCAGGACGTGCGAGGATGGCATCGGCAACGGCCAGTAACTCATCCTTAACGGCCTGCCAGGATTGCGACATGGGATATCTCTTTGGATATTCTTCGCTCAGATAGCTCCGGATGCTTCTTACTCTGAAAAAGGTCTCAAGCGTTATCGGATACTGCAATTGATGCTGTAGATACCGCGTCGTAGCTTCGATTGCATCGGGATATTCATCGATCAGGTGCATATGGTAAGTTGGATGCATCAGGTGTGACAGAATACATCCCGCGCCTTCTAGCACATCGGCAGCCGGCTCCGGATCGCGCAGCGCCTCGACGAGTCGTCCTGCTTGCGCACAAATAAGTATGCTCTCGTCCTCATGGACGGCATTCTCATATCCCTCGGTCAGCATCCAGCGCTGAATATCAGGGTCGGTGGTGTCCGCCAATGCCTCAATCAGCGACACACGCCCCCAGTGGATAAGGTATTTCGCCATCTCCCACAGAAAACGGTCGGGTTGCTCCTCGGTTTGGCGAAAAGCCTCTGTGCAGAAGTGGGTGAACTCCTCGTGGCGTCCGAGGGTGATGAAGACCTCGCGATAGGCGGTGCAATGCGACCGGCAGAGCAGCGCGATACCGATTTTCACCGCTTCCCGATCCGCCGCGCCCGTTGCCAGCCAGAGCCCGATGGCGGTGACGCGCTCGACCGGCATATCGCCCGCGTCGAGCGCGCGCCACAACGCCATGGCCGTCGGCCCGGCGGGTTGCTGCCGCAACGCGGCATAAAAGCGCACCGCGGTGGCGTCGGTTGCCGCTTCGACCAGTGCCTGCAAGGCGGCAACCGGGTCGTCGGGCGTGGGTGCTTCCTGCGGTTCGGGAGCGTCGTCGGCGTCTGCGAGCATCTCCTGCACCCCATTGTGATCCGCGCGTGCCAGCATCCCCTCCAGCGCTCCGGGCGCAAAGCCGAACTCCCCTTCGGCGCGGTGTGGTTCGTCAGGCAGTAGCGCAAAGTCATTGTTGAACGAGCGGGTTTCTTCCAGCGCGCGGATGTATTGTTCTACATGCGGATAGATCGACGGCCGGTCGCCCCAGGGCGGGGTGACGGCGCACAGACTCCATGTCGAATCGTTAGTCATGCCGCAAGGGTAGCGGACGGTTCGCTCCCCGTCAAGGCGGTTCAGTGCGTAAAGTAGGTATTCCCCCCACCCCCGGCGAAGATGTGGGGCATGGCTTCACCTGCGTCCAATCCGGTCACCGTGCTCATCCCCGCTTATAATGAGGGCGGGCGCATTGGGGCGGCGGTGGGGGCGGCGCGCGGGGTGGGGCGCGTGGTGGTGATCGACGACGGCAGCACCGACGACACCGCGACCCGCGCGGAGGCGGCGGGCGCCACGGTGCTGCGGCTGCCCGCGTCGCGGGGCCGCGGGGCCGCGTGGCGTGCCGGGCTGGCCGCGTGCCCGGGTGCGCCGGACGACATCTTTCTGCTCCTCGACGCCGACCCCGTGGTGGCCGCGCGGGCCGGCGCGCTGCTCGCCCCCTTGCGGGCGGACGCCGACCTGGCCGTCGCCCGCGCGGAGGCGCCGGAGGCCCACGCCGCGTTAGCGCGGGTGGGCGCGTGGCTGCTCACCGGCGCGTGGCTGCCCG
>CAIYQO010000217.1 GCA_903928345.1 uncultured bacterium | reverse complement strand
GTCACCGCGTGTAACCAAAAATTTAAACATTAAAATAATATGACAATGTTTAATCCTGACAGGTTAAAAACTGGTAGACGAGTACAGCAGTTAATGGATGCAGGCAATGCGCGACATGGGCACTCCTTCCGATCAACGAACCGGCGTGAGCCGCGTGGCGGACTCGATGCGCGCCGGGAATTCTTCATGCGTCTGCGGGTTGCGCACGGGGATCACGTCCCCCACCCCGCCGTCGGCGCCGGCGACCCCCGCCAGCATAAGCACGATGCCGCCGCACTCGACGGTGACCGTCACCCGGTCGTTGCGTTTGATGACCGGCACCGGTTCCACGTCGTCGGCGGTTAGCACGGCGCCGAGGGCGATGGGCAAGCGGGTGCGCAGCGGGGTGGCGGGCAACGCGGTGAGCGGGTGCCCCGCGGCGCTCACCGGGCGGCGTTCCAGCGCCACCTGCTCCGCGCCGACCAGGATGCCGCGTGCCAGCGCGGCGCGCGCCACCAGCACCACGGCGGTGCGCCCGGTGGTGAAGCTGATCAGCCCGCGCCAGCACACGGTGCCGTCCACCGTGAGGGCGAGCAACACGTGGTTCGTGCCCCCGCCCAGCGCGCCGACGGCGGTGCAACTGAACCCGGGCACGCCGTCCGGCGTCTGCACGTCGGCGGGGGTATGCACGGGAATCAGCGTCACGGTGGGATCGGCCGGCGCGGGCAACTGTGTCGTCAACCACCCCTGCGCCATGGCGACCAGCGAGGCGCCGGTGACGGCGAGGGCGGCGCGGGAGAGGGTGACCGTCTCCGGGCAGGTGAGCACGCCGGGATCGATGCCGTGCTGGCGCAGATACACGCGTACCTGGCCCGCGGAGAGACGCCGGGTGGCGCTCAGTACCGGCGCGGTGTCCACCACGATGGCGCCCACCGTCTGCTGCTCCGCCGGGGTGCCGTCGATGGCGGCGATCTCCCCCAGCGTCACCTGGGCATGGCGCACCGTCGCCGTGTCGGCGATGGTAACGTGTAGAGCCCAGGCGCTCGTGGTGATACCCAGGAGCAGCAGACCGAGTAGGCAGCGCATTCTTCCCTCGCTTACCGGCGTAACTGGTTGGCCATCGCCAACATGTCGTCGGAGGCCTGGATCGCCTTGGAGTTCGTCTCATAGGCGCGCTGGGCGACGATCATGGCGACCATTTCTTCCACGACGGAGACGTTGGACATCTCCAGCATATTCTGCGCCACGGTGCCGAAGCCCGCGCTGCCCGGGTCGCCGGTGACGGCGGCGCCGCTGGCGTCGGTGGGCAGGTAGAGGTTACTCCCCAAACTGCTCAGACCGGCGGGGTTGGCGAAGCGCGAGAGCTGGATCTTCGTACCCGTGGGGGTGCTCACGCCGTTCACCGTCACCGTTACCGTGCCGTCGGGGCCCACTGTCACGCTGCCCCCCGCCTCGATGGCGATGGGTGGCTGCAGGGCGTACCCGTCGGAGTTCACCACGCGCCCCTGGTCGTCCACCTTCAGCGCGCCATCGCGGGTGTAGGCGGTTTTGCCGTCGGGCATCGTCACCGCGAAGAAGCCATCGCCTTCGATCGCCATATCCATCGCGGAGCTGGTGGGCTTCAGATCGCCGGTGGTGAAGACCTTCTGCACGTCGGCGGTGCGCACGCCCAGGCCGATCTGTATGCCGGTCGGCACCTTGGCGCCTTCGCCGGTGGTGCTGCCCGCGTCGCGCATCGTCTGATACATCAGATCCGCAAAGTCGGCGCGCCCGCGCTTGAAGCCGGTGGTGTTGACGTTCGCCAGGTTGTTGGCAATTACGTCCAGGTTCACCTGCTGGGCGGACATGCCGCTTGCCGCGGTCCAGAGTCCACGCATCATACGCCTTTACCTCTTTCGCCGGGAGTGTCGGGCGCGCGGCAAGCCGCACGCGCCGTGAAATGGGTGTGTTATACGCGACCGACGTCGTTGACGGTGCGGTCCAGGGTGCTGTCTTGCGCGGTCATCGCGCGTTGGTTGGATTCGAACTGCCGCGTCAGGTAAAGCATGCGCACCATCTCGGAGACGATGTTCACATTGCTCCCCTCCAGCGCGCCCTGCTGCACCTTGATGGTGGCGGCGGGTTGCGCGCCCGGGGCGCTCACCAGCGAGCCGCCCAACTGCGCCGGCTCGATATTGGCGGGCAGCGTGACGATCTTCAGCGTGTCGACCGTCGTGCCGTTCACCTTCACCCCGCCGTTGGGCGTCACTTCCCAGTTGGGGCTATTGATGACGATGGGGCCGTTTTGCCCGAGTACCGGATTGCCGTCCCCGGTCACGAGGCGCTGCTGGGCGTCCAGCGAGAAGGACCCGTTGCGCGTGTAGGCCTCGCCGGTCGCGGTTTGCACGGAGAAGTACCCCGGGCCTTGCAGCGCCAGGTCGGTCTTGTTGCCCGTCTCATGCAGCGCCCCCACGGTCGGGTCCGTCATGGCGACCGGGTAGAGCGTGAGCGGCATCTGCATCGCCGGGGCCGGGGCGGTGGCGGCGGGAGGATACGCGCCGAAGGTCATCAACTGGCGATGAAACCCCGGCGTGCTCGCGTTGGCGATATTCTGGGTGACGCTTTCCTGGCGAATCTCCTGCGCCAGCATCCCGCCGGCTGAGGCATATAAGCCGTTGAGCATAGTCGTGTCCTCCACTGAAAGTATCGACACACCGGACGGGACACTTTAGCCCCATCCGGCCTGTCGGGAGGACGACGTGAAAAAGAGCCGCGGGAAGCAGGGGGCGACGAGCGAGGAGATCACGCTGCGCGATCTTTCTGCTCTTCGCTTCCCCGTCATTCCATGACGAACTCCGTGAAGAGGACGTTTTTGACCTTCAGGCCTTTGTCCGTCACCTCTTCCTCGAAGGCGGAGCGCAGCTTCTCCTTCAGTTGCTTCTTGCCGGGCGGGTAAAGGAGGTCGTTGTAGTGCTCGCGGCTGAGCACGTCGATGAGGCGATCCATCAGGCGGGCAAAGCGCTCCTTGGCCATGTCCTCGACCTTGCCGCTGCCGGCGATCTCGGCCACGACGACGGTGCGCAGGTAGTGCGAATTCGGGTAATCCGCCAGATTGACGGTGCGCTCTTCCAACGCAACCGGCACGGTCGGCTGGTCGTCGACAGCCGGCTTGGGTGCCGCGGCGTGGGCGCGGAAGCGCTCCATGGCATACATGCCGCCGGCGCCCAGACTGAGCGCGACGAGAAACATAATGATGACAACGATGCGGTTCATAGCATACCACCTATTTTATGGGCGACGGGGTTCAGCGCCGGCTTCAGATCAGGCTTCACGCGCACGACGCCGTCCCGCGGCGTATCCACCTGCGACTCCGGGACGGCGGGCTCCTGCCGTGGGCGGTAATCCTCGTTCATGAGCACGATGTTCACCCGCCGGTTCAGGCTGCGATGCGCTTCGCAGTCGTTGGGCACCAGCGGGCGGGTGTCGGCGTAACCGATGGCACTCAGGCGCGTCGGCGCCACCTGGCGGTTGATGAAGGCACGCACCACCCGGCTGGCGCGCGCGGAAGACAGCTCCCAGTTCGACGGGTAGAGCGCCGAGGCGATGGGCAGGTCGCAGGTGTGCCCCTCGACCATGACGTGGTTGCCGGTGGCGAGGATCAGATCGGTCAGCACGTTGAGCAAGTCAGTACCGGACGCGCTGAGATCCGCCGAGCCGCACGGGAAAAGCACTCCCTCCGCCACGATGCTGATGACCATGCCACGCGACTCCTGCGTCACCGTCACCTTGTCGGCGAGTTTGTGCGTCATCACGTAATTGGAGATGCGCTCTTCCGCGGCGCGCATCTTCTTGCGCTCCCCACCGCTGCGTTCGCGCCCGGTATTCTCCGGCGTGGATTTCGTGGCACCCATCGGGTTCAGGTTCACCATGGTGGGATCGCCCGCCGGCGTGTTGAGCAGGTGGTCGCCGCCTTTGAGCATCCCGCCGAAGCCGCTGCGGATAGAGAACGCCACCTGGTTGAACTTCTCCAGGTTGAGCACCGACATCGAATACATCATGATGAAAAAGGCCATCAGCAGGGTGATCATGTCGGAATAGGTGAGTAGCCACCGCTCCGAATTCCCATGCCCTTCGTCATGATGTTTCTTTCTCGCCATCAGGCTGCTCCTTCTTCCAGTTTCACGCGGATTTCCGGGCTCACGAAGGAGCGCATCTTCATCGAGACGACTCGCGGGTTGTCACCCGCCTGCAGGGACAGGATGCCTTCGATCGCCATCTCGTAGACGCCGATCTCGATGGCGCTCTGGTTCTTCAGCTTGCCGGCAATGGGCAGGAAGAGCATGTTGGCCGACCCCACGCCGTAGAAGGTGGCGATGAAGGCCGCCGCGATGGCCGGACCCATGGCGCCGGGTTTATCGAGGGATTCCAGCATATGCACCAGGCCCATCACCGTACCGAGCACGCCGAGGGTGGGCAGAAAGCCCCCCATCAAGGTAAAGAATTCGATCCCCTCTTTGTGGCGCGTCCGCATGGCGTCCAGCTCGGTCTCCAGAATCTGCCGCACCTGCTCCGGTTGCGTGCCGTCCACGACGAGCTGCACGGCGCGGCGGATGAAGATGTTGGTGACGGAGTTGATCTCCGTCTCCAACGCCAGGATACCGTTTTGCCGTGCTTTGCGCGCCAACTCGACGATGATCTGCACCGCCGCCAGTTGATCGAGGGTAGTGGCGGAAATCGCCTTGCGTACCAGCCGCGGCACGTTGGTGATCGTCTTCATTTGCGAGCTGATCAACGTGGCGCCCAGGCTGCCGCCGAATACAACGATCATCGACGACGGCGAGACAAGGGCGCTGAGTTTTCCGCCCTCCATCAGATAGCCGACGATCACCCCGCCCAACGCGAGCCCGAGCCCCATGATGGTTGCCAGGTCCATGCCATCCCCACTTTACTCGTTCAGTTCCACCCGAGCCTGCTGCGCCTCGGTGGTCAGCACAATCGGATGCCCGATGCGCTGCAGGTAGGCGGTGACCGCTTCCACCACACTGTCTACCGGCTCGCGCACCATCAGTTTGCGCCCGGTGACGAGCGTGATAACCGTGTCCGGCGTGGCCTCGATCGTTTCGATCAGCCCCGCGTTGACCACGAGCGGTTCGCCATCCATATAGGTGACGACGATCATCGCACGCTCCCTTCCGGTGACGCCGCGGCATTACCGCTTGAGTTGCAGCACATCCTGCAGCATCTCGTCCGAGGTGGTGATCGTGCGCGAGTTCGCCTCGAAGGCGCGCTGCGTGACGATCAGGTTGGAGAACTCCGTGGTCAGATCCACGTTGCTGCCCTCCAGAAAACCGCTATGGATGGCCGCGCCACCGACGGAGGCGGCCGCAAGCATGGGCGCGCCGGAGTTCGGCCCGGTGGTCCAATAGTTGCCGCCCTGCTGCACCAGCCCGGAAGGATTGGCGAAGCGTGCTACCGCGATCTGGCCCACCTGGCGCGTGGCGCCGTTGCTGTAAGTGCCGAGGATCACCCCGTTGCCGTCGATGCTGAAGTTCGTCATCGTGCCCATCTTCAGCCCGTCCTGGCTGTCCATGGCGACGTTGCTGTCGCCGGCAAGCTGCTTCACGCTGCCGAAGTCGAGGTTGAAGCTCGGATCCTTGGCGCCGTTGGGCGTCGACAGGGCGAAGCTCACCGCACCCGAGCCGGATTTATACGAACCGTCAGTGTTGAAGGTCACGGAGCCGGTGCCCGAAGGTGCCGTCATGGTGCCGTCCGGCGTGGTGGCCGCCCAGTCCCAGGTGTCGGCGCCGGTCTTCGCAAACGTCACCGTGACCGCGTGCTCCGCGCCCAGGGAATCGACGTCGCTGAAGGTGGCGGTGACATGGGTGCCGACCGCGCTCGACCCATCCAGGTTGCCGCTCATCTTCACGGAGGAGGTGGCGGTGGCCAACTTGGTGCCCAACGGGATGGACAGCCCGGCCGCGGGCGGCAGGGTGGTGTCGATCTTTCCCGTGGCATCGGCCGTCCAGCCGACGACCTGATCGCCGGTGGCGCCGTAGACGATGCGGTTCTGCTGATCCAGCGACATGGAGCCGTCACGCGTGAAGTGATTGCTTACGCCGTCGTTGACCTCGAAGAAGCCCTCGCCCGCGATCCCCAGGTCCAGCGTGCGCCCGGTGGATTGCAGCGCGCCTTGCCCCATGTTGATATCCACGGAGCCCGCCTGTACGCCCATGCCGACCTGCATCGGGTTGGTCGTCAGCGTGCCACCGTTCATGGTGTGCATCACCATCTCCTGAAACGCGGCGTTGCTGCCCTTAAAGGCCACCGTGTTCACGTTGGCGATGTTGTTGGCGATCACATCGATGCCTTCCTGATAGGAACGCATACCGGTCACGCCGATGTAAATGGAACTCATAGCTGTCCTTTCCACATTAGACGGGATTCGGGATTCAGCGTGCACGCGTCAGGCGGCTGTATTGCCCCCACGTGAACCCTGAATCGGAAACTCGGCGAAAAGAGTCAGGAACTGCACGAATTCGCTCCTTGATACCTGCATCCTGAATCGTCCAACCCTGGACACTATCGCAATACGGGTGCGAGCCCTTTGAGATAGTGTCTTACTTGTCGATGCGTGTCACCCAGTCCGGGCTGATGGCCTGGTCGTTCACCAGCAACATCGGCGACCCGTTCTGATACACGACAGCGTTGACCACGCCGTTGTAGTTGGTGCCAACGGCGGGGTCCTGCGCGGTGATGGTATGCCCGATGTAGGCAATGCTGCCGCTCCCCTGCTGTGCCGTCGACAGCGAACCGAGTTCGGAATTCATATTCTGCATCTGCTCCAGCGAGCTGAACTGAGCGAGCTGGGCGATGAAGGCCGTGTCATCCATCGGTTTCATCGGGTCCTGGTGCTGCATCTGCGTCACCAGCAATTGGAGAAAATCGTCCTTGCCCAGCGATTGGCTCGCCACACTCGTCGTGGCGCCGGTGTTGGTGGAGGCGCCGGAAGTAGCGCTTACGGTCGACATGCTTACACGTCCTTTCACACAAGACAATCCAATACCGCCCCTTGCGCGGCGCGGCGCACCATGGGTGCCGGCGTCCGCGGGGCGGGCGGCGGTGCGGCGGAGGGCACCCACCGCGGTGTAGGGGCCTGGAACGGCGTATCCGCGCGCTCCTGCGTGCCGGACCCCAGACTGAAGGAACAGGCATCGACGGCCAGGCCGGCGTCGGATAACGCCTGGCGCAGCGCCCCGGTATGCTGTTCGAGGGCGGCGCGCACGTCGGGGTCGTCTACCTCGACGTGCGCGGTGATTTCGCTGCCGTTGCGTGCGCTGACGCGGATGCGCACCAGCCCCAGCGACGCCGGCGCGAGTTGCACGGTGATCTGCTGCTGCGGGCTCTGCGCCCGCTCGCGCACGGCGGCGGCAATCTGTTCGATGAAATGCGTCGGATCCGCGCTGACGGTACTCGGCGCCTCCGGCGCGCCGGCGTTCGGTGCGCTGGGCGGCGGAGCGGGTGTCTCCGCGTCGCGCGCGTCCGCGTCCGACTCCTCGTGTCGCGTCTCCCCCTGCGCGTCGGCGGTCACCGCGGTGGCCTGCACCAGCGATGTCTGCGCGTCGGGGGCATGGCCCGCCAGCACGGCCTCGGTAGCGCCATCGATGGCCGTCGGGGTGAGCGTGCGCTCCAGGTGCACCACGGCCGGCGTCGCCGGGAGCAACTGCGCCACCTGGGCGGCGACCGGCGGCGCCGCGGGGGTGGTCGGTGCGGCCGCGGCGGGCGGCGTGTCCGCTTGGATCACCACCACTTGCGCCGTCGCGTGCACGGGCTCCGCCATTTGCGGCAAGGCGGGCACGGGGGGCACGGGGGCGGTCGAAGCCTCCGGCGCGGGTGACGGCGCGGCCGTGATCGCCATCGGCGCGGGGAGATCCGGCATTGTCGGCGCCGGCGCTTGCGGCGTCGGTACCTGCGGCGACGTCTGCGCCACCGGAGGGTGCTGCGCCGTCGGCGCGGGCGGCGGAGACGCATCCGCCTGCGCCGGCGTCGGCGGTGCCGGGATGGTAATATCCGTCGTGGGCATTAGCAACGCGGGCGCGGTCTCCACGGTCGGCGTTGTTTGCGTCGTCGGGGTATCCTGCGCGACCGGCGCGGTTGGCGCTGTTGGGATCGCCTGCGCCGCGGGAACGGTTGGCGTCGTTGGGATCAGTTGCGCTGTAATTAAAGTTGGCGCCGTCGGGACAGGCTGCCCAACCGGCGTGGTTTGCGTCGTCGGGGTCGCCTGTGCTGCGATTTCGGTTGCCGTCGTCGTTACTGACTGCCCGACCGGCGTGGTTGGCGTTGTCGAGGTGGCTGATGCCTGCGGCGTCGTGGTATCCGTTGCCGCGGTAGGCGTCGGTGTCAGTAGAGCCAGCAGCGCCGCCAGCGGATCGAAAGCCTGCGCCAGCGCGGCGTTAAAGTCCTCCGCCTTGCGCCCATCACACGCCGCGGGGCGCGCGGAAGCGTCGCGCTGGGAGGGATATGGCTGGCTGATCTGGATGTCGTTCACACCTGACCCCGAACGGAATGGCATTCGTCATATACAGTTATCGCCATTTCGTGGGTCAGACTTGATACCGGGCGAGAGGAAAGGGGCATGATAGGGGGTGGGATTGACGTTTTGGTGCCGGAAAAATGGTAGCTCTGGTTATCGTTCCGGCACCATATACCAACCGCGACCCGCGTTCACTCGTCCATCCCGGCAAGGGAGAGGACGCGGTTGACGTAGGCCTGGGTCTCCGCGAAGGGGGGCACACCCTGGTAGCGCTGCACGGCGGCAGGACCGGCGTTGTAGGCGGCCAGCGCCTTGCGCGTGTCGCCGCCGAAGCGGTCGAGCTGCATACGCAGATATTGGGCGCCGCCCATCACGTTCTGCTCGGGGTCAAAGGGGTTGCTCACCCCCAACCCCGCCGCGGTGCCGGGCATCAGTTGCATCAATCCTTGCGCGCCCGCCGGGCTCACCGCCTCGGGATTGCCGCCCGATTCCGCCTGCACCACCGCGGACAGCAACTCCGGTGCCAGCCCGTACGCCGCGGCCGCCTTGTTGATCAACGGCGACAGCGCCGGATTCTGCAGCGGCGGCGTGCGCTTGCCCGCCGACTGCACCATCGACGAAAACGCCGTCTCCGAGCCCGTTGGCGCCGGGTTCATCTCCCGCAGCCGCGCCTCGATGGCCGTGATGCGCTCCGACACGCGGTTCAAGTTGTCGATTACTTCAGACATCAGCAAGTCCTCTGGAAAGTCGGGACAGCCACCACTTTCCCATTTCCTGTTGGAAGAACGAGACCACCCCCGAGAAAGTGGTGGCAGTCCCGACTTTCTCGTTACACGCGCTCCATCTTCGCCCGCGCCAGGCGGGGCAGGACGCTCTCTTCCATCGCAGCCAGCTCGTAGCGCTGCTCCTCACGGCGATACTCGGTGTGCGCCTTCTCCTTCAACCGCTCCAGCGTCTGCCGTTTGCGCATGGCGACGGTCACACGGTCGCGCTGGGTGTCGACGGCCTGCTGTTGGCGCGTGCGCTCATCCTCCAGCTCGGTAATGTGCGTGGCGAGGGCGTTCAGGTAGAGGTAGCGCTCGTGCAGCAGGTGGGGTTCGCACGCCACGCATTGCGCCGCGGCGAGATGCCGCGTTTCCTCGCGGCGCTCCGCCCGCACGGCGCCGAGGCTCCCCTCCAGCGCCGCCAGCGCATGCTGCAGCTCGCCCAGCCGGCGCACTTCCGTCTCCTCTTCGTCGAGGGCCCGGTCGAGCACCACCTGCAGGCGAAAGGCGAAGGCTTTCATGCGGCACCTCGATACGGGAAGGCCAGCAGTTCTGCCTGTGCCTCGTCCCAGGCGATGCCATGATCGTGCTCCTGGCAGAGGAAGTTGTTGATGCGGTCGATATACTCGATGGCGGTGTCGATGCGCGGATTGCTGCCGCGCACGTAGGCGCCGATGGAGATCAGGTCTTCCGCATTGCGATAGGTCGCCAGCATCTCGCGCAGCCACGCGGCGGCCTGCCGGTGATCGCGCGAGATCAGGTCGGGCATCAGACGGCTGATACTCGCTAGCACGTCGATGGCCGGGTAATGCGACTTCTCCGCCAGCGCGCGCGAGAGCACCACGTGGCCGTCCAGGATGCCGCGCACGGTGTCGGCCACCGGCTCGTTCATGTCGTCGCCTTCCACCAGCACGGTAAACAGCCCGGTGATGGTGCCGCGCGCGCCTGCCCCGGCACGCTCAAGCAGGCGCGGCAGCACGGCGAAGACGCTGGGCGTGTAGCCGCGCGTCGTCGGCGGCTCCCCCACCGCCAGGCCGATCTCGCGCTGTGCCCAAGCGCAGCGGGTGACGGAGTCCATGGTGAGCATCACGTCCATGCTCTGGTCGCGGAAATATTCGGCGATGGACATCGCCACCAGCGCGCCTTGCAAACGCAGGATGGCGGGCTGATCGGAGGTCGCCACCACCACCACCGAGCGCGCCAGCCCTTCTTCGCCGAGTTGCTTTTCGATGAATTCGCGCACTTCGCGCCCGCGTTCGCCGACGAGGCCGATCACGTTGACATCGGCGGAGGAAGAGCGCGCGATCATGCCGAGGAGGGTGGATTTGCCCACCCCCGACCCGGCGAAGATGCCGATGCGCTGCCCCTTGCCGCAGGTGAGCATGCCGTCGAGGGCTTTTACGCCGAAGTGGAGCGGGGTGGTGATGCGCTGGCGTTGCAACGGATGCGGCGGCGTGCGCCAGATGGGGTATTCGGCCTCGGGGACGATGGGCCCTTTGCCGTCGATGGGGCGGCCCAGACCGTCGAGCACGCGCCCGAGCAGGTCCATGCCCACCGGCACACGGCGGGAGGCGCCGGTGGCGATCACTTCGTTGCCGTTGGCGATCTCCTCCACGTCGGCCAGCGGCATGAGGAGCACGCGGCTGCCGCGGAAGCCCACCACCTCGGCGGGTACCGGCTCGCGCTTGGCGGAGCTGTGGATGAAGCACAACTCGCCCACGGAGACTTGCGGCCCGGTCGATTCCACCACCAGCCCCACCACCTGTGCCACCTTGCCGTTGGCGCGCACGGGGTCCAGGCGGTCGATGACGCCCAGGTAGCGGTCGACGTTAAAGCACGACGGGCTCACACGCCACCTCCGCGTCATCGGTCAACGCGCGGCGGAGAATCGCCATCTGCGAGGAAAGGCGGGCGTCGAAGGAGCCGTGCTCCGACTCGATCACCACGTCGCCGCGCTCCAGCGAGGCGTCCCCCTCCAGCGAAAACTCCTGCAGGCCGGGGGTGACCTGTTCCAGCCGGGGTTGCGCCTCCCGCAACAACGGCAGGTCGTCGGGATGCACGCGTACGGTGACGGCATAGCGGTCGCGCAAGCGTTGCAGGTGCACACGCACCATCTCTACGACCATCTCCGGCGCCAGGGTGAGCTGCTGGGCGAGCACCTTCTCCGCGACCGCTACCGCAATGCGCACCAACCCGGGTTCTACCGTCTGGTAAAAGGCTTCACGTGATTCCGCTACCTCGGCCGCCAGCCCCGCCAACTCACCGAGTTTCGCGTAGTAGCTCTGCACGCCGTCGGCACTGCCCTGCGCGAAGCCCTCGTCGTATGCTTCACGGCGCAGACGCTGGCATTGGGCTACCGCCTCCGTGATCAGCGCGGTCGTCTGGGCTTCTGCTTCAGCAAGCAGGCGTTCGGCAATCTCTTCGGCGGGGATCTCCGGGGGTGGCACGAAGTGCTGCGGCGGCGTCCAGCGGGCGTGGGAAGTGGCGGTGTCGGCGCGGAGGATCTTATACATACGCGGGCTCCCGCGTGGCCGGCAGCGTCGCGGCGATGTGTGCCTGGGCCGCCAGGATGTCGCCCAGCCGCACCGCGGCGCGCGCGCGCAGGCGCAGCAGTAATTGCAGCCGCCGCGCGAAGGGCAGCGCCTGCAGCAGCGCGTCGGTCACCGCTGGTTCCGCCCCGCGCAGCGCCAGCGCCAGCTCGGACAGATCGACGCCGCGCAGCAGGGCCTGTAATTCCGCGCGCGGCAACCCGGCCAGCGCGTCGAAGGCCAGCGGGTCGTGGGACGACGCCACCGGCGGCGGGGATGTGTGCGCTTCCGCGGGCGCGGCGGGCCACAGCGTATCGAGGGCGGCACTCCCCTGGGCGCGCTCTTCCTCCCCGTGGCGCGCGGCGGTGACGCGGATGGCACGGTCGAGTTCGGCGCACACCGCGTCGCTGGGGGCGGGCAAGCGCGCAAGGCGCGCGAGCACGGTCTCCTGCCGCGCTTCCGGCAAGCGCGCCACGATGGCGGCGGCGGTGGTGGGGGTCAGCGTGGCCAGCGCGAGGGCGACGATGGCATCCGGCTCACCGGCGAGCAGCTCCGCGGCGCGCGCGGGGGTGACGCCGGCCAGATACGGGGCATCGGACTCGCGCCGCGAGCCGTAGGGTAGCGCGTCGAAGACTTCCGCGCGTTCCTCACGCTGCACCAGCGTGCGAAATTCGCGCAGGACGGCGCGCCGCGTGCCGTTGGGCACGGCGCCCAGGGCGTCGCGCTCCCGCGCCAGCGCGGCGGCTTGCGCCGGGTCGAGCTGTGCGAGCACGGCGCGCGCCTGCTCCACGTCTAACGTGGCAAGCAGCGCGGCGATCTTCTGGCGTTTTGTCAGCAGGGGCTGTGACATCGTTCGCTCCAGGTCGTCGTGGCGTCATGGCGGCTAGGCGCTGCTGCCGTGTTCCTCTTCGATCATCCCTTTGATCACCTTCGCGATCTGGTGCGGATCCATGCGCCGCAACGCGATATCTTCCATCGGCGGCTCCGGCTCCTCGTATTCGATGGGCATGGCGGTGACCGTGTTGTACTGGTCCAGCGCGTAATCGGGGGTCGCGAGCTTGGGATATGACGGCGACTCGACGTGCGCATACCCCTCTCCCGGCAAGCCGCCCCCGCCACTGCTACTCCCGCCGCCCCCGCCCATGGCCACCCCGCGATAGAGGGAGCGTAGCAGGAGGAGGAAGAGCAGGCCGAGAACGGCGGCGCCCGCGTATTTGCTTACGTTGAAGATGAGCGCCGAGCGCGTCGTCTGCGCCGTGGCGGCGGCGGCGGCCTTCTGCTCGTCGTTGTTAAAGGCCAGTTGCGTAATCGCCACGTCCTGTGCGATACGCGAGACGTCGATACCCGCGGCGGCGGCCAGTGTCGTCTTCAGATTCGGCACCTGGGTGGCGGGCACGCTGGTGTCCAGCAGCACGGCCAGCTTCGTCTGCACGATCTGCCCCGGGGCGACTTCACGCTTTTCCAGCGTACGCGGCACCCGGTACGTATTGGAATCTTCCGTGTGCATATACCCCTGCCCCGCCGTGGTCGTGCCGGTGGTCGGGGGCACCACGCCGGGTAAGGTGGTCGGGCGCGTGCCACCGTACGTCTCATTGACGCGCCGGGCGGATTCCAGCACGCCGCGCGGATCCTGGGTGGCGTTGACGACGGCGGAGGCGGAGGTGTAGTTTTCCGTCTCGATCTGCGTCTTGTCGAAACTCATTTTGATGCTCGCGGTGAGCACGGCCTTGTCTGCCCCGAGCACGCGGTCGAGTACGCTCTGCAGGCGCTTTTCCAGCGCCAGCTCCGCCACGCGCTCCAGCTCCGACTGGCCGCTGTGCATGCCGTCGTCGAGCACCCCGGCCATGTCTGACAGGAGGTTGCCGTGTGTGTCGATCACCGTCACGCGGTCGGCGCTGAGGCCGGGCACCGCGGAGGCGACTAGGTGGATGATGGCGCGCACCTCACGGGCCGTCGGCGTCATATGCGAGAGGGTCAGCTCCACGGAGGCGCTGGGCTGGATGGTGTCGGTGGCAAACAAGCGGCGCTCAGGCAGCGCCAGGTGCACGCGAGAATCGGTCACCGATTCCAGGTGACCGATGGTGCGTTCCAGCTCGCCTTGCAGTGCACGGGTGTAGCGCAACTGCTCGCCGAATTCCGACTCCCCGAGCTGCGTCTTGTCGAACAACTCGAAGCCGGCATTGCCGCCGCGGGGGATGCCTTCACTGGCGAAGTCGAGGCGCACGTCGTCGATCTGCTTCTGCGGGATCTCGATGACGGTGCCGTTGCCGGTGAGGCGATAGGGAATTTCCCGCGTATTGAGCTGCGCGACGACGGCGGATGCGTCTTCTGGTGCCAGGTTGCCGTAGAGCTGCGCGTACGACGGCGCGGTGGCATACGAAACGACGACAAAGGTGACGGTACCGAGCAACAGGATCGCCAAACCCATCGCCGCTTTTTGATTCGGCGTGAGGCGCCCCCATTGCTCCAGCAATTGGGCAAAGAAGTTCCAGCGCACTCTTAAGCTCCCAAATGGTCATCAGCTATGCGCCTCGGGTGGTGCGCCGTGCAAAACCGGCGGACTACACCTGCGTGCGCATAATTTCTTGGTACGCATCCAGCACTTTATTGCGAACTTGCAGCGTAAAATCGAGGGACATCAACGCGCGCTCCATGGCGATCATCGCTTTATGCGTGTCCTCGACGGACCCGGTGGCCACTTTGGCCGACAGGTCGTCGGCGTTGTGTTGCAGCGAGTTGACTTGATTGATCGTGCTCTTTATTTCGTCGCCGACATTGGTGCCCGAAGCCCCGGACTGGTTGGGCAGCGCGATGTTGGTCGGCCCCGTCAGCGCGGTATTGCTCGCGGCGGCCGACGCGGCGCCGTCGGGGCGCGTCACCGCCTGCGGACTATAGGTATTGATCTGCGACTGCAGCTCCTGCGACAGGCTCTGCGCGAAGGTATCGAGACGTGACGAACCGCCGCCGGTCTGTCCCACCCGGGACTGGGCCTGCTCGGTAATCGACTGCACCTGGTTGGAGAGCACGCGCCCGATATCCTCCATGCGCATGCGGGGCTCCTCCCGCGCTACCGGTCAATGTCCAGTGCGCTTTTAATCATCGCCTTGTCCGCGGTCAACGTCGTCACGTTCGCTTCGTAGAGGCGCGTGGCGGACATCAGGTCCACCATCTCGGTGATGGGGTTCACGTTCGGTTTCAGCACATACCCGTCGGCGTTGGCGTCCGGGTGCCCGGGCTCATAGACCAGTTGCCCGGGGGTCGGGTCTTCCGCGAGTTTCGCCGTCACGCCCTCGCCGTTCGGCGCGGCGGAGAGCACCGTCTGCAGCCGCTTGTAAGGGCCGCCGGCGGGGGTGCGGGTGGTCTCCGCATTGGCCAGATTATTGGCGATGGCGTCCAGCCGCTGCCGTTGCGCGGAGAGACCTGAGGCCGATATGTCGAAACTTGAGGCCATCGCGTGACTCCTGCGCCGTTATCGGCGCCCTTCGTGAATCGCGTTGCGAATCTGACGATATTCCATCGACAGTAAACGCGAGGTCGCTTCGTACTGCAGTGTGTTTTTGCCCAGCGTGGCCATCTCGTGCTCCATATCCACCGAATTGCCGTTGGGGCCGCGCGGGGCGGCGGCGTCGGGCGTGTCCGCGGCGTCGAGGCCATCGACCAGACTGACGCGCTCCGGCTCAGCGAGAATGGGCAGATTCATGGCGTCGCGGAGATTGGCTTCGAAGGATAACTCGTGGCGGACGTAGCCCGGGGTGTCGGCGTTGGCGATATTCGTGGCGAGTACCCGCTGGCGGGCAGCGGTGCCATCCATCGCCTTTTCCAATGCGGCGGTTGTCGAATCGCGTAATAAGTCAGACATTCGGTTCCCCTGGTCGGCTTGAACGACGACAACGAATGATCAGCGGGAGATCACGCACTAGTGACCGCCCAAACTATACCACAAGGTTACCGGTGTTGCCAAGCGCCCGGCAGAAAAAAATTACTCGCACACTAGATGTAGGGGTAGAATAGCCCCTTTACACCATTTGCACGGAAGAAACAGGCATATCGGCGGTTGCCCGCCCCTATTATTCCCTATTTTGCCGCGATTATCGGCATCTTCGGGACTTTTATGGCCGTCAACTGCCGGACATGCGAATCCGATACTGGCAGGATAGCGCGCGGAGCGAGGTAGGACAAGCAGACAATCGGGTATTGTGGCGGGGAATGCAGGGGGGAACACCCCCCCCGAAAGCGGGGGGGTGGGTAAGGAAGCTATTCGCGGGTATTAGACCATGCGGTCGTCGTCTTCGCCGGCGCGCAGATCGATAGAGCCGGCATCGGAGAGCATGCGCACCACGCCCACCACCTTCTCCTGCGCCTGCTCCACCTGGCTGGCGCGCACGGGTCCGAGCAACTCCAGCTCTTCGCGGATCATCTTCGCCGAGTTGGCGGAGACGTTGGCGAAGATCAGGTCGCGTAGCATATCCGGCGCGTTCTTCAGCGCCAGCGCCAGTTCCTGGTTGGGCACTTCGCGGAAGACCAGTTGCAGCGCCACGGAATCCAGCTTGATCAGGTCTTCGAAGACGAACATCGACTTGCGGACTTCCTCGGCGAGGTCGGGGTCGCGCTCCTGCAGCGACTCGTAGACCTTCCGTTCCACGCCCGGATCGGTTCGCGAAAGGATCTCCACCAGCGTGCGCGCACCGCTTTTGCCCTTCAGATCGCGCTCGTCCTCCTGGTGCTCACTGGTGTCCTTCGACAGCTTCTGGTTGAGCAACTGCTCCAGGCGCGCCACCAGGTTCGGCACCGGGGTCTGCATATTCGCCACGCGCATGACCACTTCCAGGCGTACGTTGTCCGCCAGCCCGGCCAGGATGGTGGCCGCCTTGTCGCGCGGGATGAAGTAGAGCACCACGGCAATAACGCCGGGATGCTCGCCGGAGAGCACTTCGAGAATGCGCGGGGCTTCGACGGAACGGAGGGTCTGGAAGGGGCGGGTCGCCTTCGGCTGGGTCAATTGTTCGAGTACCAGGTTGGCGCGCTCTTCACCGAAGGTCTGGGTGAGCATGCGGCGCACGAAGGAGAGGTCGCCGGTGGCCCCTTGCGAGACGGCGCCGTGATAGCGGGCCTGCAGCTCGCCGACGAGTTCTTCGCGCACCTCGCGATTGATGTAGCCCACGCGGGCCATCTGGTCGGAGAGCACTTCGACGTCGTCCAGGGAGAGATGCGTCAGCACCTGGGCGGATTTCTCCAGCCCGATGCACACCATCATTGCCGCCGCTTTCTCAATCCCCGTTTGCAACGCTAACATGTTCCCGCTCCGCTGCCGTGATATCTCACTAAGAGTATCGGCAACCACGGCGCCGGACTGGAGCGGGGCGGAGGGATTTCCGGCGGTATTTTTCTGGGAATCACGCGGCATGATGGTAGTGTAACAAATTCGGAACCGGAGTTGGGGCGCGACGCCCGTACCTTTCAGATAAGCTTGGTACGTCCGCCGAAACGCGACCCCACCCCCGACCCTCCCCCAGGCGCCTCGCACGACTCGGCTGGGAGAGGGGGTGGCAAGGTGGGGAGATCGCATCCTGCTTGCGCATTCAGCACCCGGTACGCCCTTCCCTCCGGGGAAAGGCGGGCCTGTCCGCCGAAGCTCCGCAGAGCGAAGGCGGGGATGGGGGGCGCGTGCAGGAAGGCGAAACGATCATATTTGAAAGGTATTGGGCGCGACGCCCGTGTTATTCCTCCGTCTGCCCGGCGAACTTCATAATGCGGAAGCCGAAGCGTTCGTTGATGACGATCACTTCGCCTTTGGCGAGGAGGGTGTTGTTGACGAACAGGTCGACGGGTTGCCCCACCAGGCGGTCGAGTTCGACCACGGAGCCGCGGTGGAGCTTCAATATCTCGCGAATGGGCAGGTGCGTGCTGCCCAGTTCGACGGTTGCCACCACCTCGACGTCCTTCAGGAATTCGATGCCGTGCGCCGCGCCGTTGGCGGTGCTCCCTCCGGCGACCGGCGGAAAGTTAGCCGTCTCGGGTGCCTCGGACGCGGGGGAAGAGTAGTCGGGCGTGGAAAAGGTATCGTCGATCATGGATGGGCCTCCGCGTAGAGATCGGATATTTCGACCGCGAGCTTGTTGTCGCAGGTGACGGGCATGGCGAGGAAGCACCGTTCCGCGCCGATACGCACTTCCAGCCCGTCCTTCGGGCCGCAATCGAGTTGCAGCACGTCGCCGACCTTCAGGTGCGCCAGGTCGCCGACATCGATGCGCAGATCGGGGAAACAAGCGCGCACCGGCACGGTGGCGTGCCCGAGTTGCATCTCCAACTGCTGGTGCTCCTGTTCGATGGTCAGCTCTTCTTCCCCGGCGTCGCGGTTGCGTGCCCCGCTCAGCATGCGGTCGAAATCCAACGAACTCACCGGCATCGCGTAGTAGCTCATGCCGGACAGATTCGTCATCGTGATGCCGAAGGAGCAGACGACCATGCGGTCGTCCGGTTGCGCCACGTGGGCGGTGGCGGGCGATTGGATCACCTCACGCGCGTGAAAAAGGGTCGGCAGCAGATTCTCCCAGGCGCGCGTCATCTCGCGCAGCATACGCCGAAAGAGATCCTCCACCAGGCCGCGCTCCAGCGCGGTGAACTCGCGCAGGCTCTCGAGGATCTCCCCGAAACCGCCCAGCCCGCGGTCCACGATGTACCAGGACAGGTGGGGGTTGAGTTCGAGCAGGCACAAGATGTCGCTGCCGCCCATCGTGAAAGTGCTCGCGGTGGTGATTTCCGGGATCGCGTTGCAGAACTGGCGGAAGGTCATCTGATCCGAGGAGAGCGGCTCGATCTTCACCGGTTCCCCGAGCATGGTGGTGAGCATCCCGGAGACGGCGCGACCGTAGAGTGTGTTGACGCTCTCCAGCGCGCGCACGATCTCGCTGGGCATATTCTCCGGGCGGGCGAAGTCGTAGATCTTCACCTCGCTGAAGGCGCGCCCGCTCTGCACCGCGCCGGACTCCTGCGAAGCCAGCAGGGTGGCCAGCAGGACATCGACATCGCTTTGCAGCAGAAACTGTACGTGCTCGTCAGGCATAAGCCGGGCTCGCTTCCGCGGTCGGGACACCCACCGCCGGTGGCGTCGGGCTCTCCGCCAGCGCGACGTTCACTTCGATCTTCCCGCACTTGCTGTACAGCGGGATCACCAGCGCCGGCATGGCAGTGGCGATCTCCACGTTGATGCCGCGGATGACGGAGGGCGGGGTGATATTGCAATGCAGGCCGGATTTGGCCAGCAGCATCGTCGCATTGCCGGAGATAATGTTGCCCAGTTCGCCGATGGCGCTGGCGGCCATCGCGTCGAAGGAGACGTGCTGCGCGCCGATAATCGCCGAGGCGATCTTGGTTGCGGTCACTTGCGACATGCCATAAATCACCAACCCGGAAAGCTGCCCGGTGATGCCCACGGCAATGGAGACCTGTTGCGTGGTGAAGATCGCCGTACGCACGGCAATCTGCCCCAACTCGACCTCCCCGCCGATGAGCTGCACGATCACGCGCACCCCGGCATCCAGAAAGTGGTTGATGTATTCGACTTTCACCGGTGCTCCTCCCGCGTGGATTACTCCAGCGCGCGCGCCACGGCGGCGAGCAGTTGGTCGGCGTTGAAGGGTTTGGTGACGTAATCGCGCGCCCCGGCGGCCATCGCTTCCATCACCTTCTCTTCCTGCCCAAGGGCGGAGCAGATCACGATGCGCGCTTCCGGCGACCCTTGCAAGATCTCCGTCATCGCGGACAGGCCGTCCTGTTGCGGCATGGTGATATCCATCAGCACAAGGTCCGGGTTTGTCCGCTTGAACTGCTGCACGGCCGTGCGGCCGTTGTCCGCTTCGCCCACCACCTCGTGTTTGCCCGCCAGTAATGCTTTTTTGATCGTTTCGCGCATGAACATTGCGTCGTCGGCGACCAGAATGCGTGCCATGCCTTACCTCCGGCATCCTGCGTGCGCAGGATCAATACCTTCTCATATAATGCCTGTTGTTGCGCGGAAGGTCAATCCCGCGCGCCGTCTCGCGGCATGATCAGCGTGAAAGTGGTGCCTTCGCCCGGCACGGTGACGATTGTGACCTGCCCCCCGAGCACTTCTTCGATGTTGCGCAGCACCACGTCTAACCCCACCCCGCGTCCGGACAGTTCCGTCACCGCGTCCGCGGTGGAAAAGCCCGGCGCAAAGAGCAAGCGGTAGAGCGCCGTCTCGGCGGGCGTCTCGTCCGCGGCGACCAGCCCGGCGGCACGCGCCCGTGCCAGCACACGTGCCGCGTCGATGCCCGCGCCGTCGTCGCGCACGCTCACCTGCACGGTGTCCGCGGTGGCGCGGATCGCCAGGTGCAGCGTTCCGCACGCTGTTTTACCGGCGGCCATGCGCACGTCCGGCGCTTCGAGGCCGTGGTCGATGGCGTTGCGCACCAGGTGCAGCAGCGGATCGGCGAGCAGCGGCGGCAGCGAGCGGTGCAGCGGCACATCTTCACCTTCGAGGAGCAGCTCCACCTCTTTATGCACGGCCAGGCAGGTGTCCTGCACCAGCCGCGGGATCCGCCCCAGCACCTCGGCGGCGGGCACGGTATGCAGGGCCGCTACCGCGGTGCGCAAGGCGGTCATGTCGTCGACCAGTGCCGGCACGGCCGCGGCGACCGCGGTGGCGATGCGGGTCGTCAACGCGGTAAGGGCGTTGAGCTGCTCGGTATCCACGCGGACGAAGGTATGCTCTTCGTGCGGGCCGGCGGCGCGCGCCGCGGCTTCCCGGGCCGGCATATCCACCCACATGCCGGCGGCCAATGGCCCGCGCGCCACGCGCACCCAGGCCACCTCCCCCACCCCTTTGATCGCCGCGGTGAGCAGGTCGCGCTCCGCGTCGGCCTCCAGCACCACCAGCAGGCGGTGCCCGAGCATTTTGCCGGTGATCAGCGCGCGCGCCGGCACGGTGTCGACCACGCGGCCCAGCCCATCCAGCGCGCGCAGCACGAGGAAGGCGCGCACGCCGGGCATGGCGCAGTCCTCGCGAAAGTTGACCAGCAACGCCACCTGCGCCTCCGGCAGCGCCCCCAACGGCGTGCGTCGCCGCGTATCTTCCGGCGCCGTCTCCACCGCGGCGCCGCGCGCCGTCACCAGGGCGTCGGTCAGGGCCACCAGTGCCGGCTCGTTCAGCGGGCCATCCACCGCCACTGCCGCCAACTGGATGCCCGCCAGCGCCTGTACGTGGGCCAGCAGCGTCTGCAGCGCCGGGGTGAGGGTGCGCGTGCCGTCGCGCGCGTCACCGAGCAGGTCCTCGGCGCGATGCAGCAGCGTGGTGAGCGCCGGCAGCCCCGCGAAGGCGCACCCGCCCTTGAGGGAGTGCACGGCGCGGAACAATTCCTGCACCACGTCGGCGCTGCCGGGGTCGTGCGCCAGCGCCGCCAACCCGGCGGCAAACTGGTCGAGATGCGTCCGCGCCTCGTCGAGAAACAAGGCAAAGAGACGCGGGTCTTCGTGCTCGGTGTGTTGCGCTGCCATAAAAATTCAACCGTTACCGCGCCGTCGAGCGCGGGTGTATGTTAAGTATCGGCGAGTTGCGGCATTAACTTCACCCCGTCGTCGGCGGTAAAGGCGGCATTTATCGCCGCAACGACGCGGGTGACGGCTTCTTGCGTCGACGGGGTCAGTGTCCCGCGCGCGGAGAGTTCCCCCATCACGCGGCGCGCGACCCGGTCGCGGTGAAAGTCGGCCACGCCGCGCGCGGCCAGCGCCGTTGTCACGCGGGCGAGGATCGGCTGCGTTTCGTCGCCCGCGAGGGTCAACGGTGCCCCGCTCAACCGCGTGGCATACACCTGCTCCACGGCGCGTATGTAGTCGGCGGCGGGGAACAGGTCTTCCGTGGTGCACCCCGGCGCACGCCCCAGGATGGCGGAGAGGAGCAACAGGTGCTGCCGCCCTTCGATCCACGACTGAATGACGCGCGCGTAGGGCGAGTCGTCCTGCGGAATGTCGCGCAGCAGCATCACGAAGTCCAGCCGCTGGTCGTGCAGCAGCGAGCCGACGTAGGCCATGATGCTGGCGCTCCCCGCCGGGGTAATGGTGATATCGGCGCGCAGCCCGGCGTCGCCCGCCTCCTGCAGCAGCGTGGAGGCCAGCGAGAGCAACCAGTAATCCGCCATGCCCTCGACCACGAGCGTACCCTGTTCGGCGAAAAGGGATTGCGCCCACGACAGGCCGAAGGCCGCCTGCACGGTAAAGCGCGCGTCAGGGTCGGAAGTTTCCCACGGACGGCGGATCTTCGTGCCCACGCCTTCCAGGTCCTCGGCGATGTAGATGGCGTCCAGCCGGCTGTAGTCGATCATGAAGGGCAGGTGCGTGGTGTAGAGGAGCTGGTTCGTCCGCGCGTAGGCGGCGATGCGTGCCAGCAGGTCGCGCTGGGCGGCGGCGTGCAGGTGCAGCCCGGGTTCGTCGAGCAGGATGATGGCGTTGCGGAACTCCCCGCGTGTCTCGTACATGAAGGTCATGTCAAAGGAGAAGAACCACTGGAAGCCTTTGCTGCGCTCTTCCAGCGGCACCAGGATATCCGTCGCCGCATCCTTCACGAAGGTAATGAAGTGGTAGCCGTCCGCCTGGAAGCGCACCTCGTATTTCTTCTGCGTCCAGCGGTGGGCGATTTCTTCCGTCAGCGTGTGGCCGGCGTCGTGCAGGTCGAGCATGCGCTGCTCTTTGTCCGGCAGCGTCACCTTGCGCATCTCATCGTCCAGCCGCAGGCCGGCCATCTCCAGAATCAGCAGCACCGTGCGGTCTTCGTCGGTGAGCTTCCCCGTCTCCTGCCGCTGCGCCAACTGGTTGAGCTGCGCCGAACCGGTGAAGACCTTGTAGTCGTCCATGTAAATGAACGTCGGCAGCCAGCCGTGCACCATTTCGACGGCCTGGCGCACCGGGTTCTGCACGTAGACATCCTGGATCGCCTGCACCATCGGCCCCTGGAGTGTGGTGGTTGCCGCGTCGCTGAAACGCCGGTACGGCGTCTCGCCGGCGCGCGGGGCCGTCGCCATCACTTCGGCGCGCGGGTGTGCACCCGGCTCGATGCGGTTGGCATTGGTGATGGCGTCCACGAAGCCGCGATAGCCGGCGCGCACATTCTCCAGCGCCAGCAGCGTGGTGTTGCCGAAGTGCTTTTTGATGACCGTGCTGATGAAGCCCGGGTTGGCCTCCACCGTCGGGTGCTCCGGCAGGAAGGTGTAGGTATACGTGCCCGCGTAGGTGCGTGCGATCTCCACCCCGGTGGTTTCCGCCAGCAAGGGCCCGATGGCGGCCAGTTTGGCGCACTCGTCCTCATTGAAACGATAGCGCACCGTGACCACCGTCTCCTCGTCGGACATCAGCTTGCGCTGTCCGCGCGGCCACTCGCGCTGGAGATCGTAGGCCTCTTCATGGTAGGGGTTGAATTTCCAGAGGGCTTTGAGCAGCGACGTCTTGCCGGATTCGTTCTTCCCGACGACCACGGTGGTCTCGCCGGCATCGACCCACCCGGAGTCGATGATCGACCGGTAGTGCTGCACGCGAAAGGCGACCATCTGCATGGCGATGACGCTCCTGTGACGACGAATACGACAGTGATAGGAGGCCGATGCCCCGCTTTCGAGCTATTTCGCCTTACCGCAGGAGTTTCCTTCCGATAAAACAGGTAAAGTACTCGCGCTCGCGTATATTACGACTAACCTGCCCGTCCGTGGTATGATACCGCCGTATTTTATCCGCCGTCGAAGGAGCTGCCATGCATACCGACGCCACCACCACCGTTGCCCTCACCCTCGGCGCCCGGGTCGTCGAGTTGTCCCTGCACTGGCTGGTAGAGGCGCCGGCGGGGGAGTGGGTGGACGGGGCGCTGCTCTTTCGCGGGCGGGTGACGGGATTGCCGGACGCCGTGGGCGCGCCGCTCCCGGCAGTGGATGCGCTGGTGCGCGATTATGCGGCGGGCGGGCTGCCGCTGCTGCGGGTAACGGCGGCGCTGGAGCCGGCGGACGCCTTTCAACGCCCGCGCTGGCAGGCACACGACTGGCTGCTGGAATGGCTCACTCTCGATCCTCGGGTGGCGGCGGTGCGCGTGGATGCCTCCACCATCGAGCTGCGGTTGTTCCGACCGCGCCGGGAAGCCACCGCCGAGTTACCCTTCGCCTTCGCGCTGTTGGCAGCGCCCGCGGACGAGTTCACCGCCGCCTGGCGGGCCTTCGCCGTCGCGCAGGGATTACCGGGGGCGCACCGCCCGGAAGAGCGGGCCAAAGTGCTGCGCATCGCAACGCAGCCCACCCTTTTCGCCCTCGCCCCCACCCATCACCGCAACGCCGACCAGCTCATCGACTGGTGCGCCATGACCGGCTGCGGCTCGATCATGCTGCATTGCCCGATCTGGGCGGCGTCGGATGGCACTTATGCGGTGAATACGGAGAATTGGCCGGGCGGCTGGCCGACGTTGCGGGCCTTTGTCGACCGCGCCCGCGCGCGGGGGGTGAAGGCCACCACCGTGGCGACGATAACATCGTTGACCAGCACCGGCGCGGCCACCGCCAGCACATCCACCGCGCGACCATCGGACAACACCAGCGTGCCCTCCACCGGCGGCACCACCTCGCCGCGGGCGGCGCGCATCATCGGCCACTGATCGCGCGGCACCGGTTGGTGGGTGACGGGGTCGATCAGGTCGCGATGCCACCAGGCGGACAACCCGAGATCGCCGAAAAACCGGTAGCTGGCCTGGTTGGCGCGCAGCACCTCTCCGGAGGAGGTATTGAAGATAATGGGGAACGGGAGCAACTCAATGGCCGACGCGAAGAACGCCTGCTCGCGCGTCAAGGCTTCCAGCGCTTGCCCGCGTTCGCGCCGCAGTTGCGCCTCGTGGAGTTCCCGCCGCACCGCCGGGACCAGGCGGCCCAGGCTCTGCTTCAAGATAAAGTCGTGTGCCCCCTGGCGCATCATCTCGATGGCCTGTACTTCCGTCACGGTGCCGGACACCACGATGAAGGGGATATCCTGCCCGCTCTCCTGCAGCACGCGCAAGGCCGACGGCCCGCTGAAGTGCGGCATGGCGAAGTCGGCGAGCACCAGCTCCCACGACGCCGTCGTCAAGGCCTGGCGCATGGCGTCCGCCGTCTCGACGCGTGCGAAGTGTATGTCGAGTCCGCCCGCCCGCAGCGCCTCGACGAGGAGCACGGCGTCGTCGGGATTATCCTCCACCAGCAACACGCGCAACGGATCAGCCATTGGCACACCGTTGCCCTTGCGGCGGGGGTTCGTTGATGACCATCCAATACACGCCGAGTTCCTTGATCGCCTTGGTGAATTGTTCGAAATCCACCGGCTTGCGGATATAGCTGTTCGCGCCCAGGTCATACCCGCGGATGATGTCCTGCTCCTCCTTCGAGGAGGTGAGGATCACCACCGGCAGGCGGCGCGTCGCGGAATCTTGTCGCACGCGCTGCAACACCTCCAGGCCATTGATCTTCGGCAGTTTGATGTCCAGCAGCACCACCGTCGGCAACAGGCAGGGATCCCGTCCGACGTAGGGGCCGGTGCAATACAGCCAATCCAATGCCTCCTGCCCATCGCGCACCCAGACCAACTGGTTGCCGACTTTGCAGTCCGTCAGCGCCAGGCGCGTCAATTCCGCATCGTCGCGGTTATCTTCTACCAGCAAAATCACGGGGTCGCTCATGCCTGTTCCTCCCCCAGGGTGAAATAGAAGGTCGCGCCTTCCCCGACCACGGCGTCCGCCCAGATACGCCCGCCATGGCGTTGGATAATCCGCGCCACCAGCGCCAACCCGATGCCTGTGCCAGGGAACTCCTCCTCGGTGTGCAGGCGCTGGAAGGGTTGGAAGAGCTTGTTGCGATACGCCATGTCAAACCCCACTCCATTATCGCGCACAAAGAAGACGGCCCTGTCGCCGTCCCGTCGCATTCCGACGGCAATCCGTCCCTGTGTACGCGTTCGGGTAAACTTCCAGGCATTTTCCAGCAGGTTCATCAGGGCCATCCGCAACAATTCCCGATCCGCCCGGACTTGCAGACCGGGGGCGATCTCGCATATGACTTGCCGGTCGGGATACTGCCGCTGCAACTCCGCCGCGATTTCCGATGCCAGCGTACTGAGATCGACCGCCTCCAGGTGCAGGGGCACGCGCCCCACGCGCGCCAGATTCAGCAGCTCATCGATCAAGCGCGCCATGCGCTGCGCGGCCTGGCGCATGCGGTGCAGGTAGTCCTGCTCCTGCGCGTCGAGGCGCGCTAGCGTGTGCTCCAACAGGTACTTGCTGAAGCCATCGATGCTGCGGAGCGGCGAGCGTAAATCGTGCGCCACGGAATAGCTGAACGTCTCCATCTCGTTGAGCGCCTCCTCCAGCGCCGTCGTGCGTTGCTGCAAATCGACCGTGAGACGTGCCTGCGCCGCTTCCGCCTGGCGGCGCTCGCTGATATCCCGGGTCACCTTCACAAAGCCAAAGTGGACGCCGTCCGCGGTATACAGCGGCGTAATGATCACGTTCGCCCAGAAGCGCGACCCGTCTTTCCGCGTGCGCCAACCTTCCGTTTCGAAGCGTCCGTGGGCCAAGGCTTGCGCCAGTTCATCGGCCGGCTTCCCCGCCGCGATATCCTCCGGCGTATAAAACACGGTAAAGGATTTCCCCATGATTTCGTCGGCCCGGTAGCCTTTGGTCCGTTCCGCCCCGACGTTCCAACTGGTGATGAGCCCCCGCGGATCGAGCAGGATGATGGCGTAGTCCTTCACGCTTTCGATCATCAAGCGGAAGCGCTCTTCGCTCAGGCGCAAGGCATCGTTGCCGGCTTTCAGCGCGGCCGTCCGTTCCTGCACGCGCTCCCACATGTGCAAAAAGCTCCGTTGCAACACGCCGATCTCGTCACCGCGGTGTTCCACCGGGATCGGCACGTCCAGCGTGCCGGAAGCGATCTCTTCCGCCGAAGTCGCCAGGCGTGCCAGCGGCAGGGCGATACTGCGCGTGATGATGACGGCCAGCAGGCCGAGGATGAGGAAGGCGACCGGGATCCCGCCGGCGATGACAAGCTCCGCGACCCGCACGCTGGCTTGCGTCTCCCGGGAGCGTTGTGCCAGTAGGGCTTGCTCCTCCGCTTCCAACCAGTGCGGTCGATGCCGCGCCTGCCGCGTCAAACGGTTCACCCCCACACGCGTGGGGACAACCACCGGCCCGGCTGTATCGCCCAGCGCCCTGACGGTTCACCCCCACACGCGTGCGGACAACTTCGCTCGGCCTGCGCCGGGGCCGCTCGCTCGCGGTTCACCCCCACACGCGTGGGGACAACCTGCACGGCGTCTATCATCTATTCGTTCGGTCGCGGTTCACCCCCACACGCGTGGGGACAACGCGGCGAACCGGCTCGTGCCCCTCACCCCGCTCGGTTCACCCCCACACGCGTGGGGACAACCTTTATTCCCGAGGTATGGGATGCTAGAATTTCGGTTCACCCCCACACGCGTGGGGACAACAAATTGCTCACGGCAATCGTTCGGACGCCTTTCGGTTCACCCCCACACGCGTGGGGACAACCACGCCTCTCGTTTCTTCTTTCTTGTTTTATTCGGTTCACCCCCACACGCGTGGGGACAACGCCAGCCGGAAAAGTCCTTTTCCGTCACGGCCGGTTCACCCCCACACGCGTGGGGACAACGCTTCCAGGTGCTTGGCGCAGAGGCGCTTTAGCGGTTCACCCCCACACGCGTGGGGACAACCACCGCCAGTTGACGGAGCTTGCGCGTGCGCTGCGGTTCACCCCCACACGCGTGGGGACAACGGCATCCTGGTGCAGGATACCGACGCGCCGGTCGGTTCACCCCCACACGCGTGGGGACAACACGCTGGTCTTGTTGGCGATGGTATAACCGAGCGGTTCACCCCCACACGCGTGGGGACAACAGGTACCAGGTCGCGAAGACGGCATCCCCGAACGGTTCACCCCCACACGCGTGGGGACAACTGGCAGCATCGCTTGCGCCACGTCCAGCAACCCGGTTCACCCCCACACGCGTGGGGACAACTTGAGAGTGCCGGCGTCCACAATCGGCATTTACGGTTCACCCCCACACGCGTGGGGACAACTTGTGGAGTTATACTATGACACCGTAAATAACCGGTTCACCCCCACACGCGTGGGGACAACTGGCACTTCGAAACGCTGTCCAGTGCCTCCGACGGTTCACCCCCACACGCGTGGGGACAACCGGCAGCGAGCACCGACACAGAGGCGGAACTGCGGTTCACCCCCACACGCGTGGGGACAACGTCTTCACCGGCGACCCGTCGGAGGCGATGCTCGGTTCACCCCCACACGC
>CAIYQO010000216.1 GCA_903928345.1 uncultured bacterium | reverse complement strand
GCACCTCGGTGCGGGCGATCACCTCCATGCGATACTGCGCCTTGCTGAACACTTTGCTGCCGGCATGGCGGAAGGACTCTTTGTCTTTCACCACCTCGCCCAAGTCGCGCACGATGTCATCGACCCCTTTGCCGGTGGCGATGGCGCCGCGGATGGTGCGCATGATGCCATCGGTGGTCTCCCGGTTCACATCGCCAGCAAGGGTCGTGGTGTAGTTCGCCAGGAAATCCAGCGCATCGGTATCGACGATATGGAAGGCTCTGGTGGTGAGCTGGTCCAACCCGTCGGGGGTGAGATCGCGGTAGACCGGTAACTGGGCGGTGGTGAATTCCTCGAGGCCATGATAGATGCCCAGTCGGAAGGCGGCTTTCGCTTCCGTGCGGCAGCGAACGGTCTGTGTCCGTTTGAGCTCGGACATGGTGGACTTGATCTCGGTATCCAGCCGCTCTAATCCCTTCAAACCCGCCAGCTTGTTGTCCGGCAGCGAGCCGAGGGATTTGTAGCGCAAAATAGCGGCGCCCACCTGCTGCCGCGCAGAGGCTAGCTCATCGGTGAGATCATTCACTACCTGCTCGACATAGCGATTGCGCGCGTGCAGACTCTGCTCGACCGCCTGGCGGATCAAGTCGTGTTGTGAGACGGCGTCGACCGGCATACGGACTCCTTACTTCCGGTCAAAGAACCGACAGGCACGCGCCGCGAACGTCGTCTCCTGCCGCTGCACCGCGCAGCGATTCTCCGCATCCTCGAAATGCCGGCACTCGTCGCAGATGGAATCATCGGCAAAGGCACGAGCAGCGGGGCCACCAAGGGCCAGCGCAGCCGCTGCTGCCGGCGTGGTGCTTTTCGGCCCCAGCCCCAGGAAGCTGCGCGCTTCGTCCACGTCGAGCACGCCGAGGGTGACCATATCGACGATGGGCTTCGCCTGCTTCTCGTCCAGCACGTCGATGCCTGACTTCTCCTGCGCGCGGTTCGCCGCCTCGACATCCGGGTCGAGTTCCATTTTCACCTGCAGGCTGGACCGCGAGATGAGTTTCCGGTCGTAGAGTTCGAGCAGCAGCTTTTTGAGATCGACCGCATCGTTGGGATCAAGGTCGTTGAAGAGATACTGGACGGTGGCATCCTCATGCCCGCTCAAGGTGAGCCAGTCATCGACCACCCAGTCGAGGAGTTGCCGGGCGATTTGCTTGATCTCGCGAATCATCACCAGCATCTTCTGCATGGAGACGGACGCCGTGGCGAAATTCGGGCCGTCGCCGGTGACCAGCGAGCGCGAGAGTCCGAGCCCGACGATGATATCTTCTTTGACTTCCTTCACCTTTTCCTCGACGTTGAGCACGCTCCCCTCGGCGCCATGCGTTTCCACCCCGACGTAGAACGGCACCACCAGGCCGGACTTCATGTCCATCTTATTGACCATGTCGCGGATATCCTGCAGCATCTTCTGGTCGGGGGTGATCACGCGCTGGTTGAAGGCGCCACCGACCTTGATGAGGCGAAACGGCGTGGCCCAGCGTTTGGCGATGGCCTGTTCCGCTTTCCGATAATCGCGCAGCAGTTCGATGGACTGGAAGGCGGGGAGCACCAGGCTGTTGCCGCGTGGCGAGAACGGCGGCGCATCCCAGCGCAGATGGATCACCTGCTCGACGGGCAGCACTAGGCCATCGCCGGCAGCCGGGGCATCTTCGGGATACTGCTGCATCTCGATGAGCGTGCCTTGCGCATAACGGACTTTCACCGAGGTGGGATTGACGCAGGTGATGTCCTCGATATCGCGCCCGTCCTGACTGTAGCGCTTGTAGCCGACCGCGTCGCCCTTGACCAGCAATTGCAGGATCATGTCCTTGACGAAGGTGGAGAGCGCCAGCCGGTCGTGCAATTCGATGACACCGTCCTTCACCGCTTCATCATCGCTGGCCAGTTTGATCTCGTCGCCCACGGCAAAGCAGCGCCAGGAGTTGACGCAATTCTTCACCAGCGGTTCCTCGATGTAGTACGTCCACGCCCGTCGCGCGCGCTCCTCCCAGGTGACGGGGATGGGATCGGTGGGCGTGACGCTGATGAACGCTGACCCATCAATGACGGCGGCACTCGCCTGCGGCAATGGTTGCGCAAGCGCGCCGGTGGTCTGCGGAGAGCGATAACGTGATTTGGCCATGATGAGTCCTCGCTAATAGAAAATCGGTGCGGTGAGCAGCGGCATGACGCAGACCGATTGCGTCTCACCCAGGTTGAGCCGTCCCAACTCGCGCACCAGCACGGCGCAGCGCACTGCGTCGATGATGTGGTCGTGCCCTTTCGAGTAGACCACCGCGTTATTGGTCATGGTGTAGGTGTGGGTGGTGAACTGATCCTGCAACTCCAGGTCGCTCTGCGGGAAACGCATTTCCCGGCGCTGGAGCATGCCGTTGATGATGGAGGTCATCAGTTCCTTAGTGCGCTTGCGCACTTCCCCACCATCCGGGGTGGGCATCGAGGTGACGCCGCCGAAATCCACGCCACGCAGGCGACCGCTCATGTTCAGCGCACGATAGGCGTCCAGCGTCAGCAGTTCCTGCACCACCGCGCCACCGTTGCCGCCGTTGTCGATGCCGATGCCTGCCGGCATGAAATACCGCTCCAGCAGCGAGATGAGCATGGAGAGCACAGGATACGCCACGTGCTCACAATGGATGCGGATCACCAGGCTGGCAACCGGCTTCTCCCCGGAGGCATCCTGGAAGACGACGATCTCCGTGGGATCGTTGGTATAGCCCAGGTCAGCGCCGATCCAGAACACCCCGGCTTGCGGGGTTAAATCGAGCATCGCTTCCAGCAGATCGAAAGTCTGCTCGTTGTCCTGGCACCCGGACAGGTCGTCACCGGTGATGCGCACGGTGCGATACTCGATGATCTCCTGGCAGGCGGCGTCGAACTGTTCCTGGTTGAAGGCGCCATAGCTGGGCTTGCCGTGTTCACCGGCGACCTCGTGCTGCCAGCCAGCGGTATCGCGCCCGCCGTAGAATTCGATCAATTCCCCCTCGCGCTCCGTCGTCCAGTTGGGATTGAGCCAGGAAGGCCAGCGGAACTGGGTAAATTGATTCGAGAAGGTCAACCGGTAATAGGTGCTGGTGCGGATACCATTGGGCGTCGAATATATCCGCATGCGCCCCCCGGCTTTCAAGCATTGCCGGAGCGCCTTCCACGCCGACTCAGTCAGCCAGGCGCCTTCATCGACCCACACGCGCTCCACGTGCAGCGAGCGGAATGCTTCGCCATAATTGCCCGCCGGGCGAAAATACAGCACCGAGCCGTTTTTGAACTCCACGCGGAAATACGGCTTGCGTTGAATCTTCGGTTTGCCGAAGGCGTTGATGGCTAGATGCGTGCGCAGCAACGGACTGGTCTCGAGCTGATACTCGATCTCCTCGATGATGGTATCCAGGTGTCCCTGCTGCGGCGCGGCAATCAACCCGGAGATGCCGCTGGTCGTGGTGGCGAAGTACAGCGCATCGCTGGAGAGGACAATCGTCTTGCCCACGTCGCGGCCATCGAGATGGATGATATTGCGCGCGGTACAACGCAGGTCATGCACCTGATGCATCCAGTACCGCCGGGACGACCCGTCGCGATTGAGCAGCACCGTTTCCCCCCAGACGACGGGATCGGTGAAGACGGTCTCCAGCAACCGCCGATCCGCCTCCGGCATCTGCGCCGCGACCTGGCGAAGATCATCCGACATGCGCATTCTCCCCGGCGATGCGCGCTCGTGCCAGCGTGCAGTAGTCGGCGTTCAACTCGACCCCGAGGAAATGACGCCCGTGGGTGACCGCCACCAACCCGGTGGTGCCCGCCCCGGCGAAGGGATCGAGCACAGTCGCCGGGATGGTTTCCGCGCTGCCGCATGTGCAGGTGGGTTGCCAGCCGACGGTGACGCGGCGCGTGACATATTCCTCCCCCTGCGCGCGGGCGGCCTGGCGCAACAACGCCATGCGGTTGGCGCGGCTACCCGTGGCATACCCGCTGTCCGTCTCCCCGTCGTGCGCGACCACGCTCTGCCGTTCGACCATGCGCCTCCACGGCGCGCCGCAGCTCGGACAGACCCCGTGCGCCGAGGTGCCGGCGAGTATGCAGGGTTCGACCAGCGCGGGGGGGAACACCGCGAAGTGCGCCCCACGGAACGGCTTCGTCGGGATGCGCCAGACGGTGCGACGGTTGCGCCCGGCGGCGTTCATGTAGTCGCCCAGGCAGTCGGCCTGCGCCATGTGGTGGGAGTGCTTGCCGCCATAGTCATTGGCATTGCCATAGGCGCTGTGCAGCCCCGACTGATACCGGCGCATGGACTCCGGCATGAGCGGTTCCATGATGGCATCGGCGTCATAGAAATAGCGGCGCTGCTTGGTGAGCAGGAAGAGGAATTCATGGCTGCGGGTGGGCCGATCCTTCACGCTCTCCGGGAGACAATTCGGCTTCTCCCAGACGATGTCGGTGCGCAGATACCATCCGTCCTCCTGCAGGGCGAAAGCCACGCGCCATGGCATCCCCAGCAAATCCTTCGGCTTGATGGCGCCGGCGTGGAAGGGGAAGCTGGGCTTGTTGGGCGGCGTGCTGGCATCAGCCGTGCGGTCAGCCCCGAAGGGCTTGTGCGCATACATCGCGCCCCAGTAGCCGGCGTAACAATCCCCCAAGTTGAGCCACAAGGTGCCGTCATCGCGCAGCACGCGCCGCACGTCGCCGAAGATGCGCACCAGCGCGGCAATGTAGCCGTCCGGCGTCGTCTCGCGCCCCACCTGGCCGGCAACGCCATAGTCGCGCAGCCCCCAGTATGGTGGGGAGGTGATGCAGCAATGCACGCTCCCCGCCGGCAGCGTCGGCAACACCTCGCGGCAATCTCCACACAGCAATTCATAACCAGGCATGGACTTGACTTCCTCTCGTCCCTCGCGCATGAATTGCGCAGAAGGAGGACTTCAGCGATGACGCTCGACCAGGCGCTCGACGCCTTTTGCACACACCAGCGGGCGCAGGGACGGTCGGAAAAGACCGTCGCCATCTACGCCCATGATTTGTCGCGGGTGTTCACCCGGCTGGATGACCTGGGGATCGCGACCATCACGGCAGCGCGACTCACCGCGGTCATGTCCGATCCGGCACTCATCACCAGCCCGGCGGGAACACCGAAAGCACCGGCGACGCTCAACCGTGGTCGGGCTGCCGTGCGCGCCTTCTTCGCCTGGGCGCTCGACGCGGGACACCTCGCCGAGAACCCCGCGCTCGGTATCCATCTGCAGCGGGCGCCGCGCACCCCACCGGCTTTCCTCACCGATGCCGAGGTGCGCCGCCTGCTCAAGGCTTTGACCGGACACTCCAGCCCGCTGGTGAAACGCGACCGCGCGCTCATCGAAACCTTTCTAGCCACCGGTATTCGCCTGCAGGAACTGGTGGCGCTGGACATCGACGATGTCGATCTGGATGCCAAGCACCTGCACATCCGCCGGGCGAAGGGCGGGCAGCCGCAAATCAAATTCCTCAACACGCACCTGCGCGGTATCCTGCGCAGCTATCTCCAGTGGCGCAAGAAACAGGGCGAAGGGTGTCTCGCCTTGTTCATCAGCCAGCGGGGAACACGCCTGTCACCTCGACAGGTCGGTTACCGCTTTGCGCACTGGCTCCAGGAAGCCGGCATCGAGAAGGCGATCTCCCCGCATGGTCTGCGCCATACTTTCGCGACCCGCCTCTACAGCCGCACCGGTGACCTGCTGGTCGTCCAGCGGGCACTCGGTCATCGCAACATCGCCACCACGGAGATTTACACGCACCTGGTGGACGGCGCCCTGGAAGAGGCGCTGGAACGGCTGTAACCGATCATCTCGCGCTGGCATTGTCGCCACGGCTCTTCACAACGGAGAGCCGTGCGACATTGCGGAGAACAGTGCTTCTCTGCAATGCCGACTCGCCAAAGACGCGGTTTCACGCGTGCGCCTTGCCGGTCTGTTCCGATGTTCTCTGCAATGTTTCCGGCGTTTTCACGGACGCCTCATCCGTGCCGGCTATCTCCTCTTGCCGCTGCCGCGCTCGCTCTACCAGTTGCATGGCGTAATCCAACGGACTCGGTATGCCTTCCGGCGGTCCATCACCCTCACGCATCTTCTTCGTTAGCTTCAAGTCCATCATGTGAGAGCGGATCATCCGGTCGAGTCGTTCCACCGCATCCCATTGCTCGGCCATCAGCGCACGGGTGATCTTCAGGCAATAGATGCAAAAGAGTTCCAACTGCACCATATCGCCGCTGCCGTTGAACGCCGTCTCCTCGCGGAAGATGTCGATCATCGCCGTGAACAGCGCCATCTCCTCGGCGCCGAAGATGCGATTGGCAAAGATGCCGTGATGGAGTTGCGCGCGATAGGGAGTAGGCGCATTCGACGTATCGCCAGGCTTCCGTCCCGTCCCGCGCTGCCAGGCGCGGATGTGCTCGGCATCATCGACCGGCAAGGTTTCAACCGTCTTCGGTTTTGGCTGAGTCTTGCGTGTCATTCGACCTCCTCGGCCTTGTCCGATGCGCTCCGGCGGGAGGGAGGCTTTTCGCCTGCTTCGTGATGGCCACGCGTTTGACCAGGCTCCGCGTCATCATCCCAACCGAGGTAGCGAAGGGTAGTGAACGCGCGTTCACGATCCTTCGCCAGTATTTTGCACACCCAGCGCTTGCTGATCCCCATGCGAAAGGCGATCTGGCTGATCGAGTAGCCTTGCGCCCGCAAATCCAACACCTTCATCCGGTTGAAGTCGCGACGCGTCACCGGATACGGGACATACAGCACCTTCCCGGCAGCCAGACGCTGCACTTCCGCCAGCAGAGACTTGGGCAGGATGTGCGCGGCATTTTGATAGCGTTTCACGGAATATTGCTTGCTCATGATGTGTGCACCATCCGGTGCGGACGATGAAAAGTCAGCACCGCACCACCTGTTTTCTCCGGTACCAGGGCGACATTATCCGCGGTGATGTCCCCAACGCGGCGCCCACGCAGGAAACAGACCAGACCGTAATCCTGCCCACAGGGGAATTTGAACTGCCCACTGGTCTGGAAGAGATCGGCATCCGTCCAGCCCAGCGCATGAGCACGTTCGCGGATGTCATTCACCTTCAGGAAGTCGTCGAACGAGGGCGATTCCTCGAAGCGCCAGTCACCGGGAAGGGGATAGGCGAGAATGGGCAGCGATGCCTCCAGGTCAGCGAAATCTTCCGGCTTCTCTTCCCGTGCCAACGCGATAGCGCGCTGCTCATAGGCGGTGTAATGCGGATGGGGAATGATGGGTGTCCCGTGCGCATCCAGCAGGCCGCGTAAATCCGCCTGTCCGGTCTGCTGGTCATCGGTCATGATGTCAGCCCAGCCGTTGGGGAACCATTCGTCCGCCGGGTAGGAACGCACGATCCATCCCTGCCAGGAGCCAGAACGCGTGCGGACACGTCGGCCAGCAAAGACATCCTGATTGACGGTCGTTTCGTGCTGGGGTGTGCTGGCCGTGGTCGCATCTTGCAGGAGCACATCGATCCCCGCTGACCGTCGCACACTCGGCACGGGATAGGTCATGGGGGAAAACGTACTGACCGTCTGGAGCAGCATCTCTTCGCCGAACAGGGTGACCGCGCGGTCATGCATGGCGTTGAAGCGCTGGCGGAGCGTGTCGTAATGCGTATCCGGGAGAATGCCGGCGTCATGTTGGTGGCGCGCACGTTCCATTTGGGTGCGGAGCCAGGCGTAATAGTCAGGGGAGAGACGACGATAGCACTTCCCCTCGATGACGACATCATCGGGACCGGTCGGGAGGAATTCCCGGCAGTCCAGATCGGTTGCCACGAAGGGGTGCGCTATGGGAGTGGTCGTTGTCGTCGTGCTCATCATCTATCAACCACTTACGCGGCACGACAACGAATTCGCAAACGTGGCGGGAAATATTTCGCGCGGCATGTCGAGACTGCCGGTGTTCCCGTGTTCTCATGATCTGGGGATAGATAGGTCGGCTGGCTGGCACTGAGAAAAAAAATATGGATTGCCCGTAAATACGAGACATACCTTATCTTATATATTAGTTTCTTCTTTCTTCTTTTTTGACTCTTCACCCACGAAAACACCACCTTACGTAGATAAGTAATAAGGTATCGGTCACCATAAATGGCGTTTAATATTTTTTTTCACCACTGAGCCGGCTGGACTATCTATCCCCAGAACGTGAGAACACGAGAACACATCCTCCATTCACCCCTCCGGTGAAATTTCACCGGACCACAGAAAAAAGTTCCGAAATATTTTTCACGCTCAAATCCCCCCGATTCCCCCCGATTTCATCCCTCTGACGGTGCCCCTTCAGTGAAATTTCACCAGGGAAGGCTGAGGCTTCGGCATCAGCCAAGCGGAGACACGCTCCGCATCCCGGTGACGCCATAGCCTCCATTTCACTCCCAAGGAGGCCGATATGGCACCGAATTGTCCCTCGTTTGCGTACCCCTGCGACCTGGAACCCACGATTGAGCGCGTCGTGAACCACTATGCGCGCAGGTTGCGCCAACTGCTCGATCTCTCTCCCGACGACCTGGCGGATGTCCGGCAGGACTTGACCGTCGTCGTCCTGGGCGCCTTGCCCAAATTCGAACGGTCACGCGCTTGCCTGCATACCTATCTGGATCGGGTGTTGCGGAATGCGGCAACCGATATCCTGCGACGCACGTTACGGGATCGCACTCGACTGTGCGCGCTGCGTGAGGTCACCGAAGACGATGATGCCGACGCCGATCCGCGCATCTGCGACATCACCGGCACGATGATCGACGCGCATGAGAACACGCACAGCCACTGCACGACGATGGCCGCCACGGAGACCATTGACACCTCGCTGGTGCTGGAGGCCTTTCAGCGCACGCTGCCGCTCGAATTGCTGGTGATTTTTCGCGGCTTGATGCTCGGAGTGACCGCCTCGCAGATTGCCCGGCAACTCGGCATCGGCGAATCACTCGTCCGCTATCGGATGAAGAAGCTGCGCACGCATTTCCTCGCCTTCGAATTGCCGGTCACCACGCCGGCAGACGAGGTGTCCCGGACGCGATAACGCCCATCCGGGTGACGAGACCGGCGGATAAACAATCCGAAAATATCCGTCCACGGTTTGCGAATTCGCCGGTCTCGTTCCGTAAGTGGCATCTGAGCCACATGAAAGGAGCCGTTCATGCCTCCCCTGGTGACAACTTATTCATTCTGGAACAGCTATCGCAACTGTCCGCGCGCCTGCGCCTGGCGCTACCTGGAGGAACTGGCGCCCCTCGAGCGCAGCGGCAATCTGCGGTTCGGGTCGTTAATCCACCAGTGTTTGGAACGCTGGCACCAGCGTCATGATCTCGCCGAGACGCTGGAGATGATCGAACAGGCCTGCGCCGCCACACGTCACGAGCCGGACGTGAATGCCGCCTGGCATCTGGCCACCGCCATGATGCTGGGGTATGCCATGCGCTACCCGGAGGAAGCCTTCACCATCGTCGCGCTGGAGCAGACCTTCGCCGGCCCGCTCTATAACCCGGAGACGGGCAGACCGTCGCGGACGTTTTCGCTGGCGGGGAAGATCGATGGCCTCGTCGAGCAGGATGGCGAGTTGTTCCTGCTGGAACACAAGACCGCCTCCACCATCGACAGTGAATACCTAGAGAAGCTCTGGATGGATTTCCAGTTGCTGCTCTACGCCTACGCCGTAGAGAAGCATCTCGGCCTCCGCATCGCCGGCGTGATCTACAACATCCTGGTAAAAGCCCGCCTGCGTCAGGGGCAGGGGGAAACCGACGCCGAATTCCGCGAACGCGCCGCCGAGCTTGCCGCGAAAAACAAGAGCGGCAAGACGACCGCAGTGCGAAAACTCCCGGAAACGGACGCCGATTTCCAGGGACGCCTGCGCGCGAAATACACCGAGCCGGAGATGTTCCATCGCGAGACGCTGTATTTCTCGCGAGAGCAGATCGCTGGTGTCGAGCAGGAACTCTGGCAACTCTCCCAACAGTTCCTCTACGCCCGTCGCCATGGCTGGCTCTTCCGCAACACCGGCTATTGCTTCCACTACGGTGCGCCGTGCGCCTACTACCCGCTGTGTCGGGCCAATGGCGCCGAGCATGTCATCGCCAACCTGTATGAGCATCGTGCCCCGCATGAAGAGTTGCGGACGACCAGTGACGATGCCCCCGTATTCTGACCAAAGGAGGAGGACATGGCGAAAGGATGGCATCGTCCCGGATTCTCTATCGGCACGCAATTCCACGAGCTGACCATTATCGGCGAGCGCCAGATGATTGAGCAACCGGGAAAGCCCAGCCGCTACGTCTATCCCTGTCGCTGTCGCTGCGGGACTGAGGTGCTGGTGAATAACACCGCGCTGCGGAAAACGAAAACGTGCGGATGTCTGCGCAAGACGTTGCTGCCGGCACGAAACTGGCGGCACGGTGACTCGAAATCACGCCTGTATTACGTCTGGTGCGCCATGCGTAACCGCTGCACCAATACGACACGCCATAACAGCCACCGGTACGTCGAACGCGGCATCACGGTGTGCCCGGAATGGACGCGCGACTACATCGCCTTTCGTGAGTGGGCGCTGTCGCACGGCTATCGTCCCGGTCTGCACCTGGATCGCATCGACAACGACGGCGCGTATGCCCCGGACAATTGCCGCTGGGTCAGTTGCCAGCGGAACAATGGCAACCGCGCCGACAACGTGCAACTCGTGGCCTTCGGGGAATCGAAATGCGTGTCCGCGTGGGCGCGTGACCCACGGTGCTGCATATCAGACAGCACCATTCTCTACCGCATTCGCCGGTTAGGCTGGCTGCCGGAAGATGCCATCGCGATACCGAGTCGAGGGACAGCATCGACGTGTCCAGCCACCAGTCACACACTTTCATACTGACATCGAGAGGAGAACACCCATGTTACCTACCGCGAAAACACCCCCCAAGACGGATATGGCGGATATCAGCGTATTGCTGTATTCCCAGCCGAAGCTTGGGAAGAGCACCTGGTGCTCCCAGGCAGACGGTGCGCTGTTCCTGGCGACCGAAGCCGGCTTGAACCACCTGGAAACCTACCAGGTGCCCATCGCCTCCTGGGACGATTTGCTGAACGCCTGTGCCGATATCGCCAAAGGTGAGCATCAGTTCCGCACTATCGTCATCGATACAATCGACAATGCCTACCGCTTTTGCGTGGAGCATGTCTGCCGGCAACTCAGCATCGCGCATGAGAGTGAAGCGTCATACGGACGGGCTTACGGGATGATCGCCAATGAATTCACCCGCGTGCTCACCAAACTGTCGCTGCTGCCGTATGGGCTCTATCTCATCTCACACGCCAAGCAGGAAACGGTGGAGACCAGGGCCGGCACCCTCGTCCGCACCGTGCCGACGTTGCCGGAGAAAGCCCGCAAAATCGTGCTCGGTCTGGTCGATCTGATTCTCTATCTCGACCTTGAACCGTATAAGGACGACCAGGGTGAGACGCAATTTCGTCGTGTCATCCGCACGAAGCCGACGACCACCTATGAGGCGGGGGATCGCACCGGACGTCTGCCAGACACCCTGCCGCTGGACTACCCGGCTTTTTTGGAAGCCTTCGACGCCGATCCGTTCAAGGATCAATAACCTGAACCAACCGACACAAGGAGCACACCATGAGTAACACCGAGTATGTCACCGACCTGGCCCAATTGGATGACGCCTACGTCGACTGCGAACCCGCCGAGCGCAAGGCCTTCGAGGATGTGCCGCCCGGTCGCTATCAGGCGCTCATCGACCGACTCTATCTGGATCGCGCCAAATCCAGCAAGCGCCTGCTGCTGAAGTGGGAGCTGCTCATCGCCACCGGTCCCGCCAAGGGACGCCGACTCTTCCGCAACAACACGGTGGAGACCCCGGACAACCTGCGCTGGCTCAAGGCGGATCTGCAAACGGCGGGGTTGACCATTACCCGGCTCTCCGAGTTGCCGGAACACCTGGATGCACAAGTGCTGATCGGCGTGATGATGGATATCACCGTCGCGTCGAAGGGGTCGGGTGATCAGGCGCGGACGAACATCTACCTCAACAAACGGGTCGAGCGGGACGGCAGCGAACCGGCGCCCGTCACCACACCGCCGGCGAAAGGAGGCAGCCGTGGCCTCTCGCGCTTCTAAGCCGATCATCGTGATCGATACGCGGGAGCAGCGGCCGTATACCTTCAGCGATACGCGCGTGGGGGGCGTCGTGCATGCGGCGCTCCCCGCCGGCGACTACAGCATACAGGGGTGTGAGATGCAGATCGCCGTCGAGCGGAAATCACTGGCGGATTACATCAGCACGGTCGTCCATGCCCAGGAGCGGTTCGGACGGGAACTGGCGCTGCTGAAAACCTATCCGCGCGCCTGGATCGTGGTGGAAGGGTCGCTGGATGAGGTGCTGCAGGGGCGATACGACTCGCGTGTCACCCCGCAGTCGCTGCTCGCGATGACCGCGTCACTCATGACGCGTTATGCCATCCCGGTGCTCTTTGCCGGGGATCGTCCCAGTGCCCGCGCGCTGGTCGAGGAATTGCTGGTGCAATGGCACGCGCACCACGCGGAAAGGAGCGGCGCATGAGCACAGTGGCCACACAGACCAATGAGGAAGTCACCGTCCGCGGGCGCGTGGTGCATCTGTTCTTTCAAGCGCCGCACTTCACCGCCGGGGTGATGAAATCCTCGCATGAGGGGAAGGTCAAATTTTCCGGGAAGTTCATGGTCTCCGAGGGCGACGATGTCTGTCTCATCGGGCAATGGGAACAGCACCCGCAATACGGTCGGCAGTTCACCGCCGTGGGGGTGAAACAGGAATTGCCCATCGACGCGGAGGGGTTGGCGCAGTATCTGGCCACCGATCCCGCGTTTTACGGTATCGGCCCGGAGCGCGCGCGCAAAATCGCCGACGCATTCGGCGCCCAGTTCGATTCGGTGATTCGCGAGGAGCCGTGGCGCGTGGGCCAGGTGGCCCAACTCAAACCTGAACTCGTCGAAACGCTGCAGCGGGAATGGGTGAAGCGTTCGGAGGTCAACGCGTTGAGCGCCTGGCTGAGCGCCTATGGGCTGACCCATCGCCAAATGACGAAACTGGTCGAGCATCTGGGGCAGAATGCCAAGGCGCTGCTGCAGGACAACCCGTATGAACTCAGTCGCCTGCTGCCCGGCTTCGGCTTCGCGCGGGTGGACGAGATGGCGCAGAAGATGGGGGTGGCCAAGGAACACCCGGCACGCGTTGCCGCCGTGTTCCGACATCTCCTCAGCAAAGCCGAACAGGACGGGCATTGCTGGCTGGAGGAGAATGTGCTGCTCCATGAAGCATTCAAGGCGCTCTGTCTCGATGCGCTTAACGCGCAGACATTTATTCACGCCCAACTCGACGCCGAAGTGCAGGCGGGGCGTCTCTATCGCGCGGATGGGGGTGGGCGCCGGGTGGTCGCGCTGCCGCTGCTGGCGCAGCGGGAGTTAGAGATCATCCGCACATTAATGCGCGAATGCGCGGTATTGGACACCGAAGCAGTGGACTGGGAGGCGCTGCTCGATGAAGCTGCGCCGGGCCTGCACGCGAGCCAACGTGTGGCGGCATTGACCGCCTGCCGCCAGCGGATTTCGCTCATCGCCGGCGCGGCGGGATCGGGCAAGTCCTTCACGGTGGCGGCGATCTATCGCCTGTTTACGCAGATATGGGACGACGTGGTGCTGGCGGCGCCGACCGGCAAGGCAGCCAAAAGGCTGGAGCAACTCTGTGCGACGGAAGCCAAAACGATTCATCGTCTGCTCGAATACAACACCATCTCGTGGGGACGGCACCGGGAGAACCCGCTGGAGGTGGATGTAGTGATCATCGACGAGGTGAGCATGTGCGATATCCATTTGATGTGGCATCTGCTCGAGGCCATCGATTTCACGCGCACCCGGCTCATCCTCGTCGGCGACCCGAACCAGTTACCGCCGGTCGGACCGGGCAATGTGTTGCGCGATCTGCTGGCACGCCGGGTGATCCCCACCACGGTCCTCGATCAGGTGGTGCGGCAAGCCGGCGTGCTGAAGGAGAATTGCACGGCGATCCTGCGTGGGGAGCTGCGCGAGACCGCCGAGGGTGCCGGGGGGCAACTCCGTCCCTGGTATCTCATCAACGATTGCCGCGCGGAGGAGATGGTTTGCGACACGCTGGAACAGATCGTACGCGAGGTGTTGCCGCGCCTGGGGGTGGACTCGGTGCGCGATGTGCAGGTGCTGACGCCCACCAATAAGGGACCGTTGGGCACCCGCGCGTTGAACATCCTGCTGCAGCGTGTGATCCAGGAGCAACGCTATGGCATCCGCGTGCCACCGGTGCCGGAGCATCGCCGCCCGGAACTCTTTCGGGGCGACAAGGTGATGCAAACGAAGAACAACTATGACCTCGAGCTGATGAACGGCGCTATCGGTGTGGTGCGCGATCTCGTCAGCGAGGAGGTGAAGCCCGGTCAGTACGTCGAGCAGTATCTGCTGGATTTCGACGGACGGGAGATTCGTATCCCGCGCTGCTCGGAAGAAGCGGACGAGTTGATGCTGGCCTATGCCGCGACCGTGCATAAGTCGCAGGGGTCGGAGTTTCCGGTGGTGATTGCCATCGTGCATCGCGCGCAGACGTTCATGTTGAACCGGAACTTGCTTTACACGGCGGTGACGCGGGCGCAGCGGTCGGCCATCGTGCTGGGCGACAGCGCGGGCATGCTGCAGGCGGTGAGCAAACGGGACGTCGACCGTCGGAAGACCTTTCTGGCGCTGGTCGATCTCGATGAATTGGCGGAAGGAACACAGCTATGAATGAGGTGTATTACGTGGCGTTCGTCGTTGACCACGATCTTCGGGTGAACAAGACCGTCATCATCGAAGCCGGCGTCGACCTGCTGGCCGGCCCGTTTCTGACCCCGGAGGTGGCTGAACGCGCGATTCGCCTGGCCTGCCAGCGCCATCCGCGACTGGCAGCATTCGCGGGGCTGGCGACCTTCCTGGTGACGAATCTGCACAAAGTCCCCGCGCGCCTGGAAGTCATCCCGGTGCGACAGGAACAGGTGGTCAACTACAATGCCCGCCATACGACTGAGATGGCCTGGCCCCCGGCGTTGTTGCCCCCACATGCACGTCCGTTACCGGAGCAGACGGTATGACCAGCCGGTCGCCTGATGTGGTGCGCGCCTATTACGCGCAACTCATCGCTGCCGCGAATATCGGGACCGTCGCCCGCATTCAACTCGGTGATCGCATCACCGGGGAGTCCGCGCTGCTGCTGAAGGGCAATTGTCCGAATCACGCCTCCGTGAGCGGCACCTCCCTGCACATCGAACTCGATAAACAACTCTGGCGCTGTTGGGGGTGTGGCATCAGCGGGGATGTCCTGCAACTCGTCGAGTTTGTGCAATCTGGCAAAGTGACAGTGGGGGTTGCCGGCGAAATGACGGAGACCCATCGGGCGGCACGGGATTGGCTGGCCGAACACGTCGGCATGCCACGGCTCGCGTTGATGGGGTTGTCTGCCGAGGAGGTGGCTGCCGTTGAACGGCGGGAGTGTTCGCTGCGCCGCGCCCGGCAGGTGCTCACGACCGCCGCCGCGTGGTATCACGAGCGTCTGCTGGCCAATGCCGAGGTGATAGCCTGGGTGCAGGCGCAATACGGCTTCACCGAGGAGATCATCCGCCAATTCCAGATCGGCTACGCCGACCTCCACGGGTTGCGCGCGCATCTCTACGCCCAGCAGTTCAGCGCCGATGACCTGCTGGGCAGCGGGTTATTCCTGCCCAATGACGCGGGACACGAAGACCAGGTGCTGCCATTTTTTGCCCAGCGACTGATGTTTCCCTATCACTGTCGTGGGCAGGTGGCCTATTTTATTGGGCGTACCACCCCCTGGACGGAAGACACCAAGTATGAACGCGACAGCAAATACAAAAAGCTGTTCACACATGACCCGAAAAAGCGTCCCTGGATCGTCGAAGGCATCGCCAATGATCATCTCTATAACGAAGACCTGCTGAGTACCCGTCCGCACACCGTCGTGATCACCGAAGGCATCACGGACTGCATCGCGTTACTCGCGCAGGGATTTTCCGCGATCAGTCCGGTGACCGTGAAGTTCCGGCGTGAAGACACGGATCGCCTCATCGCCCGGCTGCGCGGCGTGGAGGAGGTGATCATTTGCCAGGACAATGAGATCTCCCAGGCGGGCTGGCAGGGCGCGCTCGACACCGCGCAACGCTTACAGGAGGCCGGCATTCCCTGTCGGATCGCCGTGCTGCCGCTGGGAGAGCTGCAGGAGCAGGCGCGTGGCGAACTCCAAGAGCGCTTTGGCATCACCAGGGCCGTCGGCCCAACAGGGCTGGATACCTTTCTCACGGAATGCCCGGACACGGATCGCCAATACGCGCACCGGTTGCTGGAGCAGGCGAAAATCGATGTCTGCCAGTTCTTTCGCGATGGGGGCACGGCGGAGGATTTCCGTGCGGTGATGCGGCAGGCGCAATCCCCACTCGACCTGGCCATCACCGAGCTTTCCGCCACGACGCCATTGCATGATCAGCAGACGGCGGTGGAGGGCATCCTGCGCCAGATCGCACGACAACCGCTCCTGCTGCAGACCGCGTTGCTCAAAGCGGTGCGCGAGCGCCTGGGCAATGCCATCGGCATGACGGACTTGCGCAAGCTGTTGAAATCCGCCGAGCAGGATCACAGCACGACGAGTCGCGACCAGCAGCGCGAGCAGGCCGCCACGCCGTCGTCGGAGGGAGAGCTGGTCTTTGACGATGGACAGCGACGCCTGTATCTCGTCGAGAACGGCATCATCCGTGAGGCGGTCCGTGAGACGGCACAGGGCGCCGTCGTCACCCGCACACAGATCAGTAACTGCCATGTCAAGCTGACCCGCGATGTCATCATTGCCGAGCCGGATGACGAGCATGAGGGGTTGACGTTGGCCAAGCGTAGTTTTCAAGGCCGTCTGATTGGTGCGAGTTGGGAAGAGCACTTCGTGATCGATGCGATGAAATGGCCGCTGAATGCGGACCTGGCTTCGCATATCACGGCGGCAGGCGGCACCGATGTGCTGCTGGAAACCGGCCCGTACCTCGATGATATTCGCCGGGTCGCGCATCGGATTTCAACCGAGATCGAGCGCTTCACCGTGTATCGCATGTTCGGGTTTCATCCCACGGAAGGCTTTCTCAGCCCCAGTCTCGTGATCCGCGACGGGGAGATCTTCCCGACCGCGTCGCTGCATCTCATCGTCGATACCTGCAGTAAGTATAACAAGGCGCAAAACCTGGATTTGCTGCCGGCGACGACGGACGAGGTGCGCGAGATCATCCGGCACCTGCTCACGGACTACCTGCGCATCCGTCCGTATCAGGTGACGTTGCCGATCTTCGCCCACGCCTTTGCCGGTCCCGTGTTGTTTTGCAGTCCGTTGGTCGAGGTGGGCTATACCCCGTTCATCCTCTTCATCGGCGGCTCGTCGGGGAAAGGCAAAACCGAAACCGCGCGGTTGGCACAATGTCTGTGGGGCGAATTCCCCAGCAAGGAGCGGATGGCAGGCTTTGGGAGCACCACCAATATCAACCGCCAGGAAGCCGCGCGCTGCAATGGCGGGTTGTGGGTGATCGATGACTACAAACGGCAAAAAGTTGTCAATGAGGCCGTGATGGCCGCCGAGAACATGTTCACGGATTACGCGGATATGCAATCGCGCAAGCGCGCGACGCCCGGGGCGAAAGTGGTGACCAGCCTGCCGATGAAATGCATGCTGCTGGTCACGGCGGAAGATGCCGCGCTCTCGCAAACCGCGGCACTCGCGCGCTCTCTCCAGATCGATTTCTGCCAGGACGGTGACACCACGG
>CAIYQO010000215.1 GCA_903928345.1 uncultured bacterium | reverse complement strand
TTGCCGTATTCAGGCATACCGGAGGGTATAGTCATGGCCAACAGCATCGTGGTCATTGGTGGAGTCGCCTGCGGGCCAAAGGCCGCATCGCGCGCGCGACGATTGGACCCCACCGCGGAGATTACGCTTATTGAGCGCGGCGAGTTGCTCTCCTATGCAGGATGCGGCATGCCGTACTATATCCAGGGGGAAATTGCTACCACCGATGAACTCATGAGCACACCGGCGGGCGTCGTCCGCGACGCGGCATTCTTTAAAAACGTGAAGGCGATACGCTGTCTGGGCCGGACGCTCGCGGAACGCATCGACCGCAAGCAGAAGTTGGTGGAAGTCGTCTCGCTGGAAAGCGGCGAAAAGTCGGCTATTCCGTATGACAAGCTCGTGTTGGCCACCGGGGCGGATGCCGTGCTGCCGCCGATACCTGGTGCTGACCTGAAGAATGTCTTTCGCCTCAACCATCCCTATGACGCCGAGGGCATCCGCACCGCCGTCACTGACGGATGTCAACATGCCGTCATTGTGGGCGCCGGATTGATCGGCCTCGAAGTGGCCGAAGCTCTCAAAGCACGTGGGCTGAGCGTCAGTATGGTGGAGATGATGCCGACCGTGGTGCCGGCATTGTTGGATGCTGACATGGCGTACCACTTGCAGAAGCATCTGGGGGCGAAGGGCGTCACGGTGCATACCGGCACGAAAGTGGCGTCGTTCGAAGGCGACGATACGGGCCACGTCACGGCGGTCATTACCGACACCTGCCGCATTGAAGCCGACCTGGTGCTCATCGCCATTGGCGTTCGTCCCAATGTCACGCTGGCGCGTGATGCCGGACTGGACATCGGCGACACGGGCGCGATCAAAGTCAATGCCCAGATGCAGACCAGCGATCCTGATATCTATGCGGGTGGCGACTGCGTGGAGAATATTCACCGGCTGACCGGCCAGCCGTGCTATGTGCCGCTGGGGTCGACGGCCAACAAGCACGGGCGCGTGATCGGTGACAATATCACCGGCGGGAACACCACCTTTCCCGGCGTGCTGGGCACAGTGATCTTTAAGGCCTTCGATGTCAACGTGGGCCGCGTCGGCCTCTCGGAGAAGGATTGCGTCAAACTCGACATAGCCTTCCTGGTCGCCCTGACGCCCGGACCGGATCGGGCGCATTATTATCCGACGGCCAAACCCATGGTGCTCAAAGTAATCTCCCACGCGCAGACCGGTAAGCTCCTCGGTGTGCAAGCCGTGGGGGCTGGCGATGTCGCCAAGCGGATCGATATTGCGGCAACGGCGCTCTCCTACGGTGCGATGACGCAAGACCTGGCGGAACTCGACCTGGCGTATGCGCCGCCGTTCTCCTCGGCGGTCGATCTGCTGGCGCACGCCGCGAATGTCATCGACAATAAGGCCAAAGGCGTCGCATTGGCGATCAGTCCGGTCGGACTGAAAGCAAAGCTGGATGCCGGCGACGATTTCGTATTGCTCGATGTGCGCAGCCCGAAAGAAGTGGCCGCGATGCCCTTCACCGACGCGCGCGTGATTAACATCCCGCTGGGGATGCTCCGCACCCGGTTGGCTGAATTGCCCAGAGACAAGGAGATCATCACCTTTTGTAAGATCAGCGTCCGCGGCTACGAAGCCCAGCGCATCCTCAACGGCGAAGGGTTCGACAATGTGTGCTTCCTCGATGGCGGCCTGATGGCGTGGCCGTATCCGATGACGGCGGCGGTGACAAAATGAAACATAACGTCGCTGTATTGGGTGCATCCAGCAACCAGGAGCGCTATTCATACCAGGCTGTCAAGCTGCTGTCCGAGCACGAGTTTGGCGTGTTCCCTGTGCATCCCGCGGCACTGTCAATCGATGGCATAACATGTTATCCACGCCTTAGTGCGATCCAGGAGCCGCTGGATACCATAACGGTGTATCTGTCGGAGAAGAACTCGACACCATTGCTCGAGGAGATTATCGCAAGCCGTCCTCGGCGGGTGATCCTGAATCCGGGTGCCGAAAACGCCGCGCTCAAGAGCCGTTGTCTCGCGGCAGGCATTCAAGTGCAGGAGGCGTGCACGCTGGTGTTGGTGCGAACCGGGCAGTTTTGAAGCCTGACGCGCGAAGTAATATACGACAACGCCGCACCATTCTCCTATTACTGGAGGACGGTGCGGCGTTTTTGCTGGTCGGCAATCGAGTTCGATTAATGGTCACAGGTATTGGTACCGGTCACCAGAGACTCCTGCAGGTAGGCAGTCACTAACGCTTCTGGACTATCCACCGGAGCGCCGGTCACCACGGTGATGCCGTTCTCGGCAAAGATCTGCTGCGCCCGCATCCCCATGCCCCCGGCGATGATGGTGGTCGCGCCTTGCTCGTGCAGCCAGCGGGGAATGACGCCGGGTTCATGCGGCGGCGGGGTCAGGTATTGCGTGCCGGTAATCTGTTTGGACGTCGCATCGACATCCACCAGAGCAAACTGCTCGCAATGCCCAAAGTGCATACACAACTGGCCCTCGGCCATCGGAATAGCGAATCGCATCATGGGTAACTCCTTATCGTGTGATATGTCCTGCGCTTCGCACTGTGTGCGGAGCTGCTCGGCTATCGCCGTCAGGCTGGCGCCCGCGGGTGTGTCGGCATGGCGATAGACCATGGGGACGCCGGCATCCCCGGTGGTGACTACCAGAACTTCCAGCGGGATACGCCCGAGGAACGGCACTGCCATCGTGCCGGCCATCGCTTCCCCGCCACCTGTTTTGAAGAGATCGATCTGCTGGCTGCAATGCGGGCAGATGAGGCCGCTCATATTCTCGACCACGCCCAACACCGGTACTTGCATGGTGTGACAGAAGGAGATGGACTTGCGCACGTCGGCCAAGGCCACATCCTGCGGGGTCGTCACGATAACGGCGCCATCAATCGCGCCCAGCGTTTGCACCACCGACAGCGGTTCATCACCGGTACCCGGCGGGCAATCGACAATCAGATAATCCAGATCACCCCAGACGACCTCTTCCACCAGTTGCTTAATGACGCCGGCTTTTGCGGGCCCGCGCCAGATCACCGCATCATCCGCACGTTCCAGCAAAAAGCCGATGGAGATGACCTTGAGCAGGTCATAGTCAGCGGGAACCAATTTTCCATCCTCAATGTCCAGCTTGGTGCCCGCCAATCCCAGCATCGTCGGGACACTTGGGCCGTGTAGGTCGACATCGAGCAGCCCGACCTGGCGCCCGCTCATCGCCAGCGCCATGGCCAGGTTGACGGCGACGGTGCTCTTTCCGACGCCCCCTTTGCCCGAGAGGACCACGATGGTATGGCGGATACGGCGTAAGGTCTCTTCGCGGCTCATCCGCGCGAGCGCCTCGTCTATATTTTCTTCTTGGTGCGATCCGCAGCTACAGCCGCCGGAATGACAGGATGACATGGTTACTCCTTTGTGAGTGAGATGCGTAGTTGATTCCAGCAGGCGCGTATGGCCTGGCTGACCGGCCCATCGGCGTATTCGATCACGCTGAGCCCGACTAATTGCGCCTGCGTGAAGACGGGGTCATAGGGAATGTGTCCCAACACTTGCGCATGGTGCGTGCAGGCCGTCTGTGCAATCTCTTCTGCGCCGTGCTGGTAGAGATCCGCTTTGTTGATGATGATGCTGGCCGGCACGTGAAAATGCGCCGTCAGGGTGAGCACGCGTTCCAGATCATGCAAGCCAGCAATCGTCGGTTCCGTGACAATGACCACGTGATCCGCCCCGGTGAGCGACGAGATGACCGGACACCCAATGCCCGGTGGTCCGTCTACCAGCAGCCAATTGGCCTGATTTGCCGCGGCGAGTGCCCGCGCTTCGCGACGGATGAGCGCCACCAGTTTACCGGAGTTCTCTGCGGCGATGCCTAACCGTGCATGCACCAGCGGTCCGAAGCGCGTGGAGGAGCGGAACCATTGTCCGTTACACGTCTCCTCGAAGGCCATCGCCTCGTGTGGACAAAAGTGCGCGCAGACCCCGCACCCTTCGCAGGCCAACGGATCGATCTGATAGCCGGTGGCGGCGTCATGACGAATCGCTGAGAATCGGCATACATCAGCGCAGGTGCCACAGGCCTGACATTGTTCCGTGATGATGCGCGCTTGCCGTCCGCCGAAGAACGCATGCGTCTCTTCCACTGTGGGTGAGAGCACGAGGTGCAAATCTGCGGCATCGACATCGCAATCGACCATGATGGCGGGGGCAGCCAACGCGGCGAACGCTGCCGTGACGCTCGTTTTCCCGGTGCCGCCTTTCCCGCTGATGATGACGATTTCTTTCATAACGCCACCTCCTGGAAGATGGCATCCGCCAGCGGCTGCACGCTGACCGCCATCTCCGGCACCGCATCGACGGCCAATACTCCCCGCGCATAGGCTTCCGCGACGCGCCGATCATGCGGCACGCGCCCGAGGATCGGCAGACCTTCCGTCGCACAGTACCGTTCAACCCGATCATCGCCCATATCGGCCCGATTGATGACAATGCCCGTCGGGAGCTGCAGCGCGCGCACCATCTCGACCGCCAGCATCAGGTCGTGCAATCCGAAGGCGGTCGGTTCCGTCACCATCAGCACGAAATCCGCCCCACGCACCGCCGTCAGCACGGGACAGGAGGTGCCGGGTGGCGCATCGATGATGGCCATGATCGTGGGATCGACCGCCTTGAGCACGGCGCGAATGAGCGGCGGGCTCATCGTCTCCCCGACGTTCAGACGTCCATGTAAGAAGTGAACGCCCCGTGCGGTACCGTATTCCACGACGCCGATGGGACGCTCTTCCTCCCGGATGGCTTGCTCCGGGCAGACGCGTATACAGCCGCCACAGCCATGGCAGAGTTCGGGAAAGACCAGCATGGTGGTGCCGAGATTGGCAATGGCATGGTACTGGCACAACTGACTGCAGGCGCCGCAGCGGGTACAGCGGTCCAGGTCGAGCACCGGCACCAGGATACCGGCTGACTGTGAACTGGTGATCTGCGGCTGGAGGAAGAGATGTCCGTTCGGCTCTTCCACATCGCAGTCGACATATTGCACCGGGCGTGTGCCGCTGAGCACCCGCGCCAAATTTGTCGCGACCGTCGTCTTCCCGGTGCCCCCTTTGCCGCTGGCAATGGCGATCTGCATCAGGCCTGTGCCTCCGTGGGTGTGGGACGCAAGGCGTCTAACGGCTGATGGCGCAAAGCCCGGTCCTTCACTACCAGCGTTGTCATCGGGCTGGTGGTATGGCGCGCGAACAGCACATCATGCCCCACACACAACCCCAGGATGATATTCAGGTCTGTGTGCTGCGCATTCATGATCGCCGCTTGCGTCACCGGATTGCAGGCGCTCTCACGCCGCTCACAGGGGGTGTCGATACCGAAATCGGAGAGGGAGACCCGACCGACTTTACAGTTGACCGGGACCACGTGCAGCCCCTGGGCAGCGAGCAGGTCGCATAACACGTGGGCTTCCCGGCTGAACATCGAGCAAAAGGCGACGCCAATCGTCGAGAACCCCATGGCTTGGCAAAACGCAATGGTCTCCGCGACGCGGGTACGCAGTGCCCCATCCTCCTGCCGGGGGAGTGTTAACGCCACCGCCAGCGCCTGGCGCGCGAAGGGGTCAGCGGCGATTGCGGTCACCACCTGTTGGATCACGTCGGATGCCTCGGTGGTTGGACACCCCGCGGGATACTCGCCCCCGCGGCTACAGGCTTTAACACGGCAATCGGCGCAAGGATATTGCTTGCTCATATCGTTTTCGGTACTCTCATCTTACGCCGGGGATACCCAGCGGGCACGACACCGCCGTCTCTCGAGTAATGGCACGCGCGACGGCGGCCTGTTCATTGCGTCCAGCGTTCACATCGGTGAATGCTATTCCGTGGCTGTCGCTTTGCGCTGCTTGTCAATCTCGACCAGCACGGCAGCCACAATGGACGCGATCACACCAGCACCGAGCACCCAACCGGCGCCGGCGCCATACCCACGACCATTGCCGCGACCAACTCCGCGGTTAACTCCGCGGTTACCACACCGTCCGAATCCTCGTCCGGTCATCGAACCTTGCCCCAACGGGCCGGTTCCATCTCCACCTGGCATTGTCATACTCCTTCCTCATCGCGCACGATGAGCACGTTGCGGACATGAGCAGGTTACCAGTGCCCGTCCACATCCGCCTGCGCTGCCGGGGTCAACCGATCAGCGAGAAACTCTTGCAATGCATCCTGCACCGTGCCACTGACACCGGTATACACCGTCACGCCTGCCGCCTGAAGCGCGCGAAAGGCCTTCGGGCCGCAGTGGGTTGTTACCAGTGCGTTTACCTGATGGCGCACCAAAGTTTCCGCCGCCTGAATCCCCGCTCCCTGGACAGAGTTCAACACCTGGGTATTATCAACAGTTTCCCAGGTACTGCACGTGACATCGAAGACCAGGAAGATAGGGGCGCGCGCGAACCGAGCTTCCACCGGTGCCGTCGGTGTCGCATTTGACGCCGGAAACGCAATTTTCATCAGATTTCCTCCACAGGTGCTTTATACGATTAGATGCAACATGCACCTATATTATGTACCTGCTGCATTGTGCCTGTCAAGTAGTGTCACGGCGTGACAAAAGGTATCGGTTTGCCGATGAGTGACTGCAGCGATTCTCCGCCATGGTGGCAATGTGCGGTGTTGATATGGGGTTGCTCTCTCCTGGGGTAAAGATGTAATATACACCATGGTGATAAGTACACCTTCGGAGGCACACACATGAAAACGGAACGTATCGACCTGCCGCAGCATGAGTTGCCG
>CAIYQO010000214.1 GCA_903928345.1 uncultured bacterium | reverse complement strand
TCTACGCCAGCGCGCTGGCCGCCTACACCACCGGCCACGTGCTGAACGTGGACGGCGGCATGGTGATGTAGGGGTTAGGGATTAGTGGTTAGGGATTAGTGGTTAGGGATTGCACGCCTGTCCCTCAGGCACGCTTCCACAATAAATGCCGCCGCAGAGCACTTGCTCCGCGGCGGCATTGTTTGCAGGGTCGGAAAACTCACCCCTAACCCCTACTAGAAGTTCGGGATTTCCAGGTAGACGGTGAAGTCCTTGTATGCGAAGGATTCATACGTCGCGGCGGTGTTGGTGCGGCAGGCGAGATTCCAGTTGAACTGGATATCCTGGAATCTCCCCGCGACTGCCGGAATGACCTGACGCATAATGGGTCGCCAGGGTACGCCGTTTTTCACGCCGACATGCACCCAGGCGCCGACGCCGATGCTGCCCGTATACTCGGGCAGTGTCTGCATGGAAGCGGCAAACCCATAGGACATCAAGCCATGGTACCCGCTGCTGCCAAGATAGCCGGGCCATGCCGCTTCGGCCGCGGCGCCCAGGTCGGGCACGTGCTGGCCGTACGTGTTGCTGTTGTACATGTCCATATCGGAGCCGGCGGGTCCGGCGGTGATGCGCTTCAGGGTGAATTCGTAGTCGAGGACGGTCGGCGTCGCCGATGTTGCGGCGTTAAAGCCATTGAGATAGTAGTTCTTCACGGCGTTGGCGAAGTTGCCACCGGTGCCCATGGTCATCTGCGGCAGGTCGAACTGGAATTGGCTGGTGCCGTTGGCGGTAAACTTACAGCAGTGCGGGGAGCCGTCGACGGTCTGGATGACACCGGAGGCAAACAGGGGGGTGCCATCGGAGAAATCGGTGTAGAAGACGGTCTTGCGGGTCGGGTCGGAGAGGTCGCCGATTTCGGTGTTCTTCTTCGCCTGCACGTGGCCATCCAGGAAGCCGAGAATCATGGAGCTGTTGGCGTGGCGGAAGTCGAAGTTGGCGGTGGCGTAGCCGACGTTCGCCGTCTGCCCGGTGGTCGAGGTGCCATCGAAGACGACGATCGATTTTTCCGCTGTGGGTAATTCACCCAATGCCTTGCCGGCGACCAGGCTGTTGTAGTCGTAGCCGTTGGCGATCTTGGTGCCCAGCGTGGGGCAGATCAGCACGCCCCGGTCGAGGTTGACGCTGCCCCAGAAGGTGGCGGTGTCAGGCAGCATCTCGTTGTTGTCCTGCGCATACATGAGCGCGGCGGTGACGATCTGCTTCTCGTTGTTGAGGCAGGATGTCATGCGCGCCTTCTCGCGCGCTTTGGCGAAGACAGGGAAGAGGATGGCGGCCAAAATCGCAATTATCGCGATAACGACCAGCAGTTCGATGAGTGTAAAGCCCTTGCGCATCGTGCCCTCCTTTAGAGGCGGTAAATGATTACACATTATATGCCCTACTGGTGCAACCGTCAATCCCGTACACATTAATACCTGCCGCACCGGCGCGACGGTGGCCCCCTTGTCAAGGGCGCGCAGGATGAGTATGCTGTAGGCAGATGTTTTACGTACCGCATCGTCCCCCCGCGGTGTCGGTGTTTGGGGAGGGGAGGCTGTCATGCGTCGTGGCTTTACCATGGTCGAAATCCTGGTGGTGATCGTCATCATCTGCATCTTGGTGGCGATTTTGTTGCCGGTGCTCTCGCGAGCGCGTCAAAAGGCCTACGAGGCCACCTGCCTCAGCAACCAGCAGCAGGCGGTGAAGGATGTCATAATGCAGGTGCAGGACAACAAGGAGTCCTTCCAGGGCGTGGTCTGCGATACCGATACGCAACTTTGGCGCGCCGATATGGAGCCGCGCATCCTGCGCTGCCCGGCGAGCACCAACGACGGCAGCGTCAATGCGCCGTGCATCGGCTTCAATATGTACCTGTACGGGCAGGGGTACGGCGACGTGAAGGCGCCGGCCTCCGCCATCATGACCGCCGACGCGACGTACAACGTGCTGCGCGATAAGAACGACGTGGATATGAAACGCCATGGCACGGGGTATATCGCCGGCTTCGTGGACGGCCACGCCAAGCTCATTGACCCGAAAAGCGTGCCGGTGATGTTCGGCCCGGGCGAGGAAGGCACCACCTATTCCTTCTGCGCGGAGAGCACGCCGGTCAGCTTCACCGCCGCCAACGCCGCGGAGGGGAAGAACGCCGGGGTGCAGGAGGGCGAAAACCTGCTGCTTACCAATGACTCCGGCGCCGACATCACCGCGAAGGTCACCGAAAGCGGCGGCACCACCGCCCCCACCAACGGCTTCAACCCGGCAACGGCCGACCTGACGATCCATAAGGGCACGGGCAAAGGCTTCCTGCTCTATTGCTATACCGACAGCGACGGCAACAAGGTGGATACCACCTACACCTTCGGCGACGGCGATAAAACCGTCACCGTCACCGTCGCCAAGCCCAAGCCGCCCGACACCGGCACGCCGTCGTCGTAAGGTGGTGGAACCACAAAGGGAATCCCGGACGCGCGCACAAGGAGTGACAGGATGGCGATGAGTTTGGCGCCGCTGGCCCAGCGCTTGCGCATGACGTTGACGCTGCCCGTGTTGGTGAAGGAGATGCGCACGCGGATGCGCGGCACGCGGACGCCGGTGCTGCTCTTTATCGCCACCGGCATCACCATCGGCGTGGCGCTCTGCATCCTGATGCCGCAGTGGGATCAATACACCAGCGATCCCACCACGCTGCACCGCAATCTGGGGGACATGGGGCGCAACCTGTTCATCGGGTTGATGATTATCGAGGCGGTGCTCTGTGCGCTTTTCGCGCCGGCGCTCACCGCGGGGGCCATCTCCGCCGAACGCGAGCAGCAGACGCTGGACCTGCTCCTCCTCACGCGCCTGTCGCCGATGAATATTATCGTCGGCAAGCTCATCTCCTCGCTGAGCTTCATCCTGGTGATCCTGCTGTGCGCGCTGCCGGTGGCGGCCATCTCCTTCCTGCTCGGTGGCGTGTCGCCGGCGCAGTTGTGGTGGTCGCTGCTGATGATCCTCGCCACCGTGCTCAACTTCGGTTGCATGGGGGTCTACGCCTCGTCACGCTTCCAAAAGACCGCCACCGCCGTCACCATCGCCTACGGGGCGGGGCTGCTCTGGCTGGGCACCCTCCCGCTCTTCCTCTTTTTACTGAGCATCGTGGAATACACCAGCAGCAGCAACGGGCGCGATGGCAGCGGGGTGTCCTTCTCCTACGCCGCGGTGGCGGTGCTCGTCTCCGTCGTGCTCGCGCTCATCCCCGCCACGCTCTTTTCCATCCTCGGTGCCAAGGTGCTGCGCCGGCCCATGGCGCGCGTGTCGAACATCGTGCTCTGGCTCGCCAGTGCGGCGCTGCTGCTGGTGACGATGCTCGGGCTGGCCTCGCTGATGAAGGATTTCATCGCGTCGAGTTGGCAATACTGGTTCATCGGCAACCCCGTCGTCGGCATGTGGATTGCCAGCAACGGCCCCGAGGAGTTCCTCAACAGCTCCACCCTCCCCACGTGGATCCAATACTGGCACCTACCCCTTACCATCCTCGTCCAATTCCTCTCCGCCTGGGTCTTCCTGACGCTGACGGGGGAGCAGTTGAAGAAGATACGGGAGTAGGGCGGCCTTCTGCAGGGACTGTCCCGTAACCTCGCGTGTGAACATGCCGGGAGATGGCAGGTGCCGGTAAGGTTCTGGTGGTTCGCAGCCCCTGCAGTGATTCGGCAACTGCTACTTCGACCGGAAAGTGGTAGAGATCGCCTCCGGTTTCCTCGTCCGCAACGCCACGGGACAGCCCCTGCAGGTTACTCCGCCTCCGCCAGCCACGCGCGTACCGTTTTTCCGGCGATGACCAGGTCGGGGGCGAGGTCGGCGAGGGGCTCGAGGACGAAGCGGCGCTGGGTGAGGTAGGGGTGGGGGAGGCGCAGCGCGGGGGTGTCGCGGGTGACGTCGTCGTAGAGCAGGATGTCGATGTCGAGGGTGCGCGGGCCCCAGTGCGCCGTGCGCGTGCGGCCCAGCGCGTTTTCAATGGCCTGCGCGTGGGCGAGCAGTTCTTCGGGGGGAAGGGTCGTCTCCAGCGCCACCGCCATGTTGAGGAAAGCGGGCTGGTCGGTGACGCCCCACGGCGGGGTCTCGCGCACGCGGGACTCGGTTACGAGATTTGTGCCCGGCAAGGCGGCCAGCCGCGCCACCGCGTCGCGCAGCGTTGCCGCGCGGTCGCCTAGGTTCGACCCCAGCGCCAGGTACGCGCGCGCCATCAGCGGCTCCAACTCGGGTGGAAGGCCGCGCCGGTGGTGGTAAGCTGGTCGATGTTCTTCCCGAGCAGGTTGACGACGAAGAGGTCTGTTTTCCCCTCCTCGCGCGTGGAGCTGTAGACCAGCTCGTAGCCGTCGGGGCTGAAGCTCGGGCTTTCGTTGTCGTAGGCGTCGCTGGTGAGCGCCGTCAGCCCGCTGCCGTCCGGCTTCATCAGGTAGAGCTGCGCCGTTTTACCCTCGCGCTTGGCGGCGAAGGCCACCCATTTGCCGTCGGGGCTGCAGGCGGGCGCCCAGCCCCCCTTGTCGGTGAGGCGCGTCTCGGTGCCGTCGTCCAGGCTGATGCTGTAAATCTCCCACTGCCCGTCGCGGTTGCTCTGGAAGAAGAGCGTAGAGCCGTCGGCGCTGAAGGCGGGGGCGATGTCCGCCGCCTTGTTGTTCGTCACCCGCTTGAACTTGCTGCCCGACGCGGACATGGTGTAAATCTCCCAGTTCATGTCGCGCCGGGAGGCGAAGGCCACCTGATGGCCGTCGAAGCTGAAGCTCGGTTGCTGATCCTCCAGCGGCGAGTCGGTGGTGCGCCGCGCGAAGCCCGTCTTCAGATCGACGGTGTAGACGTCGGTGTTCTTCGCCACCTTGGGGTCGGTCCACGCGGTTACCTGCGCGCCGGAGGTGTAGCAGACGCGGCTGCCGTCCGGGCTGAGGGCCGGGTCGGCCGCGGCCGGGCCGGCCATCTTCGCGATTTTGCGGTCGGCGGTGAGCAGGTACACGTTGCTCTTTTGCAGCGTCGGGTTATCGGCGAAGGCGATGCGCCCCTCGGGCATCACCGGCGGGAAGAGCACTTCGGTGGGCACCGTGCCCTGCGGTGCGCTTTGGCTGCCCCACAGCAGTTGGGCGCTGGCGGCGCCGCCCGTCTCCTGATACTCCACGAGAATGGGATACATTTTACCGGCGACCAGGTCGACGTAGCCCTCATTGGTGCCGTTGCCCCCCTGGATCGCGTTGAAGATTACCTTGCCGTCGAGGGTGAGCTTCATGCCGTCGTCGCTGCTGCGCCAGAAGTGATACTTCTCGCTGTACGGCGGGCGGATAAAGCCGCGCCAGATGATGGAGAAGGTGTCGTGGGTCAGCAACGGGTCGGGTTGCCCTTCCCCCCAGTTGAATTCGATCTTCGGGTCGAGGCGCGTCAGCGTGTAAACGTGCCAGTCCGGGCTGTCATAGTAGTCGCCGCGCAGGCCGCTGCCGACGGAGGTGGGCGCCGCGGGGACGGGCGCCGGAGCGGGCGCGTCGGCGGCCCACGCCGCGGTGAGGGCGAGGAGCAGGAGCACGGTCAGCGTGAAACGGGTCATGGTGTGTTTCCTCGTCAATGCGACCACGTGGGGCAGAAGGCCGTGCCGGTGGTGGTGAACGGGGTGATGCCGCCGGTGGCCAGGGTGAGCAGGTACAGGTCCGTCTTCCCGTCGCGGGTGGACTGGTAGAGAACCATGTCGCCGTCCGGGTTGCAGCAGGGGTAGTCGTTGGCGTAGGCATCGTTGGTCAGCGCCGTCTCACCGCTGCCGTCCGGCTTGATTTTGTAGAGCTGCGTGGGGTGGCCGTCGCGTGCGGCGGCAAAGAGCACCCAGGTGCCGTCCGGGCTGCAGCTCGGGTGGCGTCCCCCCTTCGTGGTGAGGCGCGTCTCCGTGTCGTCATCCAGGTTGTGGCTGTAAATCTCCCACTGCCCGTCGCAGTTCGTCTCGAAGAAGAGCAGCGTGCCGTCGGTGCTGAAGGCCGGGAAGGACTTCACCGCCTTCGTGGTCGTGATGCGCTTGATCTTGTTCACCGCCGTCGACAGCTCGTACAGCTCCCAGGTCATATCGCGGCGCGTGGCAAAGGCCACCCACTTGCCGTCCGGGCTCACGGCGGCCTGTTCATCTTCCAGCGGGGAGTTCGTCATGCGCCGGGGGAAGGCGTCCGCGGTGCGCAGGTCGAGCAGGTACAGCTCGGTATTCTTCGCCACCTTGGGATCGCTCCAGGCGGAGACGTGCGCGCCGGAGGTGTAGAGCAGCTTGCTGCCGTCCGGGCTGAGGGCGGGTTTCCACAGCCCGCCGGGATCGGTGAGGGTGCGCGTTTCGCCGCTGCTGGTGCTGAGCACGATGCTGCTTTTTTGCGGCACGGCGCTGGTCTGATACGCGATGCGCCCTTCGGGGAAGAGCGGGGGGAAGAGCGCTTTGGCCGGCACCACCTGGCGCGGTTGGTGCTCGCTCTGCCATTCCAGGCGCAGCATCCCGCCGCCGCCGCCCTGGAAGAATTCGATTTTGATCTCCGCCTTCTTCCCGGCCTGCAGATTCACCGTGCCGCTGTTTTCCGTGGGGCCGTGGTCCGTCCAGTTTTCCAGCAGCAGTTGCCCGTTTACCCACAGCCGCACGCCGTCGTCGCTGGTGGTGATGAAGGTGTAGGGCTCGGTGAAGGCCGGCAGCACGCTCCCGCGCCAGCGCACGCTGAACTCCGTCTGGCGGGTCAAACCGGGGAAGGGGGTGGCGTAGTTGATGACGGGGTCGACGCGCGCCAGCATGCGCGTGGTCAAGTCGCGGCCCTCGAAGTATTCGCCGCGCAGCCCCGTGCCGATTTCCGGTGCCGGTGTCTGCGCCCATGCCCACACGCCGGCGCAGGCCAGGAGCGCCACGATCAGGATACGCCTCATGCCGTGCCCTTTCCCGCGGAAGATCGTTCGGATTATACCACAGGAGGCGAGACGGTGGGTAAACCCGGTACCGCTCAACCGCTTCACAGCGTGATCGTCACCGCCGAGGTCGCGTGCGCCTTGACCTCCAC
>CAIYQO010000213.1 GCA_903928345.1 uncultured bacterium | reverse complement strand
GGGCGCAGCCGGTAGCCCGACGATTTATCGTCGGGTCGGAAAACAGATAAGCCTTTACCGTAAGTTGACGCGTATGCCCCCCGCCCCTCCCCCAGGCGCCTCGCACGACTCGGCTGGGAGAGGGGGGTGACGGGGTTGAAGGACGATGGCGGCGAAAAATATTCAGCTCGCACTGCAACCTCGGCGTTTTTCCTGTGCCCTCCGTCTTTCCCTGCGGCGCTCTCCCTTTCTCCGCGTCGGGGAATAGGGGTCGCGCGGGCGCACCGTGGGGATAAAACGAAACGATCTGTACGTGTGAGCGGTTCATACGTACAGACCGTTTCTATTCTCATACACTGCTCATTCGCTCGCGGCTCGCGGGTACGCTCGCCCTCCCCAAAATTTGCACTTTTCATCCGCCCTTTACCCGCCCCAGCTCCAGGCGCTGCGCCAGTCGAGGGTGAAGTCGGGGGCGTCGTCGGTGAGGCCGAGGCTGAGGCCGATGTCGATGGGGTGGTTGCGCTGGGTGACCCACACGGCCCCGACGCGCAGCACCCCGCTGGTGAGGGCGGTGTTGACGACCTTTTTGTCGTTGGACGTGGTGGCGCCGCCGAAGCTGATGGTGGCGCCGCTGTTCAGGCTGAGGCGCGGGTTAAGGGCATAGGCGACGCCACCGCCGAGATCGACGGAGTTGCCGGGCTTCACGTCCACATAGGAGATCACGTCGTCGCCGGTGGTGGAGTCCTGAGTCACCACGCGAATATTGCGCCGTGCCCAGTTGTAGGTGTAGGCAAAGCTCCAATACAGCGCGGCGGGGTCGCTCACCTTCACCCCGCTCAGGCCGGCGTGGGTATTCATAAAGCCGGTGCCCAGCGGGTCCTCCGTCTGGGAGTCGATGGCGAAGGCGTCCTTGCCGGTGGTCGTTTTCACCCCCGCGCTGGCCACCCAGCGCACCGCGTCGGGACGGCGCTGGGGGAGCTGTGTGTAGATATTGGCCTCCGCGTCGCCGATGCCCAGGCCGCTGGTGAAGGTTTCCGACGGCGGGCTGGCGTCCGGGATGGCGTGACGGTCATTCTGATAGCGGTAGGGGACACGCACTTCGAGCTGCATATTGTTGACCAGGCCATAGCGCAGCGCCAGCGACGTGATGACGATATCCCGCCGCACGCGCTCCACCGCCACCTGGCCGATCACGAGCACCGGCAGCATGGAGACGCCCTCTACGTAGACGGTGCTGTTGGAAAAGTGGCTGTAGGACGCGCGCCATTCCAGCTCGAATTGCCCGCGCTTCACCATCAGGCTGGAGCGCTTGGCTGCTTCCGGCAGCGTGGCCGTGGCGTTCGGCGGTGGTGTCACCCCGGCGTCATCCGATGGTGTGGGCGTCGTCGTATCCACCGTCACCGGTGCATCCAGTCCCGGCAGCGCCATCGTCTGCCCCCATGCGAGCACCGGCAGCAGCAGCAAGCCCACTATCACGCCGCGGAAGAATGAAGACCCCACGGATGCCCCCTTTGCGGAAATCAGAACTCGTTTGGATCGTGGAAGAACGTGTCCACGGAGTGTTGAATGAGTGCGCGCATCGCGTCACCGTTGAGGTAGACGGCGTCCTCGGCGGTGACGCCCAGCGGGGTGTCCACCGCGGGCGGCGTACCGGGCGCCGACACCACCAGGCCGACGGCGGGCTGCCACAGGTCTTCGAATTCGCTGCGGAACATCGTCACGCGCCCCAGGGCCGGGTCGGCCAGGAAGACGCGGTCGTCGGTGGCGCCGCGGAAGACGACGAAGTGCCGCAGCCCCTGGTCGGAACGGTAGAGCGGCACCAGTACGGGCACCTGCAGTTCGACCAGGCTGTTGTAATCCAGCTCGTAGCCTACCGCATGGGCGCCGTGCGCCTCGGCATAGCGCTTCAGGTCGAGCAGGGAGAAACCTCGGCGGATGAGGATCTTCTGCGCATCGCCGGTGCGCACGATGTAGTCGATGATATCCGTTTCCGAGGTAGGCTGGCCGAGGTAGCTCGTGAAGAGCGTGGCCAGCGCCGCGGAGCCGCAGCTATAGTCCAGCCGTTGCAACTGCACGTCCGCCTGGCGGCGCTCGATGACGCTCTGCACGGGCAGCGCCAGGGACGGACCGCCGGTGTCGCCCAGCGGCACCCACACCTCGCTCGCTTGCGCGAGCGAGGTGTGGGCCGACCAGGTCAGCCAGATCAGCATCAACGCTAGTCGTGGTGTAAATCGCATGTGCTCTCCCCCGCACCTGCGCACGTGTCGCGCCTTACGGGACGGACACGCCGTCGTTGACGTGGAGCGTGCCCCAGTTGACGTTTGTCTGCGAAATGGTGAAGTTGCTGTTAATCGGGTTGACGACCACGTTCAGGTTCACGCCGATGGCCACGTCGCCTTCGAGCGCGAAGACGTTCATCAAGGTATTGGCGTTCTGCAAAGCGTTCTGCGAGATGTTGATGTTGTTCACCGTCAGGTTCTGCAGATTCGGCATCGTCGCGCCGCTGGGATCCGCGGTGACTTCATTGCGGGCGCCCAGCCGCGTGGTGGCCAGGTTCATGCTCGAATTCAACAGGCTTGAAATGGAACTCATGCTGCCGCTCTGTACGTATACCGAATCCGGCTTGGTGGCGGAGACGTCGAGCCCCAGGTCGACTTTTACTTCGAACCCCGCGGCGTAGACGGCATCCAGTTGCCGGTCGGACAAGGCGCGGGGCCGCGTCCAACCGGCTCCGGCCAGCAGCAGGGCAGCCCCTATGCACATACTCCAGCGTAAAACGGTCCCTGTCATCGCTGCCTCCTTTCCCGAAGTGGGGGCCGGCGGTCCCGGCCCCCACGATGCGTTTGGTGTGAACGGGAAGGATGGGTTAGAGGCTCGGGGTCGTCGGCAGCGTGCCGCCGGTCAACCCGAAGTCGACACCGACTAGGATGATCGAGCCGTTGATCACGGTCTGTGTCAGCGTGGTGGTGGCGGTGGCGTTGCCATTGTTGCCCAGCGACGGCACGGTGGTGCCGGTCGGCACGGCGGCGGTGGCGTTCGTCACGTTGAGACACGCACCGATGAGCTGATCGCCCAGCGTGTTGGCGTTCACGATCGCCGTGAGCGTGCCCTGCCCGCTGATTTCCAGCGTGTTGGTGGTGTTGGTGCAGTTGAAGGAGTCTTCGATGTCCACGTTCACGGTGATGTCGACGGTCTTCGTGTTGAAGGAGTCGCTGACCGTGGCGCTGCGCGCCACCACACCGGTCAGCGTGCCTACGCCGTCGGCGGAAACGTTGCTGTTGTCATAGGTCGTCGTGGCGGTGTTGCCGTCGCCGATGATGGCGATGGCGCCATCACCTTCCGCATCGGCATTGTTCGTGACAGTGGTGGTGTTGAAGGAATCGGTGATCGGCACCGAGATCTGCGCCTGGACTTCCACTGCGGTGTTGCCGTCGCCGTTGATCGCCTGTGCACCGTTGTCGGCCAGGGCGCCCGCGGCCTTGTTGGCGGAATTCTCGCCGCTCACGGCCTGGGCTTGCGTGCCGTCCGCCGTCGTCGTCTGGGTGTTATCGGTCGAGGTGGGGTTGCTGATGGTCAGGTTGTCGCCCACCAGCCACTGCACCAGGCTCTGCCCAGCGCTCACGCTGTCCAGAGCGGACGGGGTCATTTCGCGCGGAGTGGCGAACGCCAGGCTTCCCAGCGCCAGCGTGCCGAGACTCAGCACCATAACCAGAGTCTTCTTCATCGGGAGATCCTCCTTTTTCTCCTACCCGGATAAGGTTGCTCGGAGCGCGTGTCCCTTTTCGGATCGCCACTGCGGGTGGATCGCCGACCGGCGGGGCGTTCGTCCGAGCACCGCGCCTAGTGTCGCACGCCACGAGGCCGGGGGATGTACGGTTCTCAGCCACGCACGCGCCGGATACGGCGGTGTGGCGGTAAAGGTGTGCATTTACGGCTGCTTGTACGCTTTCTCACCCGTGGATTACCCGCCTAACGACGTACCGCCCCCCGCAGCGAGCGGGGGGCGGCGTGTGTGGGCCTGCACTCTAGCGGGCGTGTTCTCTTACGGCGCAACGGTAGTGACGTCCGGGACCACAACCAGGGAGGCATTCACGACGGTCTGCGTCAGCGTGGTGGTGGCGGTGGCGTTGCCGTTGTCGCCCATGGACGGCACGGTGGTGGTGGCCGGCACGGCGGTGGTGGCGTTCGTCACGTTCAGCGTGGCGCCGATGAGCTGGTCGCCCAGCGTGTTGGCGTTCACGATGGCCGTCAGGTGATCCTGGCCGCTGATGCTCAGCGCATTGTCGGTTGTGGTGTTGTTGAAGGAGTCGTCGATCGTCACTTCCACGTCAATGGTCACGGCGTTGGTGTTGAAGGAGTCGCACACATCAGCGGTGCGCGCCACCACGCCCGTTACGCTGTTTTCCTCATACTGGTTGGGAGCGATGTCATCCTCGACTGTGCCGTTCGCGGAGACGTTGCTGTTGTCGAAGGTGGTTACGGCGGTGTTGCCGGTGCCGCTGATGGCGATCGCGCCATTCTCGTCGGCCGTCGCGGTGTTTTCGGTGTCACTCGCGTTGGCCGAGTTGCTGATGGGGATGGAAATGGTGGCCTGCACTTCGACGGCGGTGTTGCCATCGCCGTTGATCGCCTGCGCGCCGTGGTCGGCAAGAGCGCCGGCGGCCTTATTGGCGGCATTGGCGCCGCTCGCGGCCTGCGCATTGTCGCCGCTGGCATCGGACGTCTGCGTGTCAGTGGTGGAACTCGGGGTATCGACGGTCACGTCGTCACCCAGGAACCACGACACCAGGCTTTGCCCGGCACTCACATTGTCCATCGCCGAGGGGGACATCACACGGGGGGCGGCAAACGCGACGCTTCCCAGCGCCAGCGTGCCAGCCGTTATCGCAAGAACCAGAGTCTTCACGGGAATCTCTCCTTTTCTCCGAACAGGATTGGTTCGTTCGGAAGAAGGACGCCGTCCCGCGTCGCCGCAGTGGAATGATCCCCGACCCGGTGGGCGATCCTGCCTCCGATGACCGCCCCTAGTGTGCATCCCGCTACAGCCCCCGCGTTGTCCGGTTTCCACCCCGTGCCGTCCTCTTGGCGGCAAAGGTGCGCATCTGCGGCTGCTTGTACGCTTTCTCACCCGTGGATTGCCCGCCTAACGACGTACCGCCCCCCGCGGTAAGCGGGGGGCGGTGGGCACGAGGCCGGAGCCTCGTCGCGTGCGGTGTGAGTTACAGGTCGCCAGGGACCACAACCAGGGAGGCATTGACGACGGTCTGCGTCAGCGTGGTGGTGGCGGTGGCGTTGCCGTTGTCGCCCATGGACGGCACGGTGGTGCCGGCCGGCACGGCGGCGGTGGCGTTGGTCACGTTCAGCGTGGCGCCGATGAGCTGGTCGCCCAGCGTGTTGGCGTTCACGATGGCCGTCAGTTGATCCTGGCCGCTGATGCACAGCGCGTTGTCGGTCTTGGTGTTGTTGAAGGAGTCGTCGATCGTCACGGTGACGTCGATTTCCACGTCGTTGGTGTTGAAGGAGTCGCTCACCTGCGCGGTGCGTGCCACCACGCCGGTCAGCGTGCCGGCTTCGTCAGCGGAGACGTTGCTGTCATCATACGTGGTGGTGGCGGTGTTGCACTTGCCGATGATGGCGATCGCGCCATTCTCGTCGGCCGTCGCGGTGTTTTCGGTGTCACTCGTGTTGAACGAGTTGCTGATGGGGACGGAGATGGTGGCCTGCACTTCGACGGCGGTGTTGTCATCGCCGTTGATCGCCTGCGCGCCGTGGTCGGCAATGGCGCCGGCGGCCTTGTTGGCGGCATTAGCGCCGCTCACGGCCTGCGCGTTGTCGCCGCTGGCATCGGACGTCTGCAGGTCACCGGTGGAACTCGGGGTATTGACGGTCACGTCGTCGCCCAGGAACCACGACACCAGGCTTTGCCCGGCACTCACGTTGTCCATCGCCGAGGGGGACATCACACGGGGGGCGGCAAACGCGACGCTTCCAAGCGCCAGCGTGCCAACCGTCATCACAAGAACCAGAGTCTTCACGGGAGATCCTCCTTTTTCTTCCGAACAGGATTGGTTCGTTCGGAAGAAGGGCGCCGTCCCGCGTCGCCGCAGTGGAATGATCCCCGACCCGGTGGGCGATCCTGCCTCCGATGACCGCCCCTAGTGTGCATCCCGCTCCACCCCCCGCGTTGTCCGGTTTTCGCCCCGTCCGATCCTTTTGGCGGCAAACACGCCCATCGGCGCGCGCTTGTGCGCTTCCCCGGCAAGTGTGCGGGTTTGGGGGCAGCGATGGGGGAAGACCTGCCCCACGGCGCGGGGATTACCCCCCGCCCCCTCCCTTGAGGGAAGGGGAGAAAGCGGCGGATGACCCGGTGGATTGATAATTCACCGGGATGAAAGGGGTGGACTTTCGCACTTCACGCCGTAAATTCCTGCCGATGAAGGGCTTGACTTCCCTGCCGGCGTTCACGCCGCCCGTGCCGCATGGTCGATGAGCACTTCCACGTCCGTGGGATTTATGCCATGAGCGGTGTTTG
>CAIYQO010000212.1 GCA_903928345.1 uncultured bacterium | reverse complement strand
CCCCCGGCCCCCTCCCCCGTCACCCCGATCGGGATCGGGGTGACGGGGGAGGGGAAGCAGGCGGGAAGGTTTTGCGCGTACCTATGGGATAAGAAAGATCGGTGTCGGTAATCCGTCACTTTGCATTTTTCGCTCGTCCTCTCTCTTTCTCCCATTCCCCCATTCTCGCACCCGGACTCTTTTCGAAATGGGGGGAAAGGGCGTATAATTAGAGGTGCAAGGACACGTCGTCGCTCGTGCCGTGAGATGCCACCCCCGCGTTGTCGGGGGTGTTTCGTTCCCTTGGCCCTCACATTGGCGCCCGCTCGGGATTTAGGCGGGCTATGTGGGGAATACTGAGCGCGGGACGCACACGGCGCGGACCAAATGGGGTGGTATGATACCGTACGAGAGCGAGCTTGAACAGTTGCTGACCGAGGTCGAGAGCCTGCTGCAGGAGCAGAAGGCTGCCGAGGCGATGCCGCTGCTGGATCGCGCGCGCGGCCTGGATCCACGCCATGGGTGGGTGACCCTCTTCCGCGGCGTGGCACTGGGGCAGCTCGGGCAGGCAGACGAATCGATCGTACAGCTCATCGCCGCCGCTGACGACAACACGGACGATATCGACATTCAGGTCGATGCCGCCCGCCACTTGTCGCTGCAGGATTACCATCAGGACGCGCTGGTGTGCGCGCGGCGCGCCGTGGCGCTGGACGAGATGGATGCCGGCGCGCAGGCCGTCTACGGCGAAGTGCTGGAGCGCCTAGGGCGTATCGACGAAGCCGTGCCCGCGCGCGAAGCCGCGCTGTCGCTCGACCCCGAGGATACCGACAGCCGCTATTATCTCGCCGTAGACCTGTGCGACCTGGGCCGCTACGTCGAGGCTGACACGGTGGCAGCACCGCTCTTTAGCGAATTCACCACCGACCCCGACATCATCCGCCTGCACGGCGCGTGCCTTTCTTACCTGGGCCGTCACCACGACGCGCTGGGCAAGTGGGCGGCGCTGGAGCGGCTGGAAGGCATTTCGCCGAACTTGCTGCACAACCGCGCCAGCACGCTGGACGCGTTGGGCAAGCACGACGAAGCGCTGGGCACCATCGACGAAGCGATCGGCCTGGAGCCGGACGCCGCGATGAACCATTACACGCGCGGGATGATCAACGAGCGCCGCGGCGATTACGCGGCCGCCATCGACGATTATCTCGCCGCGCTGACACTCAACCCCGACTACCTCGACGCGGTGATCAACCTGGTAGAGTTGACCGCGGCTACCGAGGCCGTGGAGCGCGTGGCATCCACCATCGAGGAGTTGCTGGTCACCGATTCCACCTCGGCGAAGCTGCTCTATGCCCACGGCCGCCTGTTGATGGAGCAGGGGGACATGACGGGCGGCGAGCGCGCGCTGCAGGAGGCCATCCGTTGCGAGCCATCGCTGGGCATCACCTGGTACGCGCTGGCCGCACTGTACGGCATGACGGAGCGCTATGAGGATGCGGTGATCGCTTCCGACCGCGCGATCACGGAGTTCGGCGACGATTACATGCTCTGGCTCAACCGCGGGCAGGCGCTGCATTCGCTGAAGCGCTATCCGGAGGCGATGTCGAGTTACGACAAGGCCACCGTACTGGAGCCTGAAGACCCCGCCGCGTGGTTCCACCTGGGCCGTCTGCTGTTGCTCGACCTGGAGCGCCCGGCGGACGCGCGCGGGGTGCTGGCGGAGGCCGGACGGCTGCAGCCGGAGAACGAAAACGTGCGGTGGATGCTCGCGCTGTCGCTGCTGCGCCTGCAGCGCTTCACCGAAAGCGCCGAACAGTTGCGGCTGTTGTTGACGCAGACGCCGTCGCATATCTGGGGCCGGCTGGTGCGCGCTGCGCTCTCCGCGCAACAGGGTAACGTGGACGCCGCCTTCGCGGATCTGGAGATCGCCGCCCGCCAGGGGTACGACCCGCACCTGCTCATCAACGAGCCGCTCTTCGAGCCGCTGTGGCTCGACCCGCGCTTCGCCGACGTGGTGCGCAAGCACGACACCAAGCATAAGCAGCGGCGCAAGCGGGCGAGTAATCCGGCGCCGAAGGCGGAGTAGGGTATTTTGTCCCGAAGGGGCCGAAGATGCTAGCCACGGGCGAAGCCCGTGGAGCCAGTGGGGAAAGACTTAGAGCCCCGACGGGGCGACAGACTTGCGAGCTGCCGCCCCGTCGGGGCTCTGTTTTTTTGCGATGCTGACCACGGACTTCGCCCGTGGTCAGCGCCCCTTCGGGGCAATGAGTTATTCCCCTACATCCGCTCGGGAGCCGATACGCCCAGCAGGGTCAGGACGTTGCGCAAGGTGATCTTCGCGGCGCCGACGAGGGTGAGGCGGGCGTTGCGGGTGGCTTCGGGGGTTTCTTCCTTCAGCACGGGGCATCGGTCGTAGAAGACGTGGAACTCGCGCGCCAGGTCCTGCGCGTAGCGCGTGAGCCGGTGGGGCTCGAAGAGTTCGGCGGCGGTGGTGATCTCCTCCGGGAAGTCGGTGAGGCGCCGGATGAGGGAAATTTCCGCCTCGTTGCCCAGCGGCGTCAGGTCGGTGGCAAGCGGGTCGGGCAGCGTCAGGCCGCGCTCCTCGGCGGTGCGCAGGATGCTGGCGATGCGCGCGTGGGCGTATTGCACGTAATACACCGGGTTGTCCGGCGACTCTTTTACGGCAAGGTCCAGGTCGAAGTTCAGGTCGCTGTCGGCGCTGCGCAGCAGGAAGAAGTAGCGCGCGGCGTCGCGCCCTACCTGCTCGATGAGTTCGGAGAGCAGGATGATATCGCCCTTGCGCTTGCCGCCCATCACGTATTCGCCGTTGCGCATCAGGCGCACGACCTGGTAGATGAGCACGTGCAGCCGTTCGGGGGAGAAGCCCAGCGCGGCAAGGGAGGCCTTGGTGCGCGCGATGTAGCCGTGGTGATCCGGGCCCCAGATGTCGATGAGGGTCTGGTAGCCGCGTTCGAATTTATTCAGGTGATACGCCACGTCGGAGGCCAGGTAGGTCGGCCTGCCGTTGGTGCGCACCAGCGGGCGGTCTTTGTCGTCGCCGTATTTGGTGGAGGCCAGCCAGACGGCGCCGTCGGACTCGTAGGTCTCGCCGCGCTGTTGCAGCAGCGCCAACCCCTTTGCCACGTCGTTTTCCGCGAAGAGACTGCTTTCGCAGAACCAGCGGTCGAAGACGACGCCGAAGCTGGCGAGCACTTCGCGCTGCCAGTCGATCATCGCCTCTTTGCCCATCTGCGTGAAGAGTTCCAGCCGCTCCGCCGGGTTCATGGCGACGTATTTGTCCCCGTCGCGTTCCTTGATGTGTTGCGCGAAGTCCAGCACGTAGCCGCCGTGGTAGCCGTCCTCGGGGAACTCGATCTGCTGCCCGAATTCCTGCAGGTAGCGGATCACCAGGCTCTCGCCAAAGCGCACCATCTGCGTGGAGGTGGCGGCGTCGTTGACGTAAAACTCGCGCGAGACTTCGTAGCCGGCGGCGGCGAGCACGTTGCAAAGCACGTCGCCAATAATGGCGCCGCGCCCGTGGGGGATGCTGAGCGGGCCGTTCGGGTTGGCGCTGACGTATTCAGCGAGCACGCGCGCGCCTTTGCCCACGTCGGTGCGCCCGTAGGCGTCGCCTTGACGGTGAATCTCCTGCACGACCTCATGGAGCCACGTGGGGGCCAGGTAGAGGTTGATGAAGCCGGGCCCGGCGATCTCCAACCGCTCCAGCAGGCGCTCGGGGAGCTGTAGGAATTCGGCCAGGGTGTTGGCCACCTGGCGCGGGGCCATCTTCGCCTGGCTCGCCAGCACCATGGCCAGGTTCACGGAGAAATCGCCGTATGCCGGGTTCGCCGGGCGCTCGACGGTGAAGGTGGGCAGCGTCTCGAAGTGCAGCTTGCCCGCGTTCTTCGCCTGTTCCGCCGCGCGCGCAAAGGCCGCAATCAGCACGTGTTTAACCATGATTCGCGTTCACTCCAAAAGGGACGGCCCTCCTGCGAGGGCCGAATCGAATGCCGAATACCGAGTGCTCTCCCTCGGAACGCTCATTTTACCAGGGAATGCCACAGGGCGTCTAGCGGTGTCTCCAACCAGGGGAGGACAAAGCCGGCGACGATGAAGCCGACGGCAACCGGCACGAGGCCCATGCTCCACACGCGGCGCGCCAAGGTGAGCGGACGGTCGGGTTGCGTGAGGCTGCGGCGCTGCACTTCCCGCGCGGCGGCGATGCCGCTGGCGATCTCCCGTGGGGACGCCGGGCGGGTGGTGATATGCTGCTGCAGCCACGCGCCGAAGGGGCGCCAGGTGAGGACGATGGCCAGCACGATCCACAGCTCGATGGTGCCCACGATGGGCAGGTAGGCGCGGCCCAACGGGGTGGAGAGCACCAGGGCGACGAGCGTCAGGCTTAGATACCCGAGCATGCCGATGCTCCACAGGTTGGTGCCGCAGCGGGGATGCACGCGCGGCATCCGCGCCACCGCCTCCGGGGTGAGCGGCTCACCGGCTTCCAGCGCGTTGATGGTTTGATGCTCCGCGGCGTGCGTGCCCCCCATGCGCGGCATGAAGCGGAACAGGAGCATGAAGGCGAGCATCACCAGTACCAGTCCGAGTAGCTCGCGCAGGCATTCCGGTCCCGCTGCCAGGGGGAGATAAGCGGGATCCTGATCGATAAACTGCGCTAATTCCTTCAGTAATGGCATATGCAGCAGGTGGTAGGCGCCGGCGAGGACGAAGGTGAGCGCCAATTGCGACACCCAGGCGGTGGTCGCCAGCACTACGCCGGTGAGCATCAACCCCAGCCACCCGGCGCCGCCGCTCACCGTGCCGTTAGTCATGTAGACGCCCAGCGGGGTGGCCATACCACCGATCTGGCGCGGCGTGCCATAGCGCCCGCCCAGCGCGGCGGCCACGTCGGCGCGCAGCACGATACCCAGGTACTGACTGCCGGGGGTGACCACGGGCAGCGCGGCGGCATCGGCATAGCGGAAGGCGTCGGCCAACTCGGGCAGAGTCGCGTGCGGCGCCACCGCCAGCCCCGCGGGGTCGGCCAGCTCCCCCACCGGGCGCGGATCGTCGGGGTTCTCCGCCAGCGCGGCCGTCAGTACCGCTTCGTCCAGCCAGCCGACCAGCATCCCGCCGCGTACCACCGGCAACCCGCCCATCGGTGCCGTGCGCAGCAGAAAGGCGGCCTTGCCCAGCACTTCATCCGGCGCCACCGGCGTCGGCGTGCGCAGCAGATACCCCGCCGTTATGGCCGGCAGCGTTTCCAGATTCACGTCGCGATTTTCCATCGATCCGTCCAGCTTCTCGCTCCTCGCTTCTTGCTTCACTTCCATTGTATCCGCAAAAGCGGGCTCCGCATACCGAAAATGGGAGGAGTTTCGCCGATGGGTGGAAAAGAACCGATTAGCCCGGATGATTCACGATGTGAAGGACTGCCGGGCTAGCTGGGGCATTATTCGAAATGTTATGAATAATGCAGGTTAGCGTTCCCGGGAGGCGACAGTATGGCAGTACGTTTCGGCATCATCGGCTGCGGGGTGATCGGCCCCGTGCATGCGCAGGCGCTGGGAGAGATCCCCGCGGCGCGGCTCACGGCGCTGTGCGACCTGCTCCCCGCGCGGGCGGGCGCGCTGGCGCGTGAATACGACGTGGATGCCGTCACCGACGACTACCATGCCCTCCTGGCGCGCCCCGACGTGGACGCCGTGTGCATCTGCACCCCCCACTACCTGCACGCCGAGATGGCGGTGGCGGCGGCGCGCGCGGGCAAGCACGTCTTTTGCGAAAAGCCGATGGCCCTCGACCCCGCCGACATGGACGCGATGATCGCTGCCGCACGCGCCGCCGGGGTGCAACTCGGGGTGTGCTTTCAGCACCGCTTCGACCCGGTGCTGCGGCAATTGCACGACATGATAACCACCGGGCGCTTTGGGCGGCTGCTGCTCGGGTCGGCGCAGGTGCGCTGCGTGCGCGGGCCGGCGTACTACAACTCGGCGGCGTGGCGCGGCACCTGGGCGCAGGAGGGTGGAGGCGTGCTCATCAACCAGGCCATCCACACCATCGACGCGCTGCTGTGGCTCTTAGGCGACGCGCTGAGCATCACCGGGGGAATGGCCACGTTGCGCTGGGACGAGTGCATCGAGGTGGAAGACACCGCGCACGGCCTGCTTACCTTCGCCAACGGCGCGCTGGGGCAGATCGCCGCCACCAGCGCGAGCAACCTGGACTGGCACACCCGTCTGCACGTCTACGGCAGCCACGGCTCCGCGGTGGTGAACACGGGCTTCCCGGAGGAGTTCACCTTCCTGGAGGTCGACGGCGGCGTGCCGGAATTGCCCGCGACGGAAGCTGCGCCCACCGTGGGCAAAGCCTGTTACGGCAACAGCCACACCCGCGCGCTGGCCGCCTTCACCGACGCCGTGGACGGCGGTGCGCCATATCCCATCCCCGGGGAAGAAGGCCGCCGCGCCACCGAATGCGTGCTGGGCCTCTACCGCTCCGCCCGCGCCGGCAACCCGGTGGGGTTGCCGCTGGCGGCGGCGAGGGTTTGATTCACCGCAGAGGCGCAGAGAGCGCAGAGAGATGATATGTGTAATACAGAGAGCGATGACTTTTCATACTTCGATGCGCTGATGCTGTATCACATACAATCGCGGCAGCGTGGGGTCACCTTTCATGAGATGCTCGGTTGGCAGGACATGGTGAATCGAAGTTATGCCACATGCGATGAGATGGATCTGTCGTTGCGACGTTTTCTGGCACAGGATCTCATCGTCATGGTTCGGAACAGGTTTCGACCATCCGAATCGCTGTTGGCGATGCGGGTGGACAATAAAGGAAGTTCCATACTGTGGACTTTCGCACTTTCCCCCCCTCGCTCCGGGTTCGTTCGCTGCCCGGAGCAACCGGCCTCAATGAAAGGAACCATGGCGGGCTGCCCTGAAGTGGATCGTATCTCACCACCACCCCCTTCAGGAAGATCGCCATGGT
>CAIYQO010000211.1 GCA_903928345.1 uncultured bacterium | reverse complement strand
GGGAAGCAATAATAAACCCGCGCCCAACAGGATAACACATACATAGAAAAGCACGATAGCCTGAATGGCCGATAACCGCCTGGGCGAAAATCGGCGGCGCGAGTTATCCCGTATGGTCGAAAAGAACGGCTGAAAGAATTGGGCACCAAGCATGGGTTGTACTCCCGCGGCATTATAGCGTGTCTGCCTGTCGGCGTAAACACCACATATTACCGGATGGTCCCGCGCGATGGCCAAAGCGACATGCCGGTATTGCCTTGACAACCTCTCTAGCGGACGTGTATCTTATGTTGTAACTGCAAGTGAGGATGTTTGGGCGGTTACGCACCACCCGGCATCCTCATTTTTTTGTCGCGATATTTGTTGGAGGACAAACTCTGTGAGTAGTACCGTCATTGTGGGAACCCAGTGGGGTGACGAAGGAAAAGGACGCGTTGTCGACGTCTATGCCGCCAATGCCGCGCTGGTTGTGCGTTATCAGGGTGGCGATAATGCCGGGCATACCGTGAAAATCGGAGATCAATCTTACGCATTGCATCTGATTCCCTCCGGAATCGTACGCCAGCGGCCAAGCATTCTCGGCAACGGCATGGTGATCAATCCGAAGTCGCTGCTGAAGGAGATTGCCGACCTGGAAGGCAAAGGCCTCACGGTACGGCCATTCATTTATATCAGTGAAGATGCTCATCTCATCATGCCGTACCATCTCGCGCTCGATGCGGCGTCTGAGCGTGCCATGGGCAAAGGAAAAATCGGCACCACCTTGAAAGGCATCGGCCCTGCCTATACGGATAAATTCAGCCGCACGCACGGCATGCGCGTCGGCGACCTGCGCAATGCCGAGTATTTTCGCGCGCGTCTGGAAACGATTGTCGCGGACAAGAATGCGATCCTCGAAAAGCTGTATGGCGCCGAGACCTTCGATGCCGCGGCCATTTATGATGAATACATGGCGTACTATGCCGTCATCAAGGACATGATCTGCGATACCGGCGAGATGGTCTGGCAGGCGTTGAAGCGCGGTGACGATGTCATGTTCGAAGGCGCGAATGCCACCATGCTGGACATCGATCACGGCACCTATCCCTTCGTCACCTGTTCGACGCCCACGGCCGGTGGCGCCTCAGTGGGCGCCGGCGTCGGCCCCTCCCTGCTGGACACAGTGATCGGCGTGGTGAAGGCCTACACCAGCCGCGTGGGCGAGGGACCCTTCCCCACCGAGCTGAAGGACGAAGTCGGCGCGCGCATCCGCGAGCTGGGGCATGAATACGGCACCACCACGGGCCGCCCGCGCCGCTGCGGATGGCTGGATGCCTGCGTGCTGCGCAAAGCGGTGCGCGCCAATGGGCTGGATTTCCTGGCGGTGACCCACCTGGACGTGATGGGCGAATTCGCCGAGTTGCCCCTCTGCGTGGGCTACGAGATCGACGGCAAGCGCGTGGACATCTTCCCCAGCGCGCTGTGGGAAGTCGAGCGCGCCGTGCCGATCTACGAAACGCTACCCGGCTGGCAGACCCCCATCGCCGACTGCCGCGATTTCGACGACCTGCCCGTCAACGCCCAGCGCTACCTGACGCGCATCACCGAACTCACCGGCGTGCCCCTCTGCATGGTCACCGTCGGCAGCGAACGCGACGAAACGATCGTGTTCAAAGACGTGGTGATGGCGTAGGCTTCACGCTATACCCAGACAAACGCCCTCGGATTTTCCGGGGGCGTTGTGTTTTGGTCAGCTATTCACCTGATCTGTTGTCGCCCCCCCGGCCCCACTCGCATCATATCATTATTAACGCTGTTCTGTTATAAAACCTGACGATAAATCGTCAGGCTACCGGCTGCGCCCCATCAATGGGGCTTTGGTAGGGGGTGATAGGTTAATTTCATGTTTGGAGGGCTCCTTCACGCGCGAAAATCCAATCGCAACCGAAACAAGAACCGGTGACCAACCACAAAATCAGCATCACGAACGCTCGCCAAGCCCCTTTCAAGGGGCGCTATCGGTAGCCTGACGTTTTAACGTCAGGTCGAATAACAGGAAAGCGCCCCCGTTGGCAACACCGCTCCCACAAGGTACAATACCGGCATGGATACTCCGATGATCGAGCTGGCGCGGGGGGCGCGGGAGGCGGGGCGGGTGCTGGGCACGCTGCCGGGGTCGGTACGCGCGGCGGCGCTGCGGGCGATGGGGGCGGCGCTGGCCGCCCGGCACGATGAGATTCGCGCCGCCAACGCCCGCGACCTGGCGGAGGCGGAAGCCGACGGGCTGGCCGGGCCGCTGCTGCAACGGCTGCGGTTGTCGGACAAGACGCTGCAGTACATGCACGACCGTCTGGTCGAGGTCGCCGACCTGCCCGACCCGCTGGGGGTGGTCACCCGCGGCCACGTGCGCCCCACCGGGCTGCGCGTGATGCGCGTCAGCGTGCCGCTGGGGGTAATCGGCATCATCTACGAATCGCGCCCCAACGTGACTACCGACGCAGCGGCGGTGTGCGTGAAGAGCGGCAACGCCGTCATCCTGCGCGGGGGCTCGGAAGCGCTGCGCACCAATGTGCTGCTGGCGGACATCATGGCCGGCGCCGCGACGGAGTCCGGCCTGCCTGCGGGCGCCATCTCCATCGTGCGCACCGCCGACCGCGCCGCGGTGGGGGAGCTGCTGCAGCTCGACCGCCTCATCGACGTCATCATCCCGCGCGGGGGCAAGTCACTCATCCAGCGTATCGCCGCCGAAAGCCGCATCCCGGTCATCAAGCACTACGACGGCATCTGCCACCAGTACATCGCCGCCGACGCCGACCCGGCGATGGCGGTGGCGCTGGTGGTGAACTCGAAGTGTGAGAAGGTCGAGGTGTGCAACGCCCTGGAGACGCTGCTCGTCGACGCGGAAGCTCTCCACCTGTTGCCCACCCTGGCCGCCGCGCTGCATGCGCAGGGGGTGGAGTTGCGCGGCGACGCCCGCGTCCGCGCCGTGGTACCGATGCTCCCCGCCACCGAGGAAGACTGGCACGCCGAATACCTGGCACCCATCCTCTCCATCCGCGTGGTCGACGGGGTGGACGCCGCCATTGCGCACATCGCCGCCTACGGCTCCGGCCACACCGACGGCATCGTCACTGGCTCGCTGGCCCTCGCCGACCGCTTCGTCGCCGGGGTGGACAGCGCCTCCGTGCTCGTCAACGCCTCCACCCGCCTCTCCGGCGGCGGCGACTACGGCCAGGGGGCCGCGGTGGGCATCAGCACCGACAAACTCCACGCCCGCGGCCCCGTCGGCCCCGAGGAGCTGACCAGCTACAAGTGGGTGGCGTATGGGAATGGGCACTTGCGAGAATAACATTGTCTGAACTGGGATTTGGGGGGATCGAAAAGATTCCTTGATGGGGGAACGTTTTTGGCCCTTATCAAGTTTCGATAACGTTGTGGGTGAATAATTCACAGGGATGAAAGGGATAGATAGGATTTGACGGGATGGCACTGTGGGTAAGCTACTCGGCTTGTCTGTGGCCACTACCGAGCCGTCTATCCCCAATATCCCAGCCATCCCTTTCATCCCTGTGAATTTTTCACCCACAATGGCAGCCGAAAGTAGGAGTCGGCAAAAACGTTCCCCCATCAAGTAAATCTTTAAATCCCCCCCAAACCCCGGTTCAGACAAAGGAACCACCATGCATCTCGCTTACATCGTCGGCACGTATCCGCAGCCCTCGGAAACCTTCATTGCACGGGAGGTGGCCGGGATGCGCGCGCGTGGGCATCGGGTGGACGTGTATAGCCTCTTCCGGCCGGAGGCGGCGGACGCGGAGACGGTCTACGGCTGGCCGAATGTGCTGGCGCGGGCGGTGCGCCGGGCGTCGGGCATGGCGGCGGTGCGCGCGCTCGGGCGGCGCTGGGGGGCGCGCTTCGCGGCGACGGGGGTGCAGGCGGTGGTGGCGCACTTCGGCTCGCAACCCTCCACCGTAGCGCTGTATACGGGCGACTTGCCGCTGCTCCTCAGCCTGCACGCGCGGGACATCTACGTGGAAGCGGAGCGGCTACCTGAGAAGATCGCCCGCGCGCACGCCGTGGTCACCTGCTGCGACGCCAACCTGCGCGCGCTGCGCGAGCGCTTCCCCGACGCCCCGTTGCACCGCGTCTACCACGGCCTGCCCGCGGCGTGGCTCGACGCGCCTCTCCCGGCCCGCGCGCGCGTGCCCGGCGAGGCGCTGCGCGTGCTGGCGGTGGGACGGCTGGTGGAAAAGAAGGGCTTTACGCTGCTCCCCACCGCGGCGGCGAGCTGTACGTTGCGTATTCTCGGCGACGGCCCGCTGCGCGCGGCGCTCCCCATGGCGGAGGGCTGGCAATCCCCCGACGCGGTACGCGCCGCCTACGCTTGGGCGGATGTCCTTGCCTGCCCGAGTATCATCGCCGCCGACGGCGACCGCGACGGGTTGCCCAACGTCGTCGTCGAGGCGATGGCCACCGGGCTACCGGTGGTCGGCTCCGCCGTGGCAGGCATCCCCGAGGCGGTGCTCGATGGCGAGACAGGCCTGCTCGTCCCCCCCGGCAACACCCCCGCGCTGGCCGCCGCGCTAGCGCGCTACACCGACCCCGCCCTGCGCGCCCGCCACGGCGCCCACGCCGCCGCCCACGTGCGCGCGCACTTTGCGGCGGAGGCGGGATTCGCGCAAATCGAAGCGTTGCTCCGCTGAACAGAGGAGATCCTCCCCCGTGTGGCCAATTAAAGGAGCGGAGGATTCTACCATGACTCACCCCACCCGTCCCTTCAGCCCGCTCGACACCGGGCAGAACATCACCGCGTGTACCGGCATCAACGGCGTGCCGCTGGGCGGCCTGGGCGCGGGGTGCGTGGAGATCACGCCGGACGGGCGGCTGGCGAACTTTTGCACGAACAACAACCGCCACCGCAACGAGCGCATCGAGACGATGCCCGGCTCCTTTTTCGCCTTTGCCGCCTCCGACGGCGCGCGCGGCGGGGCCGTGCTGCTACAGTCGGCCTCCACGCTGCCGCTGGGCCCCGGCGGGTCGCGCTTTCTACTCCCGGCGGAGGCTATCGGCTACGACGGCCTGTACCCGCGCGCGGCGCTGACCTATGCCTTGCCCGACCTGCCATTCAGCGTTTCTCTGTACGCGACCGGCACCGTGCTGCCCGGCGACCTGGCGGCGACCAGTATGCCCGCGGCGCTCTTCACCTTCACCGTGACGAACACCGGCGACCGCGCGGGATGGGGGAGCGTCTTCTTCTCGTGGGAGAATATCGCCGGCTGCCTGCACGGCGTCTTCCCCGACGGACGCGACGACCTGCGGGAGATCCGCGACGGCGCGCGGCTGCGTGGTGTAGAGTGCCGCTCCCCCGAGCCGTGCCGCCCCAACCAGCGTGGCGCGCACGCCCTGTACGTCGAGGCGCCGGCGGAGGCGGAGATCACCGCCGCCCGCTACAACACGTGGGAGATCGGCGCCGTGTTGGGCCGCCTGGAGGACGCGGGCGCCTTCACGGCGGGCGACTGGGACCCCACCTTCTTCTCCGAGAGCCGCTTCACCGCCGGTCTGGCGTGCAAGGTGGCGCTGGCGGCGGGTGCGTCGTGCACGATCACCTTCGCCTTGGCGTGGTGGTACCCCGATTACCGCGTGGCGGAGAGCGAGACGGTGGGACGCCAGGCCGGCACCTGCGACCAGGGGCACGCCTACAGCCGCTACTTCACCGACGTGCACGACGTGGCGCGTACGGCGTTGGCGCGGCGGGGGGAGATCGCCGCCGGCATCGCCCGCTGGCACGACACGGTGCTCACCTCCTCGCTGCCCGGCTGGCTGGGGCGGATGCTGCTCAACAATCTGTACGTCCTCTCCCCGGGCACGCTGTGGGCGCGGGATGGACGCTTCTCCCTGATGGAAACGCCGTACGGGCCGATGATGGGCACGCTGGACCAGCGCTTTTACTCGTCCGTCGGCACGGCGCTCTTCTTCCCCGAGCTGGAGCAGGCGGAGCTGTCCCTCTTCGCCGTGACGCAGCACCCCGCCGACCGGGGCCGCGTCTACCACGACCTGGGCAACCTACGCTTCGACGACCCGAAGACGGGCACCACGGCGAAGAAGTGGACCGACCTGAACCCCAAATTCGTGCTGATGGCCTACCGCAACTACCTGTGGATGAACGACCGCGCGGAGCTGGAGCGCCTGTGGCCGTACATGGTGGAGATGATGGCCTACACGCGCGGCCAGGATAGCGACGGCGACGGGTTGCCGAACAACGACGACCGCTCGACCACCTACGACGACTGGGCCTTCTTCGGCGCCAACAGCTACGCGTCGAGCCTGTGGATCGCCGCGCTGGCGGCCTTCCGCCGCATGGCGGAGCGCCTGGGCCGCACGGAGGACTGGATGCCGTACGCGGAGGTATACGACCTGGCCGTGCGCGAGTTCGATGCCCGCCTGTGGGACGAGGAGTTGGGCTACTACCGGCTCTACAACGATGACCGCAACCCGGTCTTCCGCGCCGACTATGCGCCGGACGCGGGGGAGGCGGTGTCCGCCGCCAACGGGGCGGTGGATCAGGGCGCGGTGCCGTCCATGGCGATGGCCGACCACCCGCAGGTGAACCGCGACTGCCACGACGGGCAACTGGCGGGGCAGTGGTACGCCGACCTGCTCGGGCTTGGCAAGCTGCACCCGGAGGCGCATATTCGCCGCGCGGTACAGGGGATTTACCAGCGCAACGCCACCCCGCGCGGAGTGCGCAAAGGCGTGACGCCGGACGGCACCGAGTCCGCCAACCCGCCCTCCTCGCGTTGGTGGTCGGAGGCCGGGCAAGGCTGGCCGGGGTATGAAGTGGGGCACTACGCCGCGCTGGCGATTCACCAGGGCGAGACGGCGGACGCCTTGCGCACGGTGGAGCGCGTCTACCGGGAGCTGCACGAGGGCGGGCAAACGTGGAACCAGCCGCTGCGCTGGAATCTGGACGCCGGCGGCACCTACGGCTGGGGCTGCGACCGCTACATGAACTCCCCGGCGGTATGGTTCGTCTACCTGGCGCTGGCCGGCGTGGTGCTCGACCGCCCCGCGCGGGAAATCGCCCTGCGCCCGCGCCTGCTGCCGGAGACGGACACCCTCGACGTGCCCGTCTTCGCACCGGGCAACTGGGGGCGGCTGCGCGTGGCCGACACCCCCGACGGCCGCACGCTGACGCTCACCTTCACGCAGCCGGAGCCGGTAGAGACGCTGCTGGTGGCAGCGGAGGCCTTCCCGCACGTCGCCGTGGAGGGGGCAACGCTCGTTTCGGTGAGCGAAACCGCCTACGGCGCGACGCGTGAATGGCGGCTGAGCTTCCCGCCCGGAACGACCATCGGCGCGGATGGGGTGCAGGTGCATCTCACCCGGTGAGACACCGTCTCATATCCATCTGACGCACACCGCTGTCGTGGGAATCGTCCACGGGGCGGTGTGCGCGCGTTTGCCCCTTGACGGCCGCTCGCTTTTCTGATACATTGTCTCAATATGGCGGGCACTACGCACGAGCATCAACATCAGGTAGACTTCGCCGCACTGTGTCGGGCGCATGGGATTCCCTGCACCGACCAGCGGCGGGTGGTGTGGGATTTCTTCGCGCAGCACGCGCAGGGGCACACCATCCCCGACGCGGTGACCGCCCTTGCGCCGCAAGGTATCGGGCGCGCCACTATTTATCGCACGGTGGAACTCTTCGAGCGCCTGCATCTGCTCACCAGCGTGCGCGACACCGGTGAGAAGGTGCGCTACGTGGCGGTGTGCCCGGGCCACGCGCACACGCTCATCTGCCGCTCCTGCCACCAGGTCGTCGAGTTCGAGGATTGCGACCTGGCGCTGCTGGAAAAGCTGCTGTCGGAACGCACCGGCTTCGCCATCGCGGGGCATCACCTGGAAGTCTACGGCACCTGCCCCCAGTGCGCGGCGGGGAGGGCGTAACATGTCACACATTCACCTGCCCGACGGCGTGCTGCCCCTCTGGCTGTGGGCCGGCGGGTATCTCGTCGCCGCGCTGCTGCTGGCGCTGGCGTGGCGTTGGGGGCGGCGCGAAACGGACGCCAAGCGCTTCGCCTTGCTCGGGATCTTCGCCGCGATGATGTTGCTGGTGATGTCGATCGAGATTCCGCCCTATCACGCCAACCTGTCCGTGGTCACCGGCATCATCCTCGGCCCGGCGCTGGCGGTGCTCGCCGCGTGGATCGTCAACGTGTTTCTGTCCTTCATGGGGCACGGCGGCGTCACCGTGGCGGGGTTGAATACGCTGGTCATCGCCATCGAGATGCTCTCCGGCTACGCCGTTTTTCACCTGCTGCGCCGCGTGCGCGTGCCGCTGGCGGTGGCGGGCTTCCTCGCCGTGATCATCGGCCTCGGGCTGGGCACGGGGGCGAGTTACGGCATCATCGTCGCCGGCGCGCCCACCATCAACGCCTCGCTGCGCGCGCCGGAAACGACCCACGAGCACGAGCCCGGCCCGCTGACGGACGCCGCGCAGGGTGGACACCTCGACCTGCACCGGCTGGCCATCCTCATGTTCGGCTTCGGCGCCATCGGGTGGATATTGGAAGGCATCATCTCCGCCGCCATCCTGGTGGCGCTGAACCGGGTGTATCCGGATCTGGTGATACGGGCCGAAACTGCGCGGATACCGGAATCCTGAATCACTTATGAATCTCTACCACATCGACTATCTGGCGGTCTCGGGGACCAGCGGGCTGCATCGCACGCCGGCGGGGGTGAAGCTGTGCGTGCTGGCAGGCGTCATCGCCGTGCTGCTGACATGGCGTACCGTACCGGTGGCGTTTAGTACGCTCGGGGCGCTGTGGCTGCTGGCGGCATTCGAGGATCTGCCGCTGCGCACGCTGCTGGCGCTGGTCAGCTACCCGCTCGTCTTCCTCGCCGTGCTGCTCATCAGCGTGCAACACCTCACCGTGGCCGGCGCGCTGCCGCTGGTGCTGCGCGTGCTGGCCCTCACCAGCGCGGTGGTGCTGCTGCTGCTCACCACCACCTATCCGGCCATCTTCAGCGCCCTTGGGCGCGTGCTACCGAGTGGGTTGGTGACGGCGCTCTTCTTCACTTACCGCGCGCTGTTCATCCTCTCCGGCAGCCTGGATAACGCGCGCACCGCGCTGCATTTGCGCGCGGGTCTGTCCTGGCGGCATCCCGCCGCGACGCTGCGCAACCTGGGCACGGCGCTGGCGCACGTGCTGGTGGAGGCTATCGAGCTGAGCCAGCGCATGGCGGAAAACCTCACCGTGCGCGGTTTCGACAACCGTATCTATACCCTGGAGCGCAGACCATGACGGCCGACGACATTATCGTAGAAATTCATTGCCTGGAGCACACCTATACCGGCGGGGTGCGCGTGGACCTGTGCGGGACGGACTTTCGCGTCACCCGCGGGCAACGCGTGGCGGTGCTCGGGCCCAACGGCAGCGGCAAAAGCACGCTGCTCAAGCATATCCTGGGCATATTGCAGCCGACGAAGGGGAAGGTCGTTGTCTTCGGCGAGGACCCGGCGCGCCACTACAACCACGTTCGGCAGAAGATCGGCGCGGTGATGCAGAACGCCGACGAACAGCTCATCGGCCCCACCGTCTTCGACGACATCGCCTTCGCCCCGCTCAACTTCGGCTTCTCGCGCGAGGAGACGCGCACGCGCGTGGAGGAGATGCTGCACGCGCTGGACATCGGCCACCTGCGCGAGCGCCTGCCGCATTACCTGTCCGGCGGGGAGAAGCGCAAGGTGGCGCTGGCCGGCGCGCTGGTCTTCGGGCCGGAGCTGCTCATCCTCGACGAGCCGCTAGAGGGGGTCGATTACACCAGCCGCCAGGAGATCACCGCCTTCCTGCACAAACTGCACGCCGACACCGGCATGACGATGATCAGCACCATGCACGACATGGACCTAGTCTGCGATCTGGCCGACGAGGGGTATATCATGCAGTCCGGCGGGCGCATCGATCTGCACGGGCGCATCGTCGATCTCTTCTTCCATCACGACCTGGCGCAGTACAATCTCGCCCCCCCACCGCTGGCCCAACTGGTCACCCGCCTCAACGCCCACGGCCTGCACCTGCCCCTCACGCTGGACGTCGAGGTGCTGGCGGAGGTGCTGGGACGGCGGTAAGGTTGTTTTTGTATGCCCGGCTCGGGGGTAATCGCCCCCTACCTCCCAACCTCCTCCCCCGTAACGTCCTGTGACGGGGGAAGGGGTCGGGGGGTGGGGGGCGACTGCGCGCAAGCGTCCGTTCAGCCTTTACGGTCGAGCAACAGATTCAACGACCGGAAAAGACGGGACAGCCACCACTTTCCCAACAACCCGGTTGACATCTCAACGCGGATGCGTTGGAAAGTGGTGGCAGTCCCGCCTTTTCCTGCCGGTTCAGACTTTGACCGGCCCTGCCAGAATCGCGTCGATCTTCGCCAACTCCTCGGTGGACAGCGCGGGGTTGTCGAGGGCTTTGACGTTCTCCTCGATCTGGCTCACGCGGCTGGCGCCGATGAGGGCGGTGGTGATGCGCGGGTCGCGGAGCACCCAGGTGAGGGCGAGCTGCGCCAGCGACTGGCCGCGTGCCTGCGCCACGGCGTTGAGGGCTTGCAGACGGGCGACCAGCTCGGGGGTGATCGACCCGGCGCCGAGGGCGGTGTTCGGTTTGCCGGCGCGCGAGTCGGCGGGGATGCCGTCCAGGTAGCGCCCGGTGAGCAGCCCCTGCGCCAGCGGGCAGAAGGCGATGGCGCCGATGCCTTCGTCACCGAGTACGGCGGTCAGACCGTCTTCGACCCAGCGGTTGAGCATGGAGTAGCTGGGCTGGTGGATGAGACACGGGGTGCCCAGCGCGCGCAGGATACGCACCGCCTCGCTGCTCTGCACCGCGTCGTAGGACGAGATGCCCGCGTAGAGCGCCTTGCCCGAGAGCACCGCCGTGTCCAGCGCGCCCATCGTCTCCACCAGCGGGGTGTGCGGGTCGGGGCGGTGGGAGTAGAAGATATCCACGTACTCCACGCCCATGCGGCGCAGGCTTTGGTCGAGGGAGGCCAGGACGTATTTGCGCGAACCCCACTCGCCGTACGGGCCCGGCCACATGCGGTAGCCCGCCTTGGTGGAGATGATCAGCTCGTCGCGCAGGCCGGCAAAATCGTCGCGCAGCAGGCGCCCGAAATTCTCCTCCGCGGAGCCCGGGGGCGGGCCGTAGTTGTTGGCCAGGTCGAAGTGGGTGATCCCCAGGTCGAAGGCGCGGCGCAGCATGGCGCGCTGGTTCTCCAGCGCATCCACACCGCCGAAGTTGTGCCACAACCCCAGCGCCAGCGCCGGCAGCAGCACCCCGCTGCGTCCGCAGCGGCGGTAGGGCATCGTGTCGTAACGGCTCTCAGCCGGTGTATACAGCATGGCAGGATTCCTCCGCCCCTCTTCTTCGGCGCGGAAGACGGGGAAACCTGCTCACGCGGGGCATTCGGCGGCGAAGGCGCCCTCCACTGCGGCCAGGAACGCCTCGCGGGTGAAGGGTTTGGGGATGCGGCCCTGCACGGAGGCGTAGCCGCTGTGCTCGAGCACGACCTCCTCGCTATGCACGGTGAAGACCAGCACGGGCAGGTGGGCGGTGGCGGCCTCGGCGCGCAGGCGACGCACGATCTCCCAGCCGTCGATGCCGGGGAGCATGATGTCCTGGATCACCAGGACGACGGACGTCTCGGCCAGTAGCGCCAGCGCCGCCTCGCCGCAATCGACCGTCAGCGCCGTGAAGCCCGCGCGCTCTAACAGGCAGATGGCCAGCTCGCGGATATCCGCGTCGTCTTCAATGACCAGAACCGTGCGTGACATAGCGACTCCTTTGCTGGGAAAGGGACTCAAGCGTAGTATTATCTCTACTGAGTCCGGCATCCTGAATCCTGCTGCCAAATAAAAATTAACACGCCTCATCCGCGAGCGGCAGGGTCACGGTGAAGGTGCTGCCCAGTTCGCGGCCCGGGCTGTCCGCGGTAAGGGTGCCGCCGTGGAGTGCGAGGATGCCGCGCGCGACGGTCAGGCCGAGGCCCAACCCGCCGGTGCGCTCGTCGCGCTCCACCTGCACAAAGGGCTGAAAGAGCGTGGGCAGCGCCGCCGCGTCGATGCCGCGCCCGGTATCGGTGATGGTCAGCGCGGCTTGCGCGTCCGCGCGGGTGCAGCGCACGGTGATGGCGCAGCCCGTGGGGGTGAATTTCAGGCTGTTGTGCAGCAGGTTGCCCAGGCATTGCTGCAGGCGCGCGGGGTCGGCGCAGATGGGCAGCGGCCCGGGCGCGGGCTCCAGCGTCAGGGTGAGCTGCCGCTCCGCCGCCAGATGGCGTACCTGCTCTACCGCCTGCCGCGCCTGCGCGCCCAGCTCCGTCGCCTCGCGAGCGAGGTCGATTTTGCGGTGGATCAGCCGCGACATATCCAGGATCTCGTCCACCAACCGCTTCTGGCGTTCGGCGTTGCGATGCACCACGGCCATGGCCTGCGCCATAAAGGCGGGCGAGCCGTCGTGCAGCGCCTCCGCCGACCAGCCCAACATATTCGTCAGCGGCGTCTGCAGCTCGTGGGAGAGGACGGCGAGGAATTCGTCCTTGGCGCGGTCGGCGGCGCGCAGCTCCTCCTCCGCCTGTTTCCGTGCGGTGATATCCAGCACGTGGGTAACGATGTAGCACGGGCGGCCGGCGGCGTCATGCGCGGCGGCGGTGCTCATATCCACCCAGAGCAGGTGGCCGTCGCGGTGGAAATAGCGCTTTTCCATGCGGAAGGTGGGCTGTGCGCCGCTGAGCAACCGGGCGATGCCGGCCTGGTTGGCGGCAATATCGTCCGGGTGGGTCAGAGAGAAGAAGGTGCGCGTGCGCAACTCGGCTTCCGTATACCCGAGCAGCGCGCAGAAGGCGGGGTTCACTTTCAGCAGCGAACCGTCGAATGCTGACATGGCCATCGGCACCGCCCCCTGCGCGAAGGCAGCGCAAAAACGCTCCTCGCTCTCCCGTAGCGCGCGCTCCAGCGGCAGCAGCCAGGCGCCGTGTTGCCGGATGGTCGCGATCGCGGCGATGAGCATATAGAGGCTGCTCAGATACTGGGCCGAGCGATTGACCCAGTTCTGCGCGCTGTCGCGGGAGGTTTGGATGAGCATGCCGAAGATACTGACGGCGAGCAGGGTTAACGCGAGGGTGTACCAGAAGGCGAAGGGTGAAGTGGCGTAGCGCTCCCGGATGAAAAGCGCGGAGCAGAGGAACAAGAGGATGGCTGTGCCGAGGACGACGTGGCGCAACAACGTGCCCCCGATGCCGTCGACGAAGAAGGGCGGCACCCACCCCGCGAAGGTCGCCGCGGTGATCGCCCACACCGTCACGGGCACCAGCGCATACCCGACGAGTAGCCAGCGGCGCGGCGCCCGCACCGGGCGGTGCACGAAGGTGGCCGACATGGTGCCGACCAGGTGGCACACCCCGGCCAGCAGAATGCCGAGGTTGCTGATGGTGACGCCGAGGTTAGCGGGCAAGTGCCCCATGCCGCTGGTGACGAAGCCGCTGACGCTCCACACCGCCACGCCGCAGCCGAGTAACAGTTGCGCGGGCACGCCGCGCGCCAGGAAGCTACGCCCCACCAGCACGATGACGACGCAGGTGGTGACGGTGCGCAAGGGGAAATCCAGCGCGGCAAGCTGGAAGGGGGAAAGGGGCGCGACCCGCAGATCCACGATGCGCAGCGCGATAATCGCGATTAGCAGCAGCGGCACCGGCGCCCACGCCAACCAACGCGCCGCCGGCGCCAACAAGGCGCCCGGTGTTGTGGCTACGCGAGTCTGTGTCAGAGATGATGGCTGAGACATGCTGCTTACCGTACATTTCTGCGAAACTGGATACGTTGCCGTCGCGCACCGCACCGCGCAAAACGGTTAATTATAGCAGTGCCTGTTTTATCTGCAATGCCGCTTTGTCGTAGATTCCCGACAAACGCCGTCCCCGCGCCCCCATTTCACCGCCCCCCTCGCCGGAAAAGGGAAACGGCGTTACGTGGCGAAGGTTATTTTAGATTTTGGATTTTAGATTTTGGATTGGACGGACCCCACCCCTCGCCTCTCCCCGGCGCGGAGAGGTGAAAAAGGAAGGGTCGCCCAATCCAAAATCTAAAATCCAAAATCTAAAATTGCTATGGACTTTTCCCGCTTCTTCCAACACTGGACGCCCGAACTGGCGATTGACCTGGGCACCGCCAATACCCTTATCCACCTGCGTGGGAAGGGTATCTTGCTGCGCGAGCCCTCGGTGATCGCCATTGAAAAGGACGCCGGCGAGGTGCGCGCGGTGGGCGACGAGGCCAAGCGCATGCTCGGGCGCACGCCGCACGCCATCACCACCATCCGCCCGCTGCGCGACGGGGTGATCGCCGACTTCGACGCCGCCGAACAGATGCTCATCCTCTTCATCGAGAAGGTCTACCGCCGCCGCCGCTTCATCCACCCGAACATGCTCATCGGCGTGCCCAGTGGAGTAACCGAGGTGGAGTGCCGCGCGGTGAAGGACGCCGCCCGCCACGCCGGCGCGCGCGAGGCCTGGGTGATCGAGGAACCGGTGGCCGCCGCCATCGGCGCCGGGCTGCCCATCCACGAGGCCACGGGGAGCATGGTGATCGACATCGGCGGGGGCACCACCGAAGTGGCGGTGATCTCGCTGGGCGACGTGGTGCTCTCGCGCTCCATCCGCGTGGGGGGCGACGAGATCGACGAGGCCATCGCCGCCTACACCCGCCGCGAGTTCAACCTGCAGATCGGCGAGCGCACCGCGGAGGCCATCAAGCTCGCCATCGGCTCGGTGTGGCCGCAAACGCGCGAGCTGGCCTACCTGGCGCGCGGGCGCGATCTGGTCACCGGCCTGCCCGCGCAGATCGAGCTGGGCAGCGGCGCCGTGCGCGAGGCCATCGGCGAGCCGGTGCTGGCGATCCTCGACGCGGTGAAGCTGGCGCTGGAGCAGACCACGCCGGAGCTGTCCGCCGACATCATGGAGCGCGGCATCGCCCTCACCGGCGGCGGCGCGCTGCTGCGCGGCATGGAGCGCCTGGTGCAGCACGCCACCGGCATGCCCGCCACCGTGGTCGACGACCCGCTGAGCTGCGTGGTCCTCGGCGCCGCCAAAGTCCTCGCCGAAGGCGACCTCGGCCTGCGCACGGCGTTTGAACGGCGGCTGGCTACCCGCGACACGGAGTAAGGCCATTTTGGATTTTCAAAGGGGGCAGCGGTTTCCTTGTAGCCCTTGCCCCGCAGGGGCTAAACTCCATAGCCTGGGGCATCGCCCCAGGACTTTGACGCAGAACAAATGACGCCGCCAGGACGGCGGCGCCTCATCGCAGGATGCGATACCCCGCGCATCCTGCGCCCCTACCGCCGACGTCCTGTCGGCGGATATTTTCAACTCCCCACCTGGGGCGCTGCCCCAGGCTATGGAGTTCGGCCCCTGCGGGGCGTTGGCGTGGTCTGCAGACTTCACAACCCCTCGTACGGCCTCCCGTCCAACGTCGTCCCGCCCACCGCGCTTTTCACGGCGCCGGTCTTCGGGTTGTAGACCCAGTGGGTGGCGATGGCATTTTGTGGGTCGCCGAACGGGTTAGACGGGACGCCGGTGTTGCATATGCCGCCGTTGGGGGTGAGATACGGGCCCTGGTAGGCTTTCGGTTTCGTGCCGGTCGGGGTCGTGCCTGCCGGGGCTACCATATCCTGCAGTTGCGCGGGCCAGACGCCGGTGTCAGTATGAAAATCTGCAATTGCACGGCGCAGGCGGAGCAGGTTGCTGCGCAACGTAATTACCTTCCTGTTTCGCGACGGGTATTCGTCTGGCTTACGTTCTGCGATTATCACCTGCAGGATTAGAAAACATGCGACCACCAGCAATAATACCGTCACCAGCGGTCGATATGATTTGGGCACTATTGTATAGTTGCGGCCAACTTCCGTTTCCAAACGTTTCCTCCCCGTTATAACTGGCTATACGGTACGTCGTTTACGGTCATTCCCTCAACGGCACTTTTTACGGTGCCATCCGTTGGGTTATAGATCCAGTGCGTGGCGACTCCTTGCGTCGGATCGCCGAAGGAGTTGCATGGGAGGCCGGTATCCTGTATTCCGCCGTGCGGGTTTAGGTATGGCCCAGCATAGGCGCCGTGTTTGGTGCCTTGCGGCGTGGACCCGGCAGGGGCCACAAGGTCTTGCAACCGAGCCGGATACACACCGGTGTCCACATGATACTGCGCGATGGCTTCACGAAGGCGCTTTAAGCCGAAACGCAGCTCGAAATCCTCGGATTTATGGCCATACCGCTTCGAATGATATGAAATACCTATCACCCCGAGCACAATAGCCCCGAACAATACCAGCCAGATGACGGTATCAGAACGGTCGGTGTGCGTGGGTGGGCGTTCATTCACGGGCATCGGCGACCCTCCTTGTCAGCGTACGTCTCATTATACCATGGGGTTACAACTGGCTGAAGGGTCTGCCGTCCCGCGTCGTGCCGTTCACCGCGCTGATGACGGAGCCATCCTGCGGGTTGTAGAGCCAGTGGTCGGCGATATTCGGCAGGTTCTCCCCATCGGGCGTGCGCGCATACGGGTTGGCTGGGATGCCGGTATTGTTGATGCAGCCGTGCGGGGTGAGATACGGCCCTTTGTACTTCCCGCGCGGGGTGCCTTTCGGTGTGCTGCCAGCGGGCGCCACCAGGTCTTTTAACTGCGCGGGCCACACACCGGTGTCAGCTTGGAATTGTGCGATGGCTTCACGTAGACGTTGCAGATCATACATCATGCTCACGTACCGTGGTCTAACGCCGGCATTCATGACGCGCGGGATGATAATCAGAAACAGCAGGCAGCATAAGCATAAGATGATCCCCAGCAGTATGTAGACCCAGCGATTCTGGCGAGCGGTTATGGTGAGCGAACGTTGTTCAGCAAGCATCGGCGACCCTCCCTGTCGGCAACCGCTTCATTATACCACGAAACGAAACAGGCGCCCCCTTGCGCGGAGCGCCTGTTTTCTCTCGGTGTCTCTGTGTCTCCGTGGTTAACTTGACTTCGGCGCGAAAAGTGGGGACAGGCACGCATTTTCCCATGCTTGCCGGGTGCAGGAAAATGCGAGCCAGTCCCCCTTTTCGCTTACGCTTGTTTCGCCCCCCGGTAGCCGAAGAGCAGCAGCAGCCCGGCGCCGATGAGGATGCCCAGCCAGAGGCCGTTGACGGAGCGCAGCAGGGAGAGGACGATGGGGGTGTGCGCGTGGCAGTAGGTGTTGAGCACGTCGGCCTGCCCGATGACGGCGCCCAGCAGCAGCGCCATGGCGAGGGGGCGCTTGCCACGGGAGGCGGCGGCCATGGCGAAGAGGAACAGGGGATGGCCGAAGAGGAACTCCTTGGTGCGCGGGCGGGCGATGAGGAAGCGCTCCAGCACGGCGCGGAAGTGCAGCTCGGAGGTGCTCACCCCCACGCCACTGTCGTTGCCGCTGCGCGCGAGGGCCAACCCCACGGCGACCAGCGCCACCAGCGCGACGATGACCCCCCACACATAGAGCGGCTGCGCCAGGAAGGCGCGCATCTTCTCGCGCGTGCGCCGCACGTAGTCGGGCCAGGACTCGCCGACCAGCGCCACGGCGTCGGCCATGATGAGCACGGCGAAGAGCACCAGCGGCACCGCCAGCGTGGCCTTCACCCCCACGAACTGCGACACCTTCACCAGATAGCGCGTGTCGGACATCATGCCGGCGATGCTCAACCCGCCCAGCAGCGTGATGCCGGTGGTAACGAGCAGCGTGACGATGCCATCCCACAGCGCGTGGGCCGGGCGCTGCTTGGCCAGCCGGTCCACGGCGCGGTAGGCATAAGTGAGCCCGAGTAGCGGGAAACCGATGGCCGCCGCCAGCCCGAACCCCGCCACACCGAGCCAGGTGAATTTGACCAGGAAGGGCAGCGCGACGGACTTGGCGAGCAGGATGCCGACGAGGAGATACCCCACGCGCACCCACCACACCGGCAGCGCCGCGGGCAGGATGACCAGCACCCAGAGCAGCAGCGCGGCCCCGGCGCCGGCGAAGATGAGCGCCAGCAGCGGCTTGGGCACGCTGATCTCGGCGAAGGGCCGCGCGGGCTTCTTGTCGCTGGTGACGTACCCCTCTTTATGCAGCTCTTTGGCGATGGCGCCGGCGAAGTCGGTGGCGTGCTGCAGCGGGTCGGCACTGGCGACCGGCGGCAGGTGCATGAAGAGCACGCGGATGTTGCGATCTTTCACCGCCAGGCAGAAGCGCTGCACCACCTGGTTCGGGGTCAGCGTGCCCAATTCCGCCAGCGTGATGCTGTGCACGCGCACCAGGTGCCCCTTGAGCGCCTTGCCCAGCTCCTCGTCGCCCTTCTGCTTGCCAAACTCCACCGCGCCATAGATCAGGTGGTTCTGGTTCAGCGCATTGACCAGGTCAGGGTCGATCAAATCGCGATAACCGGGGATAGTGTCGCCGTCGAAGACGACCACCGAGTCCGCGCGGGGCGCGGACGGCGCCGGCTTGCCGGTATTTTTATCCACAAACATCGTAGACGACGGTGTGGTGAGCGGGTTGCCCAGCACGTCGCCGACCTGCGCCAGCGAGAGGCTCAGGCTGCGGGCAGTGACGCCCGCGCCGCCGCGCAGGCGCGGGATGACGCGCAGGCCCATCGCCTGAATGAGGCCCACCTTCGAGCCATCGAGCCCCAGCCCCAGGTCCGCCACGAAGTCGCGATTGCCACGCACCACCACGCGGAAGGGCGCTTCGGCGACGAGGTTCTCTTTCGGATAGACGCGCGACAGCCCGTCCTGGATGAACATGTTCGTCGCCATATCGGTGGTGTCCACCTCGAAGATGGCGTCGTTGGGCTGCCAGCTCGCCTGGTGATGCCCGTCGGCGAAGTTCGGGCGCGCGACGAAGGTGATGCGCCCCTCGCGCTCCATGTTGTTCAGCGTTTCTTCCTGCAGCGCGACGGCGGTAACGCCGACTCCCTGCAGCGATTTCATCACTTTATTGGGCAACACGCCTTCCTGGCCGGACAGCGCGACGACCTCGTTGTAGTCGGCGACCAGCTCTACCGCGCGGTTGGCGGCTTCCGCGTGCGCGCGCCGATACAGCGCCGCCCCGGCGGCCAGCAACCCCAGCGCGATGAGCACCAGGCACAGCGTGCGCAAGCCCTTCGTCGAAACCATGGTCGTCGATGTCATGATGGAGATCCTTCTGTCAGGTGAGTGAAATGCGTTCTGCGTGCCATATTATACCAAAGTCGCCCGTAAAGCACACGATGGGCATCATGAGGCGCGCAGATGGTCGTTGGGAGCTGCAATCTGTTTCGAAAAAGACATCCGGTGCTTCCCCCTTCCCTCAAGGGAAGGGGGATTGAGGGGGTTAGGTCCGACGGCACGACGCCGTGCCCGCGTGACCTACCCCCCAACCCCCTCCCTCGAGGGAGGGGGAGTTGATTGTGGGATAATACAGCCGGGAGAAAAGCACACGGCCCGCGCCGGAGGGCGCGGGCCGTGTCGAGCGTGGTTCGAGTTGACGAGTCACCCCGTCACCCGTTCACCGTGTCACCCTGTCACTTTTTCACCGCTTCGCGCAGGTGTTCGGCGACGATTTCGGCGACGTCTTTGACGTGCACGCGGTCGAAGGCGTCAACGTCTTTCAGGCCGTCTTCCATCATCGTCAGGCAGTAGGGGCAGGAGACGCAGATGGTGTCGGGGTTCTCTGCCAGCGCTTCGGTGACGCGGGTGGTGTTGATGCGCGTGCCCAGGTTCTCTTCCATCCACATGCGCCCGCCGCCCGCGCCGCAGCAGAAGGACTCGCGTCCGTGGCGGGGCATCTCCAGCGGTTCGGCGCCGGTGGCCGCCAGCACGGCGCGCGGCGCCTCGGTGATGTCGTTGTGGCGGGCAAGGTAGCAGGAGTCGTGGAAGACCAGGCGCCCCTGCGCCGCGGCGCTGATCGGCAGTTTGCCGGCGGCGATGAGTTGCTGCAACAGCTCGGTATGGTGGATCACTTCCAGCTCGATGCCGAACTGCTTGTAGTCGTTCTTCAGCGTGGAGAAGCAGTGCGGGCATTGGGTGACGATCTTCTTCACCCCGCGCGTTTTGAAGGTATCGATGTTCTCGCGCACCATGCGGTCGAAGACGTATTCGTTGCCCAGGCGGCGCAGGCTGTCGCCGCAGCACTTCTCGTCGCGTCCGAGCACGCCCCAGGAGATGCCCGCCGCGTCGAAGATGTGTGCCAGCGCCACGGTGACCTGCTTGCTGCGGGCGTCGAACGCCCCCGCGCAGCCTACGAAGAAGAGGTATTCGGTGTGCTCATCGAACGGCTTCACGTCCAGGTTGGCGTACCACTTGGTGCGCTCCGCCGGCGCGATGCCCCACGGGTTGCTGCGCTGCTCGGAGTTCTCGAAGAAGGTGATGAGTTCCTCGGGGAACTTGCCTTCCGTCTCCACCAGATGGCGGCGGAGCATAAGGAGCTTGGGCATCTGCTCGATGAAGACCGGGCAGGCCTCCATGCACGCGCCGCAGCTCGTGCACGACCAGATGGCGTCTTCGCTGATGCTGCCGTGCTCCCCGGTGCCGATGAGCGGCACGCCGGGCTTGCCGCCTTCAAGCAGGGCGGGACCGTTGGCGAGCACGTTGAGCTTCAGGTCGTGGATCACCTGCTTCGGGTTGAGCGGCTTGCCGGTGTTCGCCGCCGGGCAGACATCCTGGCAGCGCCCGCACTCGGTGCAGGAGTAGCTGTCGAAAAGGTCCTTCCAGGTGAAGCCTTTGATGTCGCCCACGCCGTAGGTGGCGTCCTTGGTGAACGCTTCGCGCGGCAGCGTGTTCACCTGGGTGAGGCTGCGCAGGAAGCAGTTCGGGATGGCCGTCAGGATGTGCATGTGCTTGCTATACGGCAGGTAGTTCAGGAACGAGAGCAGGATCACGGCGTGCAGCCACCAGAAGCCGACCGCGGCGTGCTGGATCGCGTGCGGCGCCATCCCCGCGAAGAGCCCCGCGACCGCGGAGGAGACGGGCATGTAGTGGAAGGCGTTTTTGCCTTCGGCGATGCGGGCGGCCATCTCGGCGCCGTGGGTGCCGAAGAAGGCGATCATCAGCCCGAGGATCATCGTCAGAATGATGAAGGCGTCGCGACTGAGGGCGTCGATGAACTTCGGCGGGCAGAAGAAGCGCCGCCCCATGGCGATGAGGATGGCGACGATGGTGACCACCGAGATGACGTCGAAGAGCAGGTAGAGCGCGGCATACACGGGGTGCGGCAGCAGCATGAAGCTGACCGCCTTGCCGGTGACGCCGCTGACCACGAACTCCGCGTTCGCCAGCGCCAGCACCAGGAAGGACCAGAAGATGGCGAAGTGGTTCAACCCGAAGGGTCGGCTGACCACCCGCTTCTGGCCGAAGGCGTAGAGCAGCATACTCCACACGCGCTCGCCGAAGCGGCTGATGCGGTCGGACGGTTTGCCCACCGACACCAGCCGGAAGCGCACGATACAACTGTAGATGAACGCCACGACGCTGATGACAACGAGTAGCGCAAAGATTTTCGGATGGTTCATGATGGTCCTCGAAAAACCGGTTTTGGCCGGTGTCAGATCGGTCGCGAAATTGATCCTGTACTTCACCGCGAAAATTTGGGACAGACACGACTTTTCCGGCGACCATTCCCGAAGCACATGCCCGGCGTGGGGAAAAGTCGAGTCAGTCCCTAATTTTCGCTACCCTCGGGCGCCGACGCCTTGCTTTTTCAGCTCGCGAATGCGCTGGGTGATGGCGGGGACGATTTTGAAGAGGTCGCCGACGATGCCGTAGGTGGCGACTTCAAAGATCGGTGCTTCCTTGTCGCGGTTGATGGCGATGATGGTGTCGGAGTCCTGCATGCCCACCAGGTGCTGGATGGCACCGGAGATGCCGCAGGCGATGTAGATCTTCGGGCGCACCGTTTTGCCGGTCTGGCCCACCTGACGGCTGTGCGGCATCCAGCCGGCGTCTACCGCACTGCGCGAAGAGCCGACCACGCCGCCGAGTTCGTCCGCCAGCTCCTGCAGCAGGGCGAAGTTCTCCTTATTCATCATGCCGCGGCCACCGGAGACGATGACGTGCGCGCCGGCAACGTCCACCGCGTCGGTGGAATTGGCATCGCGGATGATCTGCAGCACCTTCGTCGGGAAGTCGTCCTCGTTGACGACCATCGACTCGCGGATGATCTCGCCGGTGCGGTCCGCGACGCGCGGGGGCAGCTTCATCACGTGCGGGCGCACGGTAGCCATCTGGGGGCGGCGCGCCTCGCACAGAATCGTGGCCATGATGTTGCCGCCGAAAGCCGGGCGGGTCTGCATCAGCTCGCGATGGTCGTTGATAGACAACCCGGTGCAGTCGGCGGTAAGGCCCGTCTGCAGGCGGGTGGCCACCGCGCCGGCCAGGTCGCGGCCCAGGCCGGTGGCGCCCATCAGGATCACCTCCGGCTTGTACTTCCCGATCAGGTCGCACACCGCGTCGAGATAGGCGTCGGTGCGGTAGTTCTTATACACCGGCGCGTCCATTAGGTACACCTTGCGCGCGCCGTAGGCGAAGGACTCCGACGCCAGGTGCGCGACATCGCTGCCGATCACCACCGCGCAGAGGTTGACGCCCAGCGCCTCGGCGAGCTTGGCGCCTTCACCGAGGAGCTGCCAGCTCACCACGGCCGGTTCGCCTTCCGTCTGTTCGACGAAGACCCACACGTCGCGGTAGGCGGCCAGCAGCGCGGCGAGGCGCGCGGCTTCCGGGTCGTCGTCGTCCGCGGGCGGGGGTGCGGTCGCCGCGGCGGCCTGCTTGGCGATCTCGTCGAGAATCGCCAGCTCCTCCGCGGTGAAGAACATCTCCAGCGCGGTGGCCGGACAGATCTTCACGCACTTCACACAGCCGATGCACTTGCCGGTGTCGATAAGCGGTGCGCCTTCGGCGTCCATCGTGATGGCGTCCACCGGGCAGGCGCTTTCGCAGCGCGCGCCGCAGGCAATGCATTTGCCCTCGAGCAGACGTGCCTTGCCGCGCGGTTTCTTCAAAGGTTTCTTCTCGTCCATTACCTATCCTTACCTGCCCTAGAGGGCGAGGAGATCTTTCTCAAGCATGCGGTCGATGAGCAGCTTGGCGGTGCCGTCGGGGTCGTGGGTGCCGTCGCCGATGATCTCCCCCATTTCGCGTTGCGGGGAGAAGATCTTGTTCACCTTGGTGGGGGAGCCCTTCAGGCCGATGGTCTGTACGTCCAGGCCGAGGACTTCGTTGTTCCAGATGGGCACCGGCGCGTCGGCGGCGGCCAGGCGCATCGGCACGGTGGGGTAGCGCGGGCGGTTGATCTCGCGCACCACGGTGAGCATGGCGGGCATGCGCGACTCCACCAGTTCGTGGCGGCCTTCCAGCTTGCGGCGCAGCACGGCGCGCTTGGCGGTCAGGTCGACGGAGTCCACGCGGTCTACCAGCGTGATCTGCGCCAGCTTCATGCGCGTGGCGATGCCCGGTCCCACCTGGGCGGTGTCGCCGTCGATGGTCTGCTGCCCGCAGATGACGAAGGCCAGTTCGTCCTCCTTGGCCAGGCGGGCGATGGCTTCCGCCAGCACCTTGCTGGTGGCCAGCGTGTCGGCGCCGCCGAAGGCACGGTCGGAAAGCAGCACCACTTCGTCCACGCCGACGGCGAGCGCCTTGCGCAGCGTGACGTCGGCGTTGGGCGGGCCCATGGAGATGGCCACCACGCGGAAGCCGTAGCGGTCCTTCAACCGCAGCGACTCCTCCAGCGCGTGGGTATCGTACGGGTTCATGATAAAGGGCACGCCCTCGCGTACGAGGGTGTTGGTCACCGGGTCGATCTTTACCTGGGTCGTGTCCGGCACCTGTTTGATACAGGTAACGATGAGCATGGCAAACCTCTCAGGGCGAAATACGGGTGGGTGCTTGCGTTGGGTACATAATTCGTGGCTTTTTTCTCTATTTCTCCACTCTGGCTATATACCCTCTTGCGCACGGGGGCATTCCGCCCGGCGAACGGAAAAAAATTTGTGACGCCGGGGACAAGCGCGGCACCGGTTCACATCTTTACGATCTACTTAATCCTATTTTAGTATCTTTTCGCAGGTAAAGCAACTGCGGAAACGTAAGCTACCCCCGGCTACGCCGTGTCGGCGGTGACAGGGGGTGAATGGGTGAGGGGGTGACTTGGTCTGCGGAACCGAACGCGGATTAAAAGGTAACCTCGTCACCCATTCCCCCCCTCACCCTGTCACCCCCGTCACGGCCTACGCCGCCTTATCCTCCGTGTAGTGGGCGCGTTTCGCCTCGATCTGCGCCATCATGGCGTCGTAGGCTTCGGCGAAGAGGCGCACGCCGTCGCGGGTCAGGTGCAGGGTGATCTCGTCGAGGTCGATGCTCAGCGTGCGCAGGGCGGCCAGGCGTTGGTGCGCCTCCGCCAGGCTTGCGGTGAGCGTGGCGCGTACCGTGCCGTGGTCGAGAACCGCCCCCAGCGTCTCCAGCGGCATGGTATTGACCGTGTCCGCGCCGACCAGGTTGTCCACGTACAGCGTGTCGGGATAGGCGGGATTCTTCGTGCTGGTGCTCGCCCACAGCGGGCGCTGCGGGTGGGCGCCCAGCTCCGCCAGGCTCTGCCAGCGCGGGCTGCTCAGCACGTCCTGGAAGTAGGCGTACGCCAGCGTGGCGGAGGCCAGCGCGATGGTGCCTTGCAGCTCGGGATGGCCGGTCAGCAGCGGGTCCACGGCGCTGTCGATGCGGCTGATGAAGAAGGAGGCCACCGATGCCGGCGCGCAAAGGTCACCGCCGTCCTCCAGGCACAGCTCCAACCCGCGCAGGTAGGCCTCCGTCACCGCGCGGTACTGCTCCAGCGAAAAGATGAGGGTGACGTTGACGTTGATGCCGCGCCGGGTGAGTTCGCGGATGGCCGGGATGCCTTCCGGAGTGGCGGGTACTTTGATCATGGCGTTGGGTTGCCCGAGCAGGCGGTTGAGGTATTCCACGCGCGCAATGGTGCCCGTGGTGTCGTAGGCCAGCGCGGGTTCCACCTCCAGGCTCACGAAGCCGTCGGCGCCGTGCAGCGCTTCATACACCGGGCGGAAGCGCGCCAACGCCAGGCGGATGTCATCGCCGACGATAGTCTCGTAGATCTCCCGCGCCGACCGGCGTTCCCGCGCGAGCCGGCGGATCTCCTCGTCGTAATCCGCGCTCCCCGTCACCGCTTTGCCGATGATGGTCGGGTTGGCGGTCACGCCGCGCACCCCCTGGTCGATGTACCCCTGCAGCCCGCCGTCCCGCACGAAAGGGCGGCTCAGGTAATCCAGCCAAACCGATTGTCCGGCCTCTTGCAACGCAGCCAACGACGCCATACACCCACCTCCGCCGCTGGTATACACCGGACGCGGCGCAGGCAGACACGGGGTTTGTGCGGAAGGGCATCACATATCCTTATTGCCCCGAAGGGGCGTGCGAGGCTAGCCACGGGCGTCAGCCCGTGGTTGCGGGACCAAACTGTCCGAGCCCCGACGGGGCGACAGTCCATCCTACGGGTTTCACCCGTGGCTAGCATCGCACGCCCCTTCGGGGCATTGGGTTAGGTCCCGCTCTGCCACGACGCCAGGTACGTCACCTGTTCCGGGGTCAGGGTGTCGATGCCGATGTGCATGGCGGCGAGTTTCAGGCGGGCGATGTCGGCGTCGATGTCGGCGGGCACCGGGTAGACGGCGCGCTGCAACTGGTCGTGGTGGCGCACCATGTACTCCGCGCAGAGCGCCTGGTTGGCGAAGGACATGTCCATCACGGCGGCGGGATGGCCTTCCGCGGCGGAGAGGTTGATCAGCCGGCCATCGGCGAGCAGGTAGATATGGCGGCCGTCGGCCATGGTGTATTCCATCACCATCGGGCGCACTTCGCGCTTGGACACGGCCATCTCTTCCAGCGCCGAGATTTCCAGCTCGTCGTTGAAATGACCGGAGTTACTGAGGATGGCGCCGTCGGCCATGACTTCGAAGTGCTCGCGGCGGAACACGTTGATGTTCCCCGTCACGGTGCAGAAGATGAAGCCCGCGCGCGCCGCTTCCAGATGGCTCATCACCTGGTAGCCGTCCATCAGCGCTTCCAGCGCCTTCAGCGGGTCGACCTCCACCACGATCACGTGGGCGCCCAGGCCCGCGGCGCGGCTGGCCAGTCCGCGCCCGCACCAGCCGTAGCCCGCCACCACGAAGTTGCGCCCGGCGAGCAGGCGGTTGGTGGCGCGGATGATGCCGTCGAGGGTGCTCTGGCCCGTGCCGTAGCGGTTGTCGAACATGTGCTTGGTCAGGGCATCGTTCACCGCCACGATGGGATAGGCCAGCACGCCCTCCTGCACCATGCTGCGCAGGCGGATGACGCCGGTGGTGGTCTCCTCGGTGCCGCCGATCACCCCGGGCAGCAGCTCGCGCCGTTGGGTGTGCATCAGCGTCACCAGGTCGGCGCCGTCGTCCATCGTCATGGTGGGCTTGGTGTCCAGCACCGCGCTGATGTGCGAATAGTAGGTGTCGTTCTCCTCGCCTTTGATGGCGAAGGTGGGGATGCCCGCCTCCACCGCCAGGTAGGCGGCCACGTCGTCCTGGGTGGACAGGGGATTCGACGCGCAGATGTAGCACTCCGCGCCCCCGCCTGCAGCGTGAGCATCAGGTTGGCGGTTTCCGTGGTGACGTGCAGGCAGGCGCCGATGCGCTGCCCCGCCAGCGGCCGCTCCTGCGCGAAGCGCGCGCGGATCTGCCGCAGCACGGGCATCTCTTGTTCAGCCCATTCGACGCGCAACTTGCCGGTTGCCGCCAGGGCGGTATCTTTCACATGGAACGCGGGCATGGTGCTCCTCCGTATCTTAGCTGATCCTACCTGTTCAGTGCAGGCGGTGAGTTTTCCTGCCGGGGGAGGGAATGGGTTGTCGGACAACTTCACCGCATCCGCTTCCGCAGCTCACTGGGCCGATGTCCCGTGATGGCGCGGCACTGGCGGGTGAAGTAGTTGCTGTCCTGAAAGCCGACGCGAAAGGCGGCTTCGGTGATGGACAGCGTGGCATCGCGCAGCAGCTCCATGGCGCGGGTGACGCGGATACGGATGAGGTAGTCGATGGGGGAGCACGCCAGCGCCTTTTTGAACTCGCGCGTGAGCGAGCGACGCGACATGCACCCGATGCCAGCTAACTCGTCCAGCGTGATGTGGTCGGCGTAGTGCTGCTCCAGGTGGCCAATCACGCGGCCCAGGCGCAGCAACGGTTGCGCGGCGGAGTGGTCGAGGAAGGAGTACGCCCGGCACAACTCCGCCACCAGTAGCATGAAGTACGCCGTGACGATGAACTTGCGCCCGGGCGCCTGCCCGCCGTATTCCAGCGCCAGCCGCTGTACCAGCTCACCCACCGTCTGCAACTGCGCGGGGGTGAGGCGCAGCCGGCTCTCGAAACTGTCGCGCTGGCGGAAGAGCGGCTCCAGCGTGAAGAGGGCATGGTAGCCGGGCAGCGCGGTGATATCCTGCAGCGGGATGGTCAGCTCATCGAGGCGGAAGAGGATATTCACCAGCCCCAGCGCCGCCGTGTCGCGATACCCGTGCGCCTGGTCGCCGTGCAACACGAAGACGTCCCCCGCGTTGATGGGGTAATCCCCCGCCGGCGAAATATGCACCCCCGTCCCCTGCGTCACGATCACCAGCTCCGAGAAGGCGTGCGTATGCGGCAAGGTGTCGCCGTGATGCGCCACCGGCATCACATGCAGCGGCATGTCGTCGGTAAAAAACGATTCGATACGGCGATACGGCGCGTCGACCATAGGCCTCCCCAGCGTGGCCTGATCATACGACCGAAGACGCGAAGGCGTCAAGCGGTATTGGGAGGGCGAGCGTACCCGCGAGCCCGTGGGGTAGAAAAGGTGAGCATTTTTGGGGCTCGTAGTAGCGTCGCAGCGCAGCAAGGCGCGTCCATCACATCGAAGATGTGATGGGTATTACGGCCCTTGCTGCGCTGCGAACCTACTACGAGCCCGACAGCTTCATCGCTTATCTGTATCCGTGGCTCGCGGGTACGCTCGTCCTCCCAAAGGTTTGCCATCACTTCTGGCCCGATTCTGCTAAAGAGTGGCCGGATTCTCAAGGTTGCGCCTTCGGCGGCGCGGTAGGATGGGCAGTGTGGGGAGCGTCATGCCTTCTTTGCGACCGTCGGAATTACAGACACGCCTGACTACCCTCGACTTGCTCGAGGCGGAGAGCATCCACATCATGCGTGAGGTGGTGGCCGAGTTCGAGCACCCGGTGATGCTGTATTCCATCGGGAAGGACTCTTCGGTGATGCTCCGCCTGGCGCAGAAGGCCTTTGCTCCCGCGCGCATCCCCTTCCCGCTCCTCCATGTGGACACCGGCCTCAAATTCCCCGAGATGTATACCTTCCGCGACCGCGTGTGCGCCGAGTTGGGCGTCGACCTGCGCGTCTACCGCTTCGAGGAGGCCATCGCGCGCGGCGACAACCCGTGGGATCTGGGCACGGTGCGCTGCTGCGCGGCGTTGAAGACGGAGGCGCTGCTCAACGCCCTGCGCGAGGGCGGCTTCGACGCGGCCATGGGCGGCGCGCGGCGTGAGGAAGAGCGTTCCCGCGCCAAGGAGCGCGTCTACTCCTTCCGCGACGCCTTCGGCCAGTGGGACCCGAAGAACCAGCGCCCGGAGCTGTGGAGCCTCTACAACGGACGCATCGCCCCCGGCGAAGGCATCCGCGTCTTTCCGCTATCCAACTGGACGGAGCTGGACATCTGGCTGTACATCCACCGCGAGAACATCCCCGTGGTGCCGCTGTATTTTGCCGCCGAACGTGAAGTGCTCGTGCGCGGCACGCAGCTCATCCCCGTCTATCCCGACTCCCGTCTGGCGCCGGGCGATGCGACGCAACGCGTCCTCTGCCGCTACCGCACGCTGGGGTGCTACCCGTGCACCGGCGCGGTGCATTCCGACGCCGCCACGGTGGAGGCGATCATCGGCGAGATGATGACCACGCGCCTTTCCGAACGCATCACCCGGCTTATCGACCACGATCAGGAGGGTTCGATGGAGCAGAAGAAACGCGAGGGGTACTTCTGATGGCCGTGCCCGGTCTCATCGAAGAAGCAAAACGCGCCGACCTGCTGCGCTTTACCACCGCGGGCAGCGTGGATGACGGCAAATCCACCCTCATCGGGCGGCTGCTGCACGACGCCAAGGGGATCTACGAGGATCACCTCGCCTCGGTGGAAGCGGCCTCGCTGCGCAACGGGCACGACGGCATCGACCTGGCGCTGCTCACCGACGGGTTGAAGGCGGAGCGCGAGCAGCGCATCACTATCGACGTGGCCTACCGCCACTTCTCCACCCCGCGGCGGCGCTTCATCATCGCCGACACCCCCGGCCATGAGCAATACACGCGCAACATGGCCACCGGCGCCTCCACCGCCGACCTGGCGGTCATCCTCATCGACGCGGAGCAGGGCGTGGTCACGCAATCCCGCCGACACGGCTTTATCGCCGCGCTGCTGGGCATCCGCCACCTGCTGGTGGCGGTGAACAAGATGGACCTGGTCGACTACGACGCCGCCGTCTTCGCGCGCATCCGCGACGAATACGCGCGCTTCGCCGCGGAGCTGGGTGTGCCCGACGTGACGGTGATCCCCATCAGCGCGCTGCACGGCGACGGGGTGGTGACCCCCGGCGACCGGATGCCGTGGTACGACGGGCCGACACTGCTCGAACACCTGGAGACGGTGCAGATCGACCGCGACACCGCGCCGGGCGCCTTCCGCTTCCCGGTGCAGTTGGTGCTGCGGCCCAACGCCGACTTTCGCGGCTACAGCGGCACGATCGCCTCCGGCACCCTGCACGTGGGCGACCCGGTGACGGCGCTGCCCAGCGGGAAGCAGAGCCGGGTGGCGCGCATCCTCACCCCGGCGGGCGAGGTGTCCACCGCGTGCGCGCCGCAAGCGGTGACGCTCTGCCTGGACGACGAGCTGGACATCAGCCGCGGCGACCTGCTGGCGCATCCGCACGATCTGCCCCAGGAAGCGCGCGAGGTTGACGCCACGCTGATCTGGATGGACCCGCGTGCGCTGCATCTGAACCACACGCTGCTGGTGAAGCACACCACCCGGCTGGCGCGCGGGCAGGTGACGGCGCTGCACCACCGGGTGGACCCCAACACGCTGGCGCAGGAGCCGGCGGACACGCTGCGGCTGAACGAAATCGGCGCCGTGCGGTTGTCCCTTTTCCAGCCGCTGCTCTGCGACGCCTACGCGCAGCACCGCGGGACGGGCAGCTTTATCCTCATCGACCCGGTGAGCAACGCCACGTTAGCCGCCGGGCTCATCACCGGCGTGCGTGCGGCGGATACGCCCCCAGGCAGTACGCGCCACCTCACCCGGCATGACGGGCAAATCGGCCCGGCCCAGCGCGCCGCGCTGTTGCGCCAGCAACCCGCCACGGTGTGGCTCACCGGCCTTAGCGGCGCGGGCAAAAGCACGCTCGCCTACGCGCTGGAAGCGCGACTGATCGCCGACGGCCACCCCTGCGTGGTGCTCGACGGCGACAACATCCGCCACGGGCTGAACCAGGATTTGGGCTTCTCGCCGCGCGACCGCAGCGAGAATATCCGCCGCGTCGCCGAGGTAGCACGGTTGTTCAACGAGGCGGGGCTCATCGTCATCACCGCCTTCATCTCGCCCTACCGCGCCGACCGCGACCTCGCCCGGCGCATCATCGGGGACGACCACTTCATCGAGACGTGGCTCGATGCCCCGCTGCAGGAATGCGAGCGCCGCGACCCGAAAGGGTTGTATGCCAAAGCGCGCGCGGGGCAGCTCCCCGACTTCACCGGCGTCTCCGCGCCCTACGAAGCCCCCGTGTCGCCGGAATTGACCCTCGACGCGGGCGGCGATCCCGTTGCCACGCTGGTCGAGGCGGCGTGGGCGTGCTTGCGCGCGCGGGGAATATTCGGCTAACGGATATTTGACCCGCCGATAAATCGGCGGGCTACCGGCTGCGCCCCTTGAAAGGGGCTTGGCGAGCGTTTGTGACCCTAGTCTCGTGTTTTTGACCTTGTTGATCGTCGTCAATAGCTGTATTCACGAACGAATAACCATCGACCAAACGTAAAAACAACCTGTCATCGCCTACCAAAGCCCCATTCATGGGGCGCAGCCGGTAGCCTGACGTTTTAACGTCAGGTTGAATATGAGCCAAGCCTCAATGGTAACCCAACGCCTATGAGGGTCGGGGATGAGGGCGGCGCCGGAAGGCGCGGATCAGTTCTGGGATCGAAAAGGGTATCCATGCGCATTACCGTCATCGGGCGCGGGCATTCGGGTACGCGCGCCATGTCGCATACGTTGAGCGCCAGCGGCGTCTTTATGGGCGCACCGCTGAATGAATCGGGCGATCTGCTGCCGCCGGGGGCGATGTATGAAGCCTGCCGGGTGATGGCGCGCCACGTGAAGCACCTGGGCGGGTTGCACTGGGACTTCTCGGCGCTGCACACCATGCCCATCGACCCCGCCTTCACGCGGCTGATCGAGGAGTATCTGGCCAGCGTACTCGGCAGCGACGCGGAACACACCGGGTGGAAGATCCCCGAGACCACGCTGGTGCTCCCATGGATCGTGCGCCTCTTCCCCGACATCCACTACATCTACTGGATGCGTGACCCGCGGGATTCCATCCTCGGCGCGCACCTTACCGACGACCTGGCCGACTTCGGCGTACCCTACGAGCACACCGACGACCTGCGCCGCCGCCGCGCCATCAGTTGGAAGTACCAGTACGACATCATGCAAGCCACACCCTCCCCCACGCGCCGCCTCGACGTGCGCTTCGAGGAGTTCGTGTGCGACCAGCCCGCTACCCTCGCGCGCCTGGAGGCCTTCCTTGGCCTCCCGCTCGCGCGCATCCCGGTGAAGCCCGACGCCGTGGGCCGCTGGCGCACCGCCGCGGGCCAATACGATTTCGATTTCTTCCCACGGGAGACGCTGTGGGACGAAAACAGGTAAGCGAAACGATTCACAATGGGAGGGCGAGCGTACCCGCGAGCCGTGAGCGAAGGAACCGGTTGTAACGGCGGAAACGATCTGCACGCGTGAATAGTCCACACGCATCAACCATAACAATTAACGTGCACGGCACACCCGCACGCGGCTCGCGAGTACGCTCGCCCTCCCAAGGGTGCACTATATCGATCACAGGAAAGGGAGACGACACCTATGCAACTCGGCGCAAATTCGGTTCTCTTCGGCGGGTACGATTTGGACACCGCCTTCAAGTACCTGGCGCTGGCCGGCTACGACGGGATCGAGCTGTCGGCCATCGACGGGATGAGCGAGCACCTGGTGCTCGGTCGTTGGCGCGAGATCGCGCCGGAAATCAAGCGGCTGTCGGCGGAGTACGGGCTGGCGCTGCTGGCGATGGAGCAACCGTCGCAGGACCCGGCAACGATGGAAGCCGCCTTCCAGGCCGCGGTGGAGATCGGCATCCCCATCGTCAACTGCGGCCCCGGCGGCAAGAGCGATGACGAGGAGAGCCTGCGGCAGACCATCGATTCGCTGGGCACGCTGGCGGAGATGGCGGGGAAATACGGCGTCACCCTGTGCGTGAAGGCGCACGTGGGCGGCGCGATCTACAACACCCCCACCACCTTGCGCGCCATGGAAGCCATCACGCTGCCCTCCTTCGGCATCGACATGGACCCCTCGCACATTCATCGCGCGCAGGAGAACCCGGTGGAAGCGCTGCGGGCGGTGGTGCACCGCGTGAAGCACGTGCACATCCGCGACTGCAAGGGCATGCAGCAAGGCCCGGGCATCCCGGAGATGCAGGCCAACGGCCGCGGCGACATCGACCTACTCGGGTACATCCGCGTGCTGCACGACGCCGGCTACACCGGCCCCGTCGACCTGGAAATCATCGGCGCGAAGGAATACCCCGTCGAAAAGTGCTGCATCATCGCCGCCGAGTCCCGCGGCCATATGCAGGCGTGCCTGCAGGCGTGTCAGGCCCGTTGAACGTTGAACGATCCGTCTCTTTATTCGACTTTGAAAGCGAGGAACTCGTGATGTCCAAGCCTAACATTCTCTTGTTCGGCATCGATTCGCTGCGGGCGGACCATATGAGCACGTATGGGTATCCCCTGCAGACGACGCCGCACATCGACAAGTTCGCGGAGGGCGCCACTGTCTTTCTGCGCAACTTCAGCCCGCACATTCCCACCACCAGCGGCTACGCCAACATGCTCACCGGGCGCGACTGCTTCGGCACGCAGATCGTGGCGCTGCGCCATAAGGGCGAGATGCGCGGCGATATCCGCACACTGCAGGAAATCCTGAAGGCGGAAGGATACGCCAGCACCTGCGTCGGCTTCCACAGCCCGTCGGCGCGCAACTTCGACACCTACATCGACTTCGAGGGGTGGGGCGCCGGACCGGACGGCTACAGCCACAAGGCGGAGAACCTGAACAAAGTGGCGATCCCCGAGCTGGAGCGCCTGGCCGCCGGCGAGCAACCGTTCCTGCTCTTCCTGCGCCACATGGACCCGCACACGCCGTATCTGCCGCCGCCGCCGTTCGACCGCCTGTTCTACCACGGCAACGAGTTCGACCCGGAGAACACCTCCATGGACCCCGTGTTCACCAATAAGCCGTTCTGCGACTACTTCGCCTCGTGGATGCCCGAGGGGCTCACCGACGCGGAGTACGAAGTGGCGCAGTACGACGGCGCGGTGGCCTACATGGACGCGTGCATCCAGCAGATCCTTACGGCGCTGGAAAACCTCGGACTGGCGGAGAACACCATCGTCGTCTTCACCTCCGACCACGGCGAGACGCTCTACGATCACGAGTGCTGGTTCGACCACCACGGCACTTACGAGAACACTCTCACCGTGCCGATGATCATCCGCGCGCCGGGGCGCATGCCCGTCGGCTACGTGGACGGCTACAGCCAGTTGAAAGACCTCGTGCCCACGCTGCTGGAGCTGGCGGAGATCGACGTGCCCGACCAGTTCGACGGCCACAGCCTGGTGCCCATGGCCTACGGCGAAGCGCTGACCAACGAGACGGAGTTCTACTTCACCGAGTGCACCTGGATGCGCAAGCACGGCTGGCGCACCCCGGAGTGGAAACTCATCGTGGCGCTGGAGCCGGACTTCCACTCCAAGCCGCCGGTGGAACTGTACAACCTGCTCGCCGACCCGCAGGAGTTGACGAATCTGGCCGACGCGGAGCCGGAACTGGTCGCCTTCCTGAAGGCGCGCATGGAGGCCTTCATCGCCAGGCGCGAAGCGGAAACCGGCCTGCCCAACCCGATGTTCAATCAGCCGGGCTGGCACGGCGCCGAAGGCATCGACTACTTCACCACGTCGCAGCAGGCCTACGACACGCTGCACATCGGCAACCCGGGCGACGCCGCCCGCTTGCAGGCCCGCGCCGCGAAGGTGTGAGCTACCCCGCGAGAAGTTAGGAGATAGGAGTTAGGAGTTAGGAGTCAGAAGGCGCATGGAACGAGGGCGAACCTTCTGACTCCCGACTCCTGACTCCTGAACACATACACGAAAGGAACGATGATGGCATTGAAAGTCGGAGTCGTGGGCATGGGCGGCATCGGCAATACCCATGCGACCGCGCATCAGACGGACGACCTCTCCCAGCTCGTTGCGGTGTGCGACGTGGTGAAGGAGAAGGCGGACGAGGCAGCCGCGAAGTACGGCGTGAAGGCGTACTATAGCGTCAAGGACCTGCTCGCCAACGAAGAGCTGGACATCGTGGACGTCACCACCGGCGGCTACGAAAACGGCAGTTGGCACTTCGAACCCACCATGGAAGCGCTGCAGGCGGGCAAGCACGTGCTGTGCGAAAAGCCGCTCTCCAACGATATCGGGGAGTGCCGCGAGATGGTGCGCTACGCCGCCGCGCAACAGCGCTACCTGGGCTGCAACCTGAACCACTACTTCACCCCCACCGCCCAGCGCGCCAAGCAGTATATGGACGAGGGCCAGGTGGGCGAGACGGTCTATTGCATGTTCAAGGTGGGCTTCAACGGCGGGGAAGAGACGTACGGCTTGAACAAGTCGCCGCGCTTCTACAATCCCTACGGCCACATGAAGGCCTTCCTCACCCACCCGTTCAGCGTGATGCGCTACTTCTGCGGCGACATCACCCACGTGCAGTCCTTCAGCACCAAGCCGGGCTTCCGCAAGAACAAGGGCGACCTGCTGGTGTCGGTGAACAGCGTGCACGTGCACTTCGCCAACGACACCGTGGGCTACCTCATCAGCCACCGCGGCGACGCCGTGTGGGGCCTGGGCGGCTGGTGGAGCTGCGAAGTGGCGGGCAGCAAAGGCACCTTCTGCATCGAGAACTGCGCCGAAAAGCTCACCTACTGGGGCGCACCCAAGCCGGGCGTCAACTACGGCATCGGTGAGGAAGCGCCGCCGGAAGTCCTCGACACCGGGCTGAAGGAATTCGGCGTCACCTTCCCGAACCGCATCCACGCCTATCTGGAAGACGTGACGAACGGCGTGTCGCTGGAAGGGCTGCGCTCCTCGGGCCGCGATGCCCTGGCGACGATGGAATACATCTTCGCCGTCATCGACAGTTACGAGCAAGGCGGCGCCCTGGTGCGCCCGCACGCCCTGCCCACGCTGCACGGCGACCCGGTGGTGGAGCGGATCTAACAACGACGGGGCGCGGCGGGACTCTCCCCGCCGCGCCACGCCGACATGACGGAGCGTGCGATGCCCATGTTTGGCAGCGCGCAGGGTAAGGAGCTGTAATGCGATTACGCGACCTTGCACAAACGGTGCAGGCGATCGCACGGGCGCAGGCGCGCTGGGATTTCCGGCTTTCGACGGCGATCCTCGCGCACCGGCGTGGTCTAGGCATGCTGGCGCTGTTGACGCTGCCGGTGTTGGTGCTGCTGGCCGTCGAGGCGTCCGGCGCACCATCGGCACACCTGCCGGCGTTAGTGGGCGGCGTGAAGGCTTATATGCCGTCCTATGCCACTGCCACCATGTTTTACGGCTCCATCTTCGTCGGACTCATCGCCGGATTGATCACCGGCGTCATCGGGGCCGGCGGTGGCTATATCCTGACCCCGGCGCTGATGAGTTTCGGGATTCGCGGCATTATGGCGGTAGGGACCGACCAGTTCCATCTGTTTGCCAAGGCCATCATCGGCACGGCGATCCATAAAAAGCTCGGTAACGTGCACGTCGGGTTGGCGGCCTGGTTCGTCGTCGGCTCCTTCGGCGGTGTCACGTTGGGCGGCCTGATTAACCGGATGATTTTTCAATACAATCCGGCGTTAAGCGATGTACTGATCAGTTCGGTGTATGTCCTCGTGCTGGGGGTGCTGGGTGGCTACGCCGTGTATGACTGGCGGCGGCAGTGCCGGCAGCCCCACGCGGAAGAGGCCGGGGCCACCACGGCCTTCGCAGCGACGATGCAGCGATTACCGTTGCCGCCGTTTGTCACCTTCGACCAGGATCTCGTCCCCGGGGGGCGGCGCATCTCGATCTACCCGCTCATCCTATGCGGATTCCTCGTCGGTGCCGTCGCCTCGATCATGGGGGTGGGTGGCGGGTTTATCACCTTTCCCATGTTTGTCTACGGGTTGGGGGTCTCGACCTTCACGACCGTGGGCACGGATATCTTGCAGATTATCTTCACCACCGCCTATTCGTCCATCTTCCAGTATGCGATCTACGGCTTCGTCTTCTATACCGTGGCGATCGGCATGCTGTTGGGGTCGCTGGTCGGGGTGCAGATCGGCGCGTTGGTTACCCGGGTCATCACCGGCAACCAGATTCGCGTCTTCTACGCGCTCACCATCATCGCCGGCTTCGTCAATCGCCTCTGCGCTTTGCCGCGGCGGCTGGTGGAATTAGGCTATCTCTCGCTGGACAAAGCCGCTACGGTACTCATCGAGCAGATCGGCGCCATCGTCTTTTTCGCCATTGTCGGGTTCTTTGCCCTCTGGATTCTGCGCGTCTTCGCGCGGCAGATCCTCCCGCGGCATACCACCGGGCAACGCTGGATCGTGCAACCGCGCAAATTCGTGCTGGGCCTCGTGGGGATGCTGCTCTTCGTGCTGATTTTTGCCGTGGGGATGTTGAACCGAGTGGGGCAAGGCACCGCATTTACGTATGCGGACAATCTCTTCAATACCATGGCCAAAGGCTCGACGGATTTCCTGGCGGAGACAGCGAAGAAGTCGAAAAAGGTCGCCGATCAACCCATCGATATCGTCCTGCACCCGCCGGCGTTTGCACGGGCTACGGTACTGTCGACACAATTGGACCACATCGGCGCGGTAGCCACCGTGCTGTCGGATGGCGGTGTGCATGTGACCGGCCGACTCGGGATGCTGGCCGGTGCTGCGCTCGACGATGTGCGCCTTGCCAATCACCATCCGGAGCCATCCGCGTATGATTCCGACGTGGTGCTCTACAACTGGTGGTATCTGTTCGACGCGCTCTCCACGCAATCGCTGCGGCAAAATAACGAACCGGTTTCCTCATTTTCCAAAGCAATGACGATGAAAGTGCTGGAGCCCGCCTATAACTTTCGCCAGGTTTACGCGCAAAGTGCCCGGCAGTTATTGCGGCCGATTGCGCTGCTGCTGCTCGGTTACGTGCTGTATACCCTCTTGTACGGCTTTGCGATTTATAACCTGTTTGAAGGCCTGGGGATTACCATCGCCGGGGTCGCGCGGAAGCGCGAGTGCTGACGAGTTCTGGAAAGGGAGGAACTGCGATGCGTTTACGTGTTGCCGTCATCGGCCAGGGGCCGATTGGAAGATTACATGCGCGCATCTACGCGTCCGACCCGCTGGCGGAGCTGGTGGGGGTGTGCGACCGCGTGGCGGAGCGTGCGCAGGCGGGGGGCGAAGCCGTTGGCGTGCCCAGCTTCACCGACGCCGAGACGATGCTCGCCGCGCTTCAACCCGACCTGGTGAGCGTGGCGACCGGCGGATTCGAATACAGCAGCGACCACTACGAGGCGACCATGCAGGCGCTGGCGCATGGGTGCCATGTACTCTGCGAGAAGCCGATCTGCAACGAGCTGGACAAGGCGCGCGAGATGGTGGCGGCGGCAAACGCGGCAAACCGCTGTCTGGCGGTGGATTTCAATCACCGTTTCACCCCCGCCGCCCTCGCGGCGAAGGGCTGGCTGGACAGTGGTGCGCTGGGGGAGTTGCTCTTTTGCAACATGGCGCTGTGGATCGGCAAATTCGGCGAGTTCGAGACGCGCAACTACCACCTGAAGGCCCTCAACCCCCACTCGGTGAATATGATGACGTGGTTCTGCGGGCCGGTGGAGACGGTGCAGTGCTTCGCCAAGCAAGCATCGGGACGGAATATCTGGAGCACGGCCAGCTTTAACATGCAGTTCGCCAGTGGCGCGGTGGGGCACCTGACGTCGAGTTACGACATCGCCCGCGCGCACAACGTGGAGCGCTGCGAAGTGGCGGGCACCGGCGGGCGCTTCGTGGTGGAGGACATGTGGCTGAAAGCCACCCTCTTCCCCGCCGACTCGATGGAACAGCGCGTGGTCGCCAACCCGATCTTCGGCGGGTACCGCGACTTCGACGACACTTTTCGCGCCCGGCTGCACGCCTATCTGGAGGGGCTCACCGCCGGCATCGCCCCCGCCGACGTGGACGGCTCCGGCGCCGTCGGCCTGGAAGCCCAGCGCATCATCCACGCCGCCATCCGCTCACTCGACGAGGGGAACCGGGCGGTGGCGGTGGCGGAAGTCTAAGAGACGATTAACCGCAAAGACACAAAGGGCGCAAAGGTGACGTAAAGAGTTAGTGAAAGGGCCGGCTGGTAGGTCGAAATGTCGGCGCAGATATTTCAGTCTGCGCTTGCGAATACTTTGTTCTTTGCGTGTCCTTTGCGCTCTTTGCGTCTTTGCGGTTTTCAAAAAGGAGCAAACCATGGCGGTAAACGTCGGTATTCTGGGCCTGGCCCATGGGCATGTGAATGGGTATCTCGGCACGTGGCGGGAGCATCCGGAGTACGGGGTGACCGTGGCGGCCGGGTGGGATCACGATGACAGGCGGTTGACGTCGGCGGTGGAGCAGTATGGCTTCGCCGGGCTGGACAGTGCCGCTGACGTACTGGCACGGGTAGACGCGGTGGTCATCGCCGCGGAGACGGCCTACCACGCGGAGCTGGTGGAGCAGGCGGCGGCGGCGGGCAAGGCCATCGTGCTGCAGAAGCCGCTGGCCCTCACGCTGCCGGAGGCCGACCGCATCGTCGCCGCGGTGGCGCGGCACGGCGTGCCCTTCAGCATGGCCTGGCAGATGCGCACCGACCCGCAGAATATCCAGATGAAGGCACTGCTCGCCTCCGGGCAGTTCGGCAAAGTGTATGCCGTGCGGCGGCGGCACGGGCTGGGCATGCACCGTAACCCCGGCTTCGCGCACACCTGGCATGTGGTGCCCGAACTCAACCGCGACATCTGGGCGGACGATTCCGCGCACCCGGTGGATATGATTCACTGGCTGCTCGGGGCGCCGCAGAGCGTGATGGCGGAGATCATCACCGCCGCCAACGATTGGATGCCCAACGACAACGGCATCGCCCTCTACCGCTACCCCGACGGCCCACTGGTGGAAGTGGCGTGCTCCTTCACCTGCGTCGCCGCGGAGAATACCACCGAGATCTACGCCGAGAAGGGTGTCATCATCCAGTCCTTCGGCGACGGCCCCGGCTGCGCCGCGCCGCGCGTGGAGGGGAAATCCGGCCTGAAGTGGTTCCTCGCCGACGAGGGCCAGTGGACGTACAGCGACATCCCCAGCCCCGCGAATCACTGGGAGCGCATCCTGGGCCTGTCCAAGCCGCTGGCCGACTTCCTGCAGGGCGGCGCCCCCCTCGCCACCGCCGAAGACGCCCGCGTCTCCCTGCGCATGGTGCTGGCCACCTACGTCTCTACGCGCGAAGGCCGCCGGGTGATGCTGGACGATCCGGCGATAGCATTGGTGTAGTGAAAAATGGGGACTGGCTCGCATTTTCCAGTCACCGGATGCATGGGACGAATCCGTGATCGGAAAATGCATGCCTGTCCCTATTTTTCACGGTCGATTACGATTACGAGCACGAGCACGATTACAAACTGGAGAATGATATGCGACAACCCAACCTGCTGCTACTCGGCATCGACAGCCTTCGCGCGGACCATATGAGTTTGTACGGCTATCCGCGCCTCACCACGCCGCACCTGGACCGCTTTGCGGCGGGGGGGACGGCGTTTTCGCAGTGCTTCAGTCCGCACATCCCCACCACGCCGGGGTACTCGTCAATGTTCACCGGCATGGACTGCTTCGGCATGGACGTGGTGGCGTTGCGGCACCAGGGCGGGCTGCCGGCGCATCTCACCACGCTGGCGGAGATCCTGGGCGGGTCGGGGTACAACACCACCTGCGTGGGCTTCAGCGGTAACCCGGCGTCGCGCGGGTTCGGCAACTACCTCGACTTCAGCGGCTGGGGGTCGTGGAATTCAGGCCGCAGCCACAAGGCGGAAAACCTGAACGACGTGACGCTCCCCGAGTTGAAGCGCCTCGCCGGAGAGCCGGACCCCTTCTTCCTCTTCCTGCGCCACATGGATACCCACTCGCCCTACCTGCCGCCGCGTCCCTTCGAGCGCCTCTTCTACGACAGCGACGAATGCGACCCCGCCAACCGCTCCCTCGATCCGGTGTATGCCTTCAAGCCATTCTGCGACTACTTCCGCAGTTGGTTCCCGCCGCATTGTACGGATAAGGAGTACGTCATCGCCCAGTACGACGGCGCGCTGGCCTACATGGACGCCTGCATCGGCAATATCTTCGCCACGCTGGAGTCGCTGGGGTTGGAGGAGAACACGCTGGTCGCCATCGTTTCCGACCACGGGGAGACGCTGTACGACCACGACTGCTACTTCGACCACCACGGCACTTACGACTGTACGCTGCACGTCCCGCTGGCCTTCGTGCTGCCGGGCCGCGTGCCGGCGGGCGTCCGCTGCGACGATATCGTGCAGCAGAAGGACGTGACGCCGACCATCCTCGACCTGCTGGGGATCGATTCCGGCATCGCGTTCGACGGGCGCAGCCTGCTGCCGCACATGATGGGGCAACCGCGTGCGGAGGAGGCGGAGTTCTACTTCACCGAGGCCACCTGGATGCGCAAGCACGGCTGGCACACCCCGAAGTGGAAGCTCATCCGCGCGCTGGAGCCGGATTTCCACTTCAAGCCCGCGGTGGAACTGTATCACCTGCCCACTGACCCCGGTGAGGACCACAATATGGCCGCGACGCACCCGGATATCGTGGCGGAGCTGACAACGCGCATGACCGCCCACATCGCCCGTCGCGAGCAGGAGACGGGTCGCACGAATCCCGTCTACACCAACCTGAACTGGAACGGCCAGGGTGCGCCGTTCACCTCGTCGCAGCAAGCATACGACACCATGTATATCGGCTCCCCCGACACCGCCAAGGGGCTGCAGGCGAAAGAGCTGCAGACGCAACGCGGGGCGGAAGTGTTATAAATGCAGAATGCACAATGGTGAATTGAGAATGGAGAATGTTGGATAAGGAGAAGTGGTTTACTGGATGGGCGTGTCGGCATACCGCGTATAGTTCGCGGTGGTAACATGCCGGACCCGCCAACCCCATTCTCCATTCTCCATTGTGCATTCTCCACTGTGCATTATTACGAAAGGACCTCCCATGCAACGCATTTGCTTCTTACTGAAGGTGAAGCCGGATCGGCTCGAGGAGTACAAGCGCCGCCACGCCGACGTGTGGCCGGAGATGCGCGACGCGCTGAGCCGCACGGGATGGCACAACTACTCCCTCTTCCTGCGCGAGGACGGGCTGCTCGTCGGCTACCTGGAAACGGACGATTTCAAGGCCGCGCAAGCCGGCATGGAGCGCGAACCGGTCAACGCGCGCTGGCAGGCCGAGATGGGCGACTTCTTCGAAGCCCTCGACGGTCAGCGCCCCGATGAAGCGATGACGCCGCTGGAGCCGGTGTTCTTCTTGCCGTAACCGTGTCACGGGTAACACCACACTTTTGTTTGCTCTTCGCGCGTGCGGGTACAAGATACTGTCCCCGTTTTCCGCAAAAAGGAGAGCAGCATGAGTGAGCAGCGTGAATTTCGACCCGGCGAGTTTACCATCGATCTGAACGGCAAGGAGTACCTGCCCGTGGCCGCGCGCGTCAAGTGGTTCCGCACCGTGCATTCGCACGGGAGCATCGAGACGTGTGAGGTGGCGGTCGACCTGGAGCGGCCCTTCACCAAGGGCAGCACCAAGGTGACCGGATACGCCCGCTTCCACGCCACCGTGCGCGACGCCGAGGGGCGCGTATTGGGGCAGGGGACGAAGACGGAGACCGCGGCGAACTTCTTCGACTACGTGGAGAAGGCGGAGACGGGCGCCATCGGGCGCGCGCTGGCCGCCGCCGGTTTCGGCACCGAGCTGGACAGCGAGCTGGACGAAGGCCGCGTGGTGGATGCCCCGCGTGAGCGCCGTGGCAGCCGTCCCCGCGTGGCCTCACAGCGCCCCACCGGCCCGACCTATCTGAACACCCCCGCCACCGAGCTGCGCCTGCAGCCGGACGTGCTGGAATGGCTCGACCAGCAGGCCAAGCGCGCCGGCTACGCCGACCTGCCCGCCGCCTGCCAGGCGCTGGACTACCCCTACGACAGCGTGCAAAGCATCGAAGCCATGCAGCGCAGCATGGACAAAGAACTCAAACAGCGCATCGCGGCAAAGAGCGGGGCGTAGGAATAGTGCCAGGTCACCGTCTGGAACAGGGCGGGAGCCCGGCTCGATAATAGCCCCGAAGGGGCGTGCGATGCTAGCCACGGGTGCAACCCGTGGTGCCGAACGTAAAGAAAAACCGAGCCCCGACGGGGCGGCAGACACGCGATCTGTCGCCCCGTCGGGGCTCGGTGGTATTTATTCTCCCACGAACCACGGGTTGCACCCATGGCTAGCATCGCACGCCCCTTCGGGGCAAAAGAGCAGGCTGAATAGTTAGCCCCCCGTCCTCTACTTCCGGTGCTTGCGGTGGTATTTGCGGGAGAAGGCGCGGTGGGTGCGCAGCAACTCCTCCCAGCGGGGGTTGGTGATGTGGAGGCGAGCGGCGAACTTCAGCAGCCAGAAGACGGGCGGCAGCAGGCGCGGCGGGTGGGTGAGACGGCGCACGAGATCCGGGTCAAGGGGGCGGTGGGTGCCGAATTGCTTGCCGAGTTGCATGTACAGGGTGAAGACGCGCGAGGTGATCCACCCGGGCAGTGCCTGCGGCCCTTCGCTGCCACCGGTGACCAGGAGCAGCACATACGGGCAGGTGACGTGCGCGGCCATCTGCTCGCTCAGCTCCACCAGGTGCTCGCTGAGCGCCAGCCGGGACGCCACCGCGGTGAGAAAGTCGCGCACGGTGGTCGGCGCCACGCCGCCTTCGCGCAGCGGAAAGGCCAGCACCACCCCGTCGGCATGTGCGGCGGCGTTCAGCAACGCGCTGAAATCCTCGTGCTCGTAGAGGAATTCCGTGGCGACGGTGTTGCCGGGCGTGTTGGCCACACCCTTCCCGAAATGCTCGATCAGCAGCTTCGTATTGCTGTGATCACCGCGTGAAGAACCATTGATAAAAAGAACATCCATAACGCGCGCGTATCTCCGAACCCTGTGCTCACCGGCACGGCTATAGTGTACGATTCTTCCACAATTGCGGCAATAGTAAATATCCGTTCGGGATGGGCTGCCATTATCGCGATACTTGCCCGGCCTTACGCGCTGGATTACGCCGTGGGCAGCGTGAAGACAAAGGTGGTCCCCTGCCCCTCCACGCTGTCCACGCAGATATCCCCTCCGTGCGCCTGCACCAGCAGGCGGGTGATGTACAACCCCAGCCCGATGCCGCCGCCGCGAACCTCGCGCGCCCGGTAAAAGCGCTCGAAGAGGTGCGGCAGCGCCTGCGCGTCGATACCGTGGCCGTGATCTTCCACCGACACCTCGACTTTACCGTCGAGGGAGCGCGCGCGCAGCTCTACCGGTGTGCCGGGGTCGGAATATTTCAGCGCGTTGGAAAGCAGGTTTGTCAGGATGCGCTCCAACCGGTCGTAATCCGCCCACACGGGGGGCAGCGCGGGGGACAGCTTCACTGTAATGCGCGTCACGTCCAGCACCGGGGACAGGCGCGCAAACAGGTCGGGCAGGTAGGCATCCAGCGCCACTGCCTGCGGGTGCAGTTCGAATTGCCGCCCTTCCAGCCGCGCGATATCCACCAGATCCTGGATCATCGTGTTCATGCGCTGGGCGCTGCGCAGAATCGCGTCCACACTTGTGTGCACGTTACTATCCGCCGCTGCCTCCTCGCGCAGCAGTTGTGCGTGGCTGTGGATAATGGTCAGCGGCGAGCGCAAGTCGTGGGAGATCATGTGCAAGTAGAGCTGCTGCTGCTCCTGCAACTCGTGCAGCGAAGAGACATCGGTGTATTCCATCACCACGCCAGTCAATTCTTCGTTGATGCGGATGGGCGCGGCGCTCACCGACAGCCAGGTGGCATACCCGTCCCGGTGTACCACCAGCAACGCGCCGCGCACCACCTCGCCGTGAAGGGCGCGGTATGAGGGTACCTGCTCCAGTGTCAGCGCCTCTCCCGCAAAGGTCTCCAACCGCAGCCGCGCCATGCGTGATGTATACGGAAGGGTGAAGTCCGCCTCTTCGAAGCCGAACAGCTTCCGGGCCATCTCGTTGATGCGGCGAATGGTGCCGTCGGGGTTGTAGACGATATAGCCGTCGGGGATGGCGTCGATGGTGGCATCCAGCTCCGCCCCCCATTCCGCGGTGCGTTTGACAGCGATGCGCAAGCGGGCCTCAGTTTGCCGCAGCGCGGTGATATCGTGCACGGCCACCACGCGCAAGGGATGGTTGTGGTAGACGATATCGCGCGCACGTATCTCGCCGATTGTCTTGCTGCCGTCTTTGTGCAGCGAGACGGCCTCATACGGCCCGGGATCCCCCGCCTCGAACCGCGCCTGTATCTCGGCGCGCGACTCCGGCGCCACGACTTCCAGCACGTAATGCCCGATCAACTCCGGTGCCGTGTAGCCCACGTGTTCCAAAAAGGCGGCGTTGCAATCCACGATGCGCCCATGTTCGTGCAGCAGGATCCCCTCGGTGGTGGCATCGGAGAAGGCGCGGAAGCGCGCTTCGCTGTCGTGCAGACGCTCCTCGACCTCCCGCCGCTCCGTGATGTCGTGCAACAATATCGCCACGTGCCGCACGTGCCCCTTTGCCTGCAACGGGAAGTAGCGCATGTCGAAATAGCGCAGACCGATGGACGGAAAGGAATACCACTGCTCGAAGGCGATGTCCTCGCCGGCAAAGGCTCGGTCGAGCAAGGGTTCGATTTCGGCAAAGAAGGCCTCGCCGACCAGCTCGCGCACGTGGGAACCGACAATCGCGTCGACGGACAGGCCGACGATCTCCGCATACCGGCGGTTGGCAAAGCGGAAGGTGCAGGCGCGGTCGAGCACCAGCATGGGGTCGGGGGAGAAGTCGATGAGCAAGCGGCAGAAGTGCAGGCTGCGTGTTTCCCGTTCGAGTTTGGCGCACCGTGCCTCCGCGTCCCGATATGCCGCTTCGAAATCCATCACGCCTCCCTCTACGCTTATTTTCACCCCGGACGACATATATTACGCGGGGTGCATGTGCGTGGACTTTCGCACTTTCCCCCCCTCGCTCCGGGTTCGTTCGCTGCCCGGAGCAACCGGCCTCAATGAAAGGAACCATGGCGGGCTGCCCTGAAGTGGATCGTATCTCACCACCACCCCCTTCAGGAAGATCGCCATGGTT